>DUPP01000073.1 GCA_012838265.1 Clostridiales bacterium
CCCTCGATGCGGATTGTTGATTCCCTGATTTCGTGAAGCATCTTAATTACCTCCGTGTTTATCGTTTCTTGCTTAATCTGTGTTTCCTCCATACGCTGAATGCGTACTTCGTGAACATCAACATCCCTTTCCACTTTGTACATTCGTGTAGAGTATGCTGCTATAGCTGCCGTAATACTTAGAAACACTGTTATAGTTATTGCCGCCCAAGCGGGTATGTCACGCTTCTTTTCCATATCTAAATAACTTTTCGTTGAATGGCCATTTCTGCATCTAATCGTCACCTAATTGAATTAAATCAAAAGAAAGTCAAAATTTGAATTAATCCATCTTGAAATTACATTCACGCCATAATCATTTGGATGAGTAACGTCATTATAAAACGAACCTCCCGTAACTCCAGATGATTGAAAGGCCTTGTACCATTCTTTTCCATATTTCATTTTTGCTTCATTAAGTAAAGCCATTGTGATATTAACCATTGAATGTCCTTCTTCATCATAGTTGTCTCGATATTGATATAAATAACATAAAAAATTATCCAGTATCGTTTTCATCCCATCTGCTGCACTTTCCCAAACATGCCAACCGTATGGCTCTGTGATTAATATTCCACCACCGCCTGCGGTAGGATTTGGGTTCCAAGTTAATGCTTCAAATTTCTTCCAGGCAATCCCCCCAACTTTTGATTGTTCCCTATAGGAATAGGGGTTTGCATCAGAATAAAAATAGTCACTCCACTCTGTTAAGAAGTCATTGATTGATTTTGCCGAATTGGCATTATTCTGTCCTTGATTGAGGTAAATTTCATGGATAACAAAAGTGAATGTGTCTGGGGAATTATTAACCCAATCAAACACATCATCGTCCATTGCGGGGAGCATAGAGCTAATATTTTCTCCACCACGTGCAGCATTAATTACTGTCACGATATAGGGCTCTTTTGACCATTCTATCCCCCAATACAAAAATCTGGAATCCGAAGTGTCTTTTGTTATTGTGATAGTTTTTGATCCAGTGCGTCCATCAAATGTTCCACCTTTGTACTTATCTGAACATCTGAATCTTAATCTTTCCTGAAACTTCGAATTGATTCTATGCGTTTGTAGCCCCGGATGCCTCATTGAAAACACGTATCCATTTGCTTCTACCCATGTTTGTGTTGCAACATTGTAAACTTGAACTTTTCCATTTCCTTCAGCTATTGAAACAGTGTTGGCTATACATCCTTTCAGGTCTGTTCTGTAAATCCAGTTAAAGACATAAGTGTTTTCCGGAATTGTAAATTGAACAGATGCTTGTGCTGACCCTGTGTATATCCTTGTGTCGGAAGGTCTATTATCTATGTCGTACCATTGATCTCCCAACTGACCATCTCCAGCCGTTATGCCATTTGATGATCCACCTCCTATAGTAGCGTAAGAATCGACCGTTGCAAATGTACCGCCTGATTCAGTGAATATACCTGTCCTGTCCCATCTCGCATATTCTGCATTCTGCCAAGTGAGCTTGTCATAAATGGCTGACCCTAAATTCTTTGACACCATCAATGGAGGTCTCTTTGTTTTTTCTTCTTCTGTAAAATATGTAGTATGGTAATCCCTTGCCGTAATCGAATCGCCAACCAGAATTATCTGAATATTTTTATCTCTCTTCAAATAGTGATTAAATAACTGGGGGAATTTTTTATGCGCATTCTGGTTCTGAACCGGAATATTATATATCCCATTGACGGATTTATCATTCTTCGAGGTAAATTCATAGTAACGTTTTTCATATTCCGTAACTGTCGAACCCTCTTCGAGTTGAATAATTCCAGACACAATGTCTCCACCGGGTAACGTCGTTTTTAGATCAACACGAAAATATAAATTTGTCGCCCCGGTTGTGAATGTAAATCCTCCCGGAACTGCCGTAAAAACAACAACGCTCCCCGACGCAACATCAAGCACATTTTTATAAAGTGCTGCTCTGGGTGCTGTCTCCCACGCCAATGCGCTACCAGAAATGGCATATGTAGTATTGGCTTTCAGAAGAATAGCCTTTGTCGAGCATATGGCTGCGTTTGAATTTGACACAAGTGTTCCGAACCCATTTTGCCTGAGCCCAGACTCCATATATGCAACTCCTGTGTCAATCATATTTTTCCCGGATATGATTTTGTTAGCTGTGTTATTGAGCTCCTGCACGATGTCTGCAATTACTGACGGCTTTAGCACCCCACCACCCCTCGGTATAGCCGCACCAGGTACTGATCCTTCGGTAATTGTGTAGCTATACTGATATACTTCATTATTTTTCTGTAGATTGATAGCGGCGAACTTAGCTCCTGCCGGAGCAGTAAATAAGTTATTCGTCAGCACAATAGCTGAAATTACATTTAAGCTATTGTCAAGATAACAGCCGGATATAACAGATAATGATCCGTATGATACTCCCGGCTTAACTTTTATCAAAGCCAGGTCATAAGTTGAATTTGTTGACGAGAGTATTTTATTACTCCCTGCCGAGTAATACTTGTTCTTAATAACAAGATCAAGATTGATCAGGTTGGTGTTGAGTATTGAATTTAGATCATCGCTTAATATTGCTGCTGTTGCGTACAGATTATTCTCGTCCTGAATGCGTACCCATTTACCGTCATTACTCCACCAGTAGTTGTCTATTACGTCTCCGATGAACTGCTCTGTCACCCACTTGTCCACCCCTGTTTGATAAGTCAAAATGAGACCAAATGCGGCCTTATTATTACTTATTGCGGCTAATCTTGCGGTAGTCTTTGTATAATATTGTCCCGCCTCAAGAGGTGCTGATAGGGTGGGATTATATAAGCTCACCTCGCCCGCTAATTGATCCAATTCGGTTTGATCTGCCTTGAGAGCAAGTTCATCTTCAACATCCTTCAGAGTCTTTACGGTCTCCCCTTCCCCGTATCCGTGGTCGGCCTTCAAGGCAAAATCATCGGTTAGGTCGGTAACCTGTGCCTGTGTGATAGGTATGTCTTCTTTCTTTTTCCAGACGCTCTTTCCTGCATTGTCAAGAACACGGACTTTGTCTATGCTCGTGGCTTCGGGCAGTTCGCTCTCTTTAATTCTTGGTAAACTGTAATCGCTCATAATTAATTCTTATTTGCTGTTATTGTTATATTTTC
>DUPP01000074.1 GCA_012838265.1 Clostridiales bacterium
AGATGTATTACCCTGCTTAAATATTCAATGGTGTTGGGATTCATATCAGCTGAATATTCTACAGGTTTGGAGGTATGATAAGGACAAGTATAAGGACAGCCTTCCTTTGTTGCCGTTTTCTTTTCAATTACATGCTTCCAATGCGCATATATATGCCAATCGGGAATACTTGAATTAAATACTCCTGCGGCATTTACGCCCTCGGCATTTAATGCTTCTACAAATTTTTCTACCTTATCTCTGTTGTCAAGGAAAAACATAAGGCATATGCCTGTATCGCCCGCAGGGTCATTTACAGGCCTTATCTTAATACCTTTTGTGTTTTTTATCCCGTCAATAATAATTTTTTGATTTCTTCTCATTAAAGAAAGTAATTTGTCAAGTTTAGCAAATTGCGCAAGCATTACAGCACCCGTAAGCTCGCTCATTCTGAAATTCATTCCGCAAAAAAGTTCACCCTCGTATCTTTGCTCAGCAAACCTATCCGGTCTCCAGCAAGCTGCCGTGTCATGATAGCTCATACATCTTTCATATAATCTTTTATCATTTGTTACAACCATACCGCCTTCGCCTGCCGTTATTATCTTATGGTATTGGAAAGAATAACAGCCGCAATCGCCTATTGTACCCAGATATTTACCTTTATATGTACCACCAAGAGCCTGAGCAACATCCTCTATTACTATAAGTTTATGTTTTTTTGCTATTTTCATAATTTCATCCATGTTACAAGGAACTCCGCGCATATGTACAGCAAGTATAGCCTTTGTAGCAGGATTAATTTTCTTTTCTAAATCTACCGAATCCATTGTTAAAGTTTCATCAATTTCTACAATTACAGGCAAAGCCTTTACTGCAACTATTGAAGCGCAGGATGCAAAAAAGGTGTATCCTGTAACTATTACCTCATCCCCCGGTCCGATTCCGCAGGCAGTCAATGCAGAAATAAGTGCGGATGTACATGAATTCACTGCAAGGGCATATTTTGCTCCTAATTTTTCCGCAAATTTTAATTCAAATTCTTTAACTTTAGATGGATAATTTTGAGGACCGTAATACCTGAACAGATATTTCCTATCAAGAACCTCCAAAACCTCTTTCTTTTCTTCATCGCCTATTTCAAGTCCTCCCGGATACATTGGAAAATTAGGTGTGGTTTTTGCTTTTTCCCCGCCGAATATTGCCAATTTCTCTTTCATTATTTTTTTCTCCTTATGTTTGTATTAACAACATTATATAATGAAAGGGAAATCCTTTCTTGATTTAAATTCATTGAAAATGTGGATTATATTCAGATTTTGTTTTTTGAATTACGGTATAATGAGGGAGATATCCCCTCACTGTTTTTAAATACTCTGCTGAAAAATTGACTGCCTGAAAATCCTACCTCAAAAGCAATTTCAGTTATTGACAAAGGGGTATATGAAAGCAATCTTTTTGCTTTTTCTATCCTTATTTCCCTTATAAGTTCGCTTAAGTTTTTACCACTAACCTGCTTAAAAAGAGAACATAAATATCTTGGATGTAAATTAACCATTTTGCCCAGCTCTTCGAGATTGATATTTTTGTTGTAATTTTTTTGTAAATAGATAATAATCTGATTAATACATACATGAGAATTTTTATTGGAATAAATTTTTCCTGAGTTATTCAAATAGTTGGAATAACATTGGTCTGATATTTTTAAAAACAATTCTCCTAAAAGTAATTTAATTCTTAACATATAATCTTGAGGTTTTAAATAAAAGTCCTTTTGTATCTTGTAAAAAATTTCATGTACAAAATCAGAATTGTCTAATTTAATCGGAGCGTTTTCTTGTAGCAAAAGATGGTTTAATTCATTTAATTTTTCGAGGTTTTTTGAATTATCTATCTTAAAGGTTATAAAAACAAAACGAAAAGAAGATTCATCCGGAATAAAAGAATTTTCCACCTTAGTAGAAAAGAACATTAAATCTCCCTTAGAAACAGGATGCTCAACTCCGTTAATAATAAATTTACCTTTGCCTTTTTCTAAAAAATATATTTCATAATCATCTCTCTCTCCTGCATGAACAGTCCAGGGTATTTCCCACGGCTCCGCAAACATTATTTTTATATTGTTCCATTGTTCATCAATAATTTTTAATAACAACTTTATTGCTTCCATTTAATTTATCCTTATGATTTAGAAAAATTCTCTTATAGTCATTATAGTATATTTATTATTGGAATACAATCTTTAAAAAATATTTTTTAAGCCTGTATTTAACACCCTCTCCCTCACCCTTGTCCCGCAACAGAACTCAAACTCAATTTCATCGCCCAACATTTTAACACCCTCAATAATCTGCCTGAACACATCGTCATTGGAAATCTGACATACCTTTGCTGTCAAAACATTTCTTCATTTTCTCCAATCGCTACGCCATTGTTTTTTACCAATTTGAAGTTCACGCTAACCCTCTTTTGCAACAACGCGTCGCCTATGTATTTTTCGTTCCTCAACATTCTTGTTATATAATAAGGGCGCCATAGTTCGTTTGATTTTTTCAGCCTGACGCCCTTTTCGTTTAAATTTTTCGCTATCCGCTCGATTCCAACGCCTGAGCAGTATTGCTTGAATATATACTTCACCGCTTCAACTTCCTCAGGCACGGAAACGAGCTAACCGTCTTATATTCCGAAGTAAAAATTGACTCTGATAGCGTTTTAACGGCTAAACAGGTAAGGAACTTCAAAAGCGCAATGCACAACTTGAAGAGGAGAATCTCATATTAAAAAAGGTAGTGTTTCGTATTTTGTGTATTCTCTAAAATATGGATTTTTAATTAATATAAAATAACCTTGAATAGGTTATCAGCAATATAGCACTTTCATCTGGTTCTTCTTCAGGCTCTTTCTTCATCAGTTTCAGCATCTATGCCTATCAAAGTTGAATATTCATTAATTTTTTCTTGAATCTCTGCCACCGATTTAGAAAACTCCCACAATTCCATTCCTTTGTCAAACTCTTTATTCTTATGGAATTCTGCAATAGTGGTATTTGTGCTACTCAGTAGTCCATCTAGGGAAAGGCTTAGTAATTCCAATGCATCAGATATTTCAGTCGCATCCTCTGGAAAGTACAGCTTAATAAAGTCGATCAATTTGTTGGCATCGATTTGAGCCATTTTATACCATCTCCCTTTTCAGTAAATGAATAATGCTTATTACTTCTTTGTTCTATGAACTTATCCCAAATATATATTCTCATTATGCCATTCTAAATAGTTTGGATCAGGAAGTTCTTCTTTTTTTTCCGGCAAAATTATCAACTTACTTCCATGGCGTGCATAGTACTCTTTTCCATTCCCAAAGCCTTCCTTGATGAGGCGGCTTACCTCACATTGAATTCTTTATCAATTGTTATGTACCCCCGATCAAACAAGGTATGAAAATCTCTTCTAAGCAGTAGACCATTATTAATTTCATGAGGTCCATCAAGACTAAATGGTTTAATATGGGCT
>DUPP01000075.1 GCA_012838265.1 Clostridiales bacterium
TGAGCTTAAAAAACTGATTTGTAGTATTCAAGGGGAAATACAGTTCCTTATCGATTTCTCTCAAAGGTATGTATATGTCACCTGCATAGGTTTTAACGAAATTAGTGGTAGCATCATCAGCCATCATAATATTTTGCTTTGATAAATCTATCACCAGCTTTTTCCCTGATGTATCTATGGATATTCCTGGATTTTTCGCATACGTTCCAATCAGTGAAATGGGGAGATAAGGTGTGTTGTTTATATAATGACCACGCTGAGACATAGGTTTATAATTATACGTTAATGCGTAAGATCCATCATTCGATCCAAAAGAGGGAAGAAGGAACATCACACCACTGCCAATTCCAGTAAAAATCAAACACAATATAATTAATCCAGTAATAATTCGTTTCTTCATAACAATCCCTTTCTATAACTGTATATTTTGCAACTATATACTTTGCCTAAAACTCTGATTTCATATCTAAATATATTCTATACAAAGCCCAAAGGCCTTGTTACATATACTTACATTATTATATATTAAACCATAGTGGGTTTCTATAAATTAATAACAACAATATCATTAAGATTTTGTTACAAGGAATATGAAGTTTACGTTACATGACATTATAGATTCTTGTCTATAGATTGAAAATATAATATAATGATTCTTATGGTCGAATTTTGAAGAAAGCAATAAAGACAGGAGTACTGACATGTTTGAACGAGTGATAAATAAGATATCCAGTAAATTGAATGAAATTAAAAATGAATATGGCATTTTGGCATTTGCTGCGATTCTTGCAGTTCCACTGAAGGTTTTTCTATTTTATCACTTAATAGGCGTAAAAGTAAATTTCTTTTTAGTCTGGTTTATAACGTGTACTTTAATATATCTTATATTTACTTCGTTTCGCAATAAATGGATTCCAGCAGTAATTTACATGCTATTTTCTATATTGATGCTATGTGATGTTACATATGGATGTTTTTTCAATCGATATTTATCCGTGAATTTGCTTGGAGCTGCTGGAGTTTTAGGTGATATCACCGAGAGTATCAAAGAAGTGTTAAAGCCGAGCTTTTTCCTTTTGCTGGGGGATGCTTTGCTAATATTGGCTGCCTTGAGTATAAGATTTAGCAGACTGCGAAACGGAAAGATTGAAACGGGTACTAAAAAAAAAATTAACGTAGCAAGTCCTATCATTGCATTACTTATTATAATACTGCTTGTATTCAATTTATTCGGAAGTCATCGAATCACTTCCTTATCTAATCAGGAAATCTTCAGTTATCATGTAAAGGATATTATTGGAGCATTGACAGGATACAAATTTAATGAGGCATTAGATTGTATGGCTGCCATTGAAGATACTTACCGGACTGAAAAAGATGGACCGCTTTTTGGTGTTGCAGAAGGAAGAAACCTGATAGTAATCCAATTAGAATCTTTTCAGAATTTTGTCATTAACGCTGAATACAATGGTCAGGAGATTACACCAAATTTAAATGAAATCATAAAGGGTGATACCATATATTTTGATAGATATTATCAGCAAATAGGAAGCGGTAATACCTCTGATGCGGAACTTGCAACAAACAACTCAATTTATGGAAGCTTATCGAGCTATTCATATAAGCTCTTTGCCCACAACTACTTTAGAGGTTTGCCGGTATTGCTTTCTGAAAAGGGATATGATACAGCGGTGTTTCATGCCCATGAGGAAAGAGATTTCTGGAACAGAGAGGAAGCGTATAAAACTCAAGGCTTTGATACCTTTTATGGAGGTATTGGCGGTTCGGACATCGGTCAGTACGATATGACTGAATGGATGGGCTGGGGACTAACGGATACTGAATTTTTCAAACAATCTATGAAATATCTGAAGGAGCTTTCTCAGCCGTTTTACAGCTTTATTATCACATTGTCAAATCATCATCCATATTTGATGTTAGATCACTATAGGTTTATTGACCTTCTTCCGGAAGATGAAGGTACCATTTTTGGCAATTATATAAGCAGCGCAGCATATACCGATTATGCCATAGGGCAGTTAATGCAGCTGCTGAAGGAAGGAGGACTTTATGAAAATTCAATCATTGCACTATATGGTGACCATCTGGGGTTACCGTTAAATGATGAGGAAATCTGTAATTCAATGTCACGATTTCTAGGCAAGGATTACGATTATGATACAATGATGAACGTACCGCTTATCATAACGATACCAGGCGCAGACAAGGAAATTAATCAAACGATAAGCATATCCGGAGGTCACCTTGACTTTTTGCCGACGATTGCATATTTGATGGGCTTTGAAACATTGGATACCATTTATTTAGGGCATAATCTCTTGACTATAGACTCTGGATTCGTTGCTGAGCAGACCTATATGACAAAAGGATCCTTCTTCCAGGATGATATAGTATATGAAATGTCCAGGGATGGAGTTTTTAAAAATGGGAGAGCATGGAATCAAAGGACAGGAACTCCGGTGCCGACTGAAGACTGCTACGAAGGTTATATTAGGTCAATGGGAATCATCAATACATCAGAATTTATCCTAAAAAATGATGTTTTGCGCAAAATCTACAAAGAAAATCAAAGTATAGCTGATGTATTTTCAAGTGAGCCGGTTATAGAGTATCCAGATGAGATCGCTGTTGCCGGAGCTCCGGACAAAGCTCTTATTGGAACTAATTCGCTTGAAGCTTTGAACGCATCTTATGATGCCGGATATAGGGATATAAAGATACAGGTTTGCTGGACAGAAGATAAGGAAGCAGTGTTGTTAAGCTCATGGGAAGAACTTGGTAAATACTTTAATACAAATCTGTCTAGCGAAATCACACTGGATGCATTTCACAACCTGACGATGAAGAATGGATTGACTTCGATGGATTATTTGGATTTGATAGCCTGGGCTCGGGAACACCCTGATGCGACATTGTATGTGCAGGCGGAACGCAGCTCAGATTATTTCATGAGATGCATAAATAGTTATGCTGGAAGTATAATTCACCAGTTTGTTTCAGAGGTTCCCGGAATGGTAGAATACACAGGCTTATATCCTTCAATTCTAAACATCGAAAAAGGAGACAATACAGCGGATCAGCTGCTTGAATTTATCAGACTAAATAATGTAGCTGCAGTTTCTATGTCAAAAGAGTCTGCAAATGGAGCATATAAGGATATTTTGAAAGCGAATTGTACTATTTATTTGAAGGATGATGAAAATGGGCTCATTACCAAAAGAAATTAAATATTTTACTAAAATTGCTGCAATCTGGATTTTTGTGCTGGTGCTCGTGCTTAATCCATTTAACAGCACTTTTATAATGTCACTAAACAACCAAGAATTTTTTTCCTATCATTTAAAAGATATAATAGAAACACTTTCGACCCCAAAATCTCAGAATACAAAAGAATTTCATCTTGCAACGGGTACATATGAATCAGAAAAAGATGGAGAGCTTTTTGGGATTGCAAAAGATAAGAATCTGATAGTTATTCAGATGGAATCAATGCAGAATATTTTGATAGGAAGGAATTATAACGGGCAGGAGATAACACCGAATCTTAATCGCCTTATAAAGGAACAGGGAACAATCTATTTCGATAACTTTTACCAGCAGATTGGGAGCGGCAACACTTCTGATGCAGAGTTTGCCATAAACAATTCACTGTTGGGCTCTATCGAAAGCTTTACATACCAATTGTATCAGGACAACTATTTTCATGGATTGCCGTGGGTTCTAAAGGATGCAGGATATCAGACCGCAGTTTTTCATGGCTATGATAAAAAATTTTGGAATCGAGAGAGAATATATCCCGTGTTAGGTTTTGATACATTTATTAACAGTGATATCTTAATCGATGACAAAATCGAAGGTATTGGAGGAGGTAACATAGTTGGCATCAGCGATCAAGCCTTTTTCAAACAATCAGCAGAATTTCTTGAGGAACTGAATGCTGGTGGATGCCCGTTCTACAGTTTCCTAATTACATTATCTTGCCACCATCCATTCCGACTTCCTGATTTTTTAAAAGGTTTAGATCTGTATCCCCAGGATGAGAATAATATAGTGGGGAATTATCTGAATGCGGCACATTACGCTGACCGTGCAATTGGTGAGTTTCTTGAGCTATTAAAAGAAAAGGGATTATATCAGAATTCTGTTATTGCTCTTTATGGAGATCATTTCGGACTCCCAAAATCAGACAGAGCCGTTGATGAAAGGGTAACTGAATTATTAGGATATGAATATGACTACGACGTAATGCTGAACGTCCCTCTTATCATACATATTCCCGAATACGAAGGTAATATGACTGTAAGTACCTCAGGAGGGCAACTTGATTTCATGCCAACTATCTGCTATTTGCTTGGGATAGAAGAACTAAATACCTTGTATCTTGGTCAGAATCTGTTTACGGCAGAAAGTGGTTTTGCGCCTGGTCAGACTCATTTGCTTAAGGGGTCATTCATAATAGATGATATAGTGTTTGAAATATCAAGAGATGGAGTATTTGAGAACAGCAGAGCTTACAATAGAATAACGAGAAAAGGACTTGATATTACAGATTTAAGGGATGAATATCTGCGAGCAAAAAGTATTGTTGAGCTATCTGACTTTTATTTAAAAAATGATGTATTAAGGTCGGTAATACTTGAAGGCAAGACTATAGAAGGTGTGATAGATGAGCTTAATTCGCCAAAGTCCCTCCCTTCAAGGCTTACACTGCTCGACCCTTCGTTATATTCTTCTGCTCAAGCTGAAAAGGGTGAAAGGTCATTTGTCAGTGTTGTAAATTGGATGAGGGACAATGAAGAGGAAAAGACTGCGATTATCATGGACGACATGTTGGATTGGCTGCAAAATATGGATGATTACTTTACTGGCTCGGTAAAGAAGGGGGTTGTTCGCTCAATTAATACAGAAAGGGATGCAATTCTAAGGGACTTGAAAAGCAGAATGATTCCTGTGATAAGGACAATGGATGATTGTACCAAGATAGAATATCTTGGTTACAAAGATATTCTATTTATGCCTAATTTCGAAAAATACACAAGAAAACAAATTATGGATTTTATAGAAATGAATCGACCTTGTGCCGTTGCAATACCGGCAGAAAAATCAACCGAACAGTTTAATTCTTTAATATCATCTGACATTTTTGTTTATGTTTATGGTGTTTCTGATCCTGTATTGAGATCACTTTTATCAGCTATCGGGGTGGATGGCTTCATTGAAAGAGAAGTGCTAGAAGTTAAATAGGCGAAAAAATATTATAAAGTATTATTTTAAAAAGTATCATATTATGGGGATATTATTTAGAAACCAGCTTACAATTCCGCCCGATAAAAATGCGATAATAAAGCTTCCTATCCAAATTAATGCTGCAAAAAGTGCTTTTCCCTGTTTAAAAAGGATCATCTGAGAGGCAAAACATGGCACAAAAAGCGAGAGTACTATCATGGTGACTAGAATTTCCTTTTGTGTAAAGCCCCCGTCTATTACCATAGAGTAAAAACCAGCGGCGCCAAGATCCCTTTTTATAATGCTCATTATGAACAGATTTGCTGCATTTTCAGGAACCTTTAAAAATTCTACAGTAATCGGAGCGCATAATTCTCTTAATTTCATGAATCCATTATAGAAATCCAGAATTGAAACAGCGATTGATCCAACTAAAAAGGCAGGAACTGTATCACGTAAAAACGTTATGGTCTCCCGTGCAGTGTTTTTTACTATCTTTTTAAAATCAGGTATTCGAAGAGAAGGTGTATTCAAGGCTATAGGCTGTAAAGTACCGGGCAGGAGACGATTGAGCAAAAAGCCAATAAAATAAAAGATGCTGCTCATAACAAGAAGATAGATAAGAAAATACCTGATATCCAGAATAAAAGCGAAGGAAATAATGATTGCAATCTGTGCCGAGCATGGGATAGCAATGCATAGGAGTGCAGATGCTATAAGACGTTCTCTCTTGGAACCGAGGATTGTTGTTGACACCAAAGCAACTGTAACACAGCCAAAGCCTAATATGAACGGTATAATTGCATTTCCGCCAAGCCCGATATGGTGAAATGGTTTGTCTAATAATACAGCTATCCTGGGCAATAGGTAAGAATCTTCCAATATATATCGAAACAAATAAAAGCATGCAACCAGAGGAAGCAGCAGGCCGAATAAATACGCTGGAGTCATGGTTAAAATGCCATACTGTCCTATAAGTAGATTTCCCCAAAAGCTTTCTTGGCTAAAGAAAGGGCTTATAAGTCCTCTGATCATAGAAAGATAGTGTTGTCCAAACCCCATCCTTAAGCGACTACCTCCTTTGCCTTAATATTCTTTTTAAAAAAAGAAATCAATGTTATACTATATGTGTTTATATTAATTATTAGCCCTAGCGATTAAATCAAGAAAAATCGGAAAGGGTATATTTAGAGCTTCAGAAAAGAGGGAAACTATGCCAGGCAGCTTGCAGATATTAATGTTAATAATCGGAATTTTTGTAATTGTACTAACTAGTATTAGTTTGATTATTCTTTTAGGCATTAAGAAAAAACCCGAAGAGAATCACAATCTCAAAAATATGCAATATATACAAAACAGCTTCAGCAACCTTGGGGAAATGCTTATGGGATCACAAAGACAGGCGACAGAAATTCAGGATAAACGCTTGCAAGAATTAAATTTTCAACTAACACAGAGAAATGACACCCTACAAAAGACAGTTTTCGATGCCTTAGCTCAAATAGATACAAGACTAAAGGACAATTCCATTGTAAGCGAACAGAAACTAGAACAAATCCGCCAAACAATGGAAAAAAGAATCACACTTATGCAGGATGAAAACAGTAAAAAGCTTGATGAGATGCGCGCTACAGTGGATGAAAAACTTCAAAAAACTTTAGAGGATCGAATAGGTAAATCCTTTCAGCTTGTAAGTGAAAGACTCGAACAGGTGTACAAAGGTCTGGGAGAAATGCAGAATCTTGCTGCTGGCGTAGGTGATTTGAAGAAAGTGCTTTCTAATGTTAAAACACGGGGAATATTGGGGGAAATCCAGTTAGAGGCAATTTTGGAACAAATACTTTCTCCAGATCAATACGAAAAAAATGTGGCTATAAAAAAGGGAAGCCAGGAGCGGGTAGAATTTGCTGTTAAGCTTCCTGGTGACGGAGAAGGAGAGGTTTACCTTCCCATCGATGCAAAATTTCCCGTAGATACATATACAAAGCTGGTCGAAGCTTATGATGCTGGTATCCCAGCGGAAGTCAATCAAGCATCAAAAATGCTAGAACGAGCTATAAAAAATTTTGCAAAAAGTATACATGACAAATACATACATCCACCTCAGACAACAGATTTTGGTATTATGTTTTTGCCTATTGAAGGGCTTTATGCGGAAGTAGTACGAAGTGGTTTGGTGGAGACCCTGCAAAGGGATTATAAAATTAATATTGCTGGTCCGACTACAATGGCGGCATTGCTGAACAGCTTGCAGATGGGATTTAAAACATTAGCTATCCAAAAGCATTCCAGCGAGGTTTGGAATATTTTGGGTGCAGTTAAGACGGAATTCGATAAATTCGGAGATGTTTTATCGGCGGCACAGCAAAGAATCAATCAAGCCAATGCTGAGCTTGACAAGCTTGTTGGAACGAGAACCAGGCAAATTCAAAGAAAGCTTAGGAATGTTGCCAGCCTTCCTGAAGTAACCAGCAGTGAGATTTTGAACATTGATATTGTGGATGATGATTCAGTGGATTATGAACCAAGTGAGGTAAAATAAAGTATGGCTATATATGCAATTTCAGACCTGCATCTTTCCTTTTCATCTGAAAAACCAATGGATATTTACGGAGGAGAATGGATTAATCATACAGAAAAAATTAAGAATAATTGGAAAGCTATGATTTCTGAAGAAGATACGGTGATTATTCCAGGTGATACATCCTGGGCTTTACGACTTAATGATGCTGTAGTAGACCTGAAATGGATAAGTGAGCTTCCAGGGAAAAAGGTTCTTATAAAAGGAAACCACGATTTATGGTGGAATTCTGTAAATAAACTGAATGCATTATTTAGCAACATGTTTTTTCTACAAAATACATTCTATGCTGCAGAGGGATATGCTATATGCGGTACGCGAGGATGGATTTGCCCTGGCGAAGATGATTTTACTTCACACGACGAGAAGATCTACCGCCGTGAGCTGGGCAGACTTAAAGCGTCCCTTGAAGCTGCGGTAAATGCGGAATATCAAAGGATTGATAATTCAGGACACAGCAGAATGTTAGGTGTATTGCATTTTCCTCCTGCTGGAGATATACTCAGGGGCTCTGGTTTTACAGAACTTTTTGAAGAGTATGGAGTTAATAAAGTAATTTACGGTCATCTCCATGGAAAAGACGCTATTGAAGGCGGATTTAAGGGTATTAGAAATGGCATAGAATATATCCTTGCTTCTACAGATCATTTACGGAATATCCCAATACGTATTATATAGAAAGGTGTATAAAGGATGAAAAGAGTAGTATTGATTGTATTAGATAGTATTGGAATTGGTGCAATGCCGGATGCAGAGCTGTACGGTGATTCCGGTGCTAATACATTGGGGCATATTGCAGAAGCTATGCCTGATTTTAAAATACCAAATCTAGAAAAATTAGGTCTGGGTATGATAGATGGTGTAACCAATATCAAAAAAATAGATAGTCCCATGGGTTCTTATGGAAGACTTCAGGAAATGTCGAAGGGAAAGGATACAATAACAGGACATTGGGAGATTGCTGGGCTATATACTGACGTTCCATTTAAGACTTTTGAAAAGTTTCCTGAGGATTTTATGGAGTCCTTTGAAAAAGCAATTGGCGTAAAGACGTTAGGTAATTATGCGGCATCAGGGACAAAAATCATTGAAGACTTAGGACCGGAGCATGAGAAAACAGGAAAACCGATTATCTATACATCTGCAGACAGTGTGTTTCAAATAGCTGCAAATACAGCTGTTATCCCTTTGGAAAAGCTTTATCATATTTGTGAAGTAGCACGAAAAATGCTGGTGGGAGATATGCTGGTCGGCAGAGTTATTGCAAGACCGTATGTATTAAAGGATGGAAAAAGAATCAGAACTTCAGATCGCAAAGATTATTCGGTATCCCCCAGTGATATGACGGTTTTGGATTTTGTAAAGGAAGCTGGAATGACAGTATATGCCATAGGGAAGATTAGTGACATTTTTAATGGCCAAGGAGTTACAGTTTCAGTTCATACGGACAGCAATGCAGATGGTGTTAACAAAATTATAGAAGCATTGAATCAAGATTTTGAAGGGCTCATATTTGCAAACCTTGTAGATTTTGATTCAAAGTACGGCCATAGAAGAGATCCAATCGGATACGGAAAAAGCATTGAAGATCTTGATACAATGATTCCGGAGATATTAAACTCTATGAAAAAAGATGATTTATTGATCCTTTGTGCAGATCATGGGAATGATCCAGCACATGCGGGTTGGGACCATACAAGAGAATATGTTCCTGTCATAATTTACGGCAATGAGATTAAGTCAGGAGTCAACTTGGGGACCAGAAGCTCATTTGCGGATATCGGCGCGACTATATCAGAAATTCTTCAAGTCCAAAGTCCTAAAATAGGAGAGAGTTTTTTAAAACTGGTAAAACTGGTATGATAAATTCTCAGCATTATCGCTATAGAAGAAATGGATTATGGGAGTATTAAGTATTAATACTGTCAAGGAGAGTCTTAAAATGAATATGTACGATATTATTTATAAAAAAAGAGAGGGTCACGCTCTCAGTAAAGAAGAAATTGAATTTTTCATAAAAGGCTACACTGATGGAAACATACCTGATTATCAAGCGTCCGCCTTGTTAATGGCAATCTTTTTTAAAAAGCTGAACAAGAATGAAACAATTGAATTAACAAGGGCGATGATGAACACGGGGGATGTTGTAGATTTATCAGCAATTCAGGGAATAAAGGTCGATAAGCACAGTACCGGAGGTGTTGGAGACAAAACGACATTGATCGCTGGGTCTCTGGCTGCTTCCTGCGGTGTTCCAGTTGCAAAAATGTCAGGGCGGGGACTAGGCTTTACCGGCGGGACTATCGATAAGATGGAGTCTATTCCAGGATTAAAAACCACCCTAAAACCGGAGGAATTTATTTCACTAGTAAACAATGTAGGGTTATCTGTAATAGGTCAGACAGCAGAAATAGCTGCTGCAGATAAAAAATTATATGCACTGAGAGATGTTACTGCAACTGTAGATGATATCAGCCTTATCACATCGAGCATTATGAGTAAAAAGCTTGCTTCAGGCAGTGATGCCATCGTTTTGGATGTAAAGTTTGGAAACGGAGCTTTTATGGAAAGCTTTGAGGATGCTTGCAGACTTGGTGAACTTATGGTAGGGATTGGCAAGGCAGAAGGCAAAAATACTGTTGCCCTTATCACGGATATGAATCAGCCGCTTGGATATGCGGTTGGAAACAGCCTTGAAGTCATTGAGGTAATTGAAACATTGAAAGGAAAAGGCCCGGAGGATATAACGGATCTTTCTTTGACTTTGGCGGCATACATGATTTTTCTAGGCCAAAAAGCTGTTTCACCTGAAGAAGGTTTTAAAAAAGCAAAGCAAGCTTTAGACGATGGTTCGGCATTAAACAAGCTAGCTGAGTTTATCGAAGGGCAGGGCGGAGATCCCGAAGTGATAAACAGATATGCTCTGTTTCCACAGCCCGCATGTATATCGAAAATCTATTCTCAGGAAGACGGCTTCATAGGTTCTATCGAAGCAAAAATCATAGGGCTTGCATCTCAACATTCTGGTGCAGGCAGAGCAACCAAAGATGACAACATCGACCTATCTGCGGGGATACTGCTCAATAAAAAGGTCGGTGAAACAATACAAGCAGGAGAATTATTGGCTACAGTCTACGGAAATGATCATAGACGTGTAGATAAAGCAGCACTTGAAGCTGCCCGAGCATTTCATGTTCAAAGCAGTAAACCTCAAGTTACCAATCTAGTTAAAAAAGTTATCCAATAGCGAAGATAAATTGAGCTAACTCACAGTTCTATAGCAGATTCTGATTAAACAAGTCAACTTGAATTTAGTCATAAAACTCCTAAAACATCCATATCTATATTATATAGATTGATGTGAGGGGGTTTTTGTATTGCTTCGATATAAAAAAACGGTGTTATTACTCGTGGCAATATTAGTAATAGGGATGATGCCATGGGCAGTTTTTGCAGAAGAAGACGATACTATAAAAGAAATGATCTCCAGTGCAGCAGAGCCAGAGCAAGCAGTCCTTCCAACCTCCATTACAGGTGGGGCAATTGGGATGACAGTAGATGCAAAATCGGCCATTCTAATCGATGCGGAAAGCGGGACTGTATTATTTGAGCATAATTCGCATGATAGATTGCCTCCTGCCAGTGTAACTAAAATAATGACGATGCTCCTAATCATGGAAGCAGTAGAACGTGGACAGATGAGTCTTGATGACAAGATTACTATAAGTGAAAAAGCAGCAAGCATGGGTGGGAGCCAAATGTATATGGAACCCGGCGAACAGCATGATCTTGAAACATTAATGAAGGGTATAGCCATCGTTAGTGCAAACGACGCATGTGTGGCAGTTGCAGAACATCATTCAGGCAGCGCCGATATTTTTGTCGAAAAAATGAATAAAAGAGCAGCGGAGCTTGGGATGAAAAATACGAATTTTGTCAACACAAACGGGCTTCCAGTAGCCAATCACTATAGCAGCGCATATGATATAGCATTGATGTCGAAGGAGCTTATGAAGCATAAAAAAATTCAGGATTGGTTTACTGTCTGGATGACAAACGTTACAGTAGGTCTGCCCGGGAAAAAGCAGACAGAGCTTGGACTGACAAACACTAATAGGCTAATTAAGATTTATCCGGGCGCAAACGGAATTAAGACAGGATTCACCCAAGAGGCAGGATATTGCTTATCCGCTTCTGCAGAAAGAGGTGATTTGGCCTTGATTGCGGTAATCATGGGCAGTCCGACTTCGAAAATCAGATTTGCTGAGGCATCAAAGCTGCTAGACTATGGATTTGCAAACTACGACTCAGTTAAATTGGCGGAAAAAGGTGAAACTATGGGCATGATTGTAATAGAGAAGGGCTCCCCGAACATGATCGAAGCAGTAGCTCCTGAGAATATAAATGTTCTCGTAAAGAAAGGCGAGAGAGATAATATAAGAAGCGAGCTTTCATTTGGGGATAAAATATCAGCTCCGATTGCTAAAGGAGATAAAATTGGGGAATTGATTATTTTTGAAAAGGATAAGGAAATAGAACGATGCCCGTTGGTCGCTGCAGAGGATGTAGATAAAGCTAGCCTGATGCAACTCTATATAAGGCTGATAAAGACCTTGTCTTAGTACTAGTATACTAAGATTGAAGGAGGGTGCTCAGCTCGCATAATAAAATGAAGCGAGCGCCGAAGGAACCATGTGGTTACCTAGCGGAGCGGCGCCAGCCGCCAAGGGGGTTAA
>DUPP01000076.1 GCA_012838265.1 Clostridiales bacterium
GCGTTAGGAGGATAGGACTAATCCACAGCGTCTGTGAAAATTATAGCATTAAGTCCTTGGAGAGGGACTATAAACACTACTACTTTATAATACGAGGTAGGAGATATGTTATTATAAGCCTTACATTTCAGATCATCATTTAACTCAATCTTAATATTTTTTAACAAAATATTCAAATTGTTCAAGAACATCAGGGTTGTTTGTGAAATAGCTGATTAACATTTCTAGACGATGTATTGTTTCATTATGTAGGTTATGCTCAATCAATTCTGTTTGTTTTAAAATATTATCTTCAGAACAACCTAGAAGTCTGAGAAACCTTTCGATTATATTATGTCTTTCCAAAAGAAACTTACCAATCTCTTTACCTTCTTCACTCAAAACGAGAACTCCATATTTTTCATATTTCATCAGACCGAGATTTCCAAGTTTTTGTACCATTTTTGAAGCAGACGAAGCCCTTACGTTTAAAAGCTGAGCAAGTTGATTGATCCTTATATACTCTTCCTGTAATCCGCATCTATATATCATTTCCAAGTAATCTTCCATTGCTGGAGTGATGAGCCGTTTGTTCTGTTCAAGCAAATGATATCCGCGTACTGTATAAAACTCTTTGCTGTTAATATCGATCACACCTTTATATCTTATTATTTTTAAGTATATGCGTAACATACGGCTCATATATTTCATATTTTAGCCTAGGGAAAAAATTTTACCCTGGACTAACTAAATGGAGGTTAAAAATGGAAAAGAACATTACACTAAACGATTTACCTATAGGGAGAAAGGCCAAGGTAAAAATACTTAATTCAGATTCGGCAAGCCGAAGACGAATGCTTGATTTAGGATTGGTTTTAAATACAGAGGTAAAAGCATTACAGAAAAGCCCTTCTGGAGATCCAACTGCATATCAAATACGAGGTGCTGTAATAGCCCTTCGATCTGAAGAGGCTTCCAAAATATTAGTAGAAACATTATAAGACATTGAAAAAGGCAATATAATATGGGGGTTTAATAAATGGGTTTGTCGAATCAATCCACTGGAGCAGGTATTCTGCAAAGTGAATTTAAAATAGAGCGAAATAATTCTAGTGAGAAAATAATAGCTTTAGCGGGGAATCCTAATGTAGGGAAAAGCACTGTTTTTAATAGTTTGACTGGTCTAAATCAGCATACAGGCAATTGGCCGGGAAAAACTGTCACAAACGCACAAGGCAGATATAAATATAAAAATACTACATTCATATTAGCTGACGTTCCTGGGACGTATTCACTTATGGCTAATTCTGAAGAGGAAGAGGTCGCCCGTGATTTTCTCTGCTTTAGTAATATAGATGCCGTAGTTGTGGTAACAGATGCGACTTGTCTTGAAAGAAATTTATACTTAGTCCTTCAGATACTGGAGATTACAGCTAATGTCGTAGTTTGCGTCAATCTTATGGATGAAGCGAAAAGGAAGCGCATTCATGTGGATCTGGAGGAACTGAGCAGACAACTTGGTGTTCTCGTTGTTGGAACTAGTGCCAACACGGGGGAAGGGTTGGATGAACTAATGGAGGCAGTACATCAAGTGACTGTTAAAAAAAATTGTTCCCAGCCTTTAGATATAAGCTATGATGAAATCATCGAAAAGAGTATTGATATTATTGAATCTAGAGTGAAGGAATTGCTGAATGACAATCTCAACAGCCGCTGGGTATCCTTAAAACTCCTAGACGGTGATGAAAAACTATTGAACTCCATGAAAAAATACCTAGAGCTTGATTTGCTGCAGGATCAAGCTCTCTTTCAAAGGCTTAAGGAAGCAAGAAATCTATTGAACCTTAATGGTATTGGTATCGAGACTTATAGAGAAATGATAGCATCAAAGACTGTAGCTATTGCAGAAAACGTAGCAAGCATTTCAGTTATGACGGAAAATAAAGAATATAATGATTTGGATCGCAGGATAGATCGAATTGTCACATCAAGAAGCTTTGGAATTCCAATTATGATAGGACTCCTGGGCTTCATTTTCTGGATTACTATTACAGGAGCAAATTACCCGTCTCAGGCAATCGCCACATTTCTTTTTTGGATTGAAGAGCACTTGACCGGACTATTCATGAAACTTGGTGCCCCGGCATGGGTGCACGGATTATTTGTTATGGGTATATACCGGACGGTGGCATGGGTCGTTTCGGTAATGCTGCCCCCTATGGCGATTTTCTTTCCGCTATTTACATTGCTGGAAGATCTGGGGTATTTGCCAAGAGTAGCTTTTAATTTAGATAATTTCTTTAAGAAATCCTGCGCTCACGGCAAGCAGGCATTAACAATGTGCATGGGGTTTGGCTGTAATGCAGCAGGAATCATTGGATGCAGAATAATAAACTCCCCAAGGGAGAAATTGATTGCAATGATTACAAATAATTTTGTGCCTTGTAATGGTCGTTTCCCAACTCTTATTGCTATTATCACGATATTTTTTGCAGGCTATGCGGCAAGCCCTTTCCAATCATTGTTATCAGCGATACTTTTAACTGGGGTAATTGTTCTCGGCATAGTGATGACACTGATTATTTCAAGGATATTATCCAAAACCATATTGAAGGGACTTCCTTCTTCCTTTGCACTTGAGTTGCCGCCGTATCGGAAACCGCAAATCTGCACAGTAATTGTGCGATCTGTGTTTGACAGAACTTTGTTTGTGCTTGGCAGGGCTGTGATGGTAGCTGCACCCGCTGGACTTATCATATGGGTAATGGCAAACATACATGTTGGTGATATAAGTTTATTGAAACAGTGTGCAATTTTTTTGGATCCTTTTGCACGGCTTATAGGTTTGGACGGATATATTTTACTTGCCTTTATACTTGGATTCCCAGCCAATGAAATTGTGATTCCTATCGTAATAATGAGCTATATGTCTGCAAGCAGTATGCTGGAACTGAACAGTTTAGTACAGTTGGGAGATTTGCTTGTTTCTAATGGATGGACCTGGCTTACAGCTTTATGTATGATGCTGTTTTCTTTGATGCATTGGCCATGCGGTACAACGTGTTTGACTATAAAAAAAGAATCCCAGAGCTGGAAATGGACTCTGGTTTCTTTTCTGGTACCTACGGTAACAGGTATTGTAGTTTGCTTTTTTGTTGCAAGCACTGCTCGTTTATTGGGATTGGCATAAATCAAAAATTATTTTCCCAGTATGCGCTTTATTAAACGACTCAAAAACGGTTTCTTGCTTACAGGCTCCGTAGCTGAGATGCGCTGCTCTCTAGACATTATGCTGCGAGTTTCATTTCGTTTTTCTGGACGTAACTCTCGGGACACTTTGCCGTGGGAATCGTTAGGCATTTCTGAACGTATTGTCCGTGGTTTTCTGCTTTGAGTATTCGTTTTAGTTTCAGTGGGATCTTCCTTGAACGTTCTGATACGGTTATCGTATGAATCCTCTCGAGCACCATACCTAGAATTTCTCTGAAACCCACCAGTTTCTGAAGTTGGTCGAGGTCTTCGTTTGTCTTTGTAACTATATGATTTCTTCCTCGATTTGTTATTATGCTTCTTTTTTGAAGACTTGGAAGCAGCCAAAATACTATTTTGATATTTTTCTTTTATCCATCTTTCAGCATTTTCTCTAGATGACTCTACTACTGAATCAGAAGGTAATTCTGATTCTTCAATTAAAGAGCCTATATGTTCCTCAATCTCATAAAGACTTATAATATCATCGCTGGTTACTAAAGTAATTGCCCGACCACCTTTACCAGCTCTGCCGGTACGTCCTATGCGGTGTATGTAGCTATCTTTGTCAAGGGGTACATCATAGTTTATGACTAAGGCCAAATCGTCAATATGGATACCGCGAGCTGCCACATCTGTAGCTACAAGTATATGAATACGCCCGTTCTTGAATTGCTCCATGATTCTCAGCCTTTTTGATTGAGGTATATTACCGTGAATTGCCTGTGATGCATATCCTTTTGATGTCAGAAATCTATGAACACGATCTACTGTATAACGAGTATTACAGAAGATCAAGCAGCTTTCCGGAGTTTCAGTCATCAATAAACGGTGGAGCTGAGTATGTTTTTCATTTTTATTAACATGGTAGTATGTCTGGTCTATGGTATCAACGGTTTTTGTTTGGGATTCGATTTCTACCGTAATTGGGTTTTTCATATAACTTCTGCATATGCTTTTTATTTCTGAAGGCATAGTAGCAGAAAAGAGAAGAGTGATTCTCTCCTTCGAAAGAGTTTTGATAATCTTGAACACCTGATCGATAAAACCCATATCAAGCATTCTATCAGCTTCATCCAAAACTAGAAATTTTACCTGCTTAACATTAAGATTTCCATTACGTATGTGATCATAAACCCGACCGGGAGTCCCTGTTACAATAGTAACTCCTTTTTTTAAGTCCTTGATCTCAGCTCTCATGCCATGCTGACCATAGACAGCCATTGTTTTGTGTTCAAGGTAAGCAGACATCTGTTTCAGGTCATTATCTATTTGAACTGCAAGTTCACGGGTTGGAGTGAGAATAAGGCATTGAGGCTCAAAAGAATATGGATCTGACATTTGCAACAAGGGAATTCCGAAAACGGCTGTTTTACCGCTTCCCGTTTTTGACATGACGATCATATCTTTTTTATTGAGTATGTGGGGTATTACTCTGCTCTGTACCTCGGTAGGAGCCTGAAAACCCATCTTTTCAATAGCCTTTAAGATGGGAGGACAAATGCCTAAATCTTTAAAGTTTTTATTCATTTGTTTGTTCCTTATGATTTTCTGAATTAATTTAGGGTTGTTTAACTATTCGTACAACATACATTAATATACCACATTCTAGTCCATATTTTAAAAAATATTAATTTAAAGTTATCTATTTAGACAAAAGGGTGTTAGATTATTAATTTTGAATATCCAGGAGGATGTAGGGTATAATTTTGAATTTAGAAATTCTAAACATTATTTTTTAATCCTATTTATGGATTGCCGCAGACTCTAAAACATGTTACAATACCGTACCAGGAAGGTAGGTGCTATTATTATGAGATGTTTACATAAGTTAATGGATACTAAGGTGGATGAATGTTAGAATTATTGGCTGATAAATTAAAGGAGTCAGCATTTTCTATAATACCAATTATTATATTAGTTTTGATCTTAAACTTCACTATAGCGCCGATGTCAATATGGGGCTTGATTCTTTTCTTAATCAGCTCTTTTTTTATGGTTTTAGGAATAACATTATTTAATCTTGGAGTAGATGTTTCTATGATTCCTATTGGGGAACAAATTGGATCTTCTTTGGTGAAAACAAGAAACCTTACACTGATTATTTTAGTGACTTTTATTATTGGTATATTTATTACTATAGCTGAGCCAGACTTAATAGTGCTAGCTGGCCAGATAAATGGTGTTCCGGACTCTATAATCATTTTGTCTGTTGCTATAGGGGTTGCCTTAGCTCTTGTAGCAGCTTTTATGCGTATCTTATTTCAGCTGCCGCTTTCATATATATTAATCAGCTGTTATATTCTAGCTTTTATCCTCTCTACCTTTACAGGTAAAGATTTTATTTCTATTGCTTGGGAATCCGGCGGTGTATCAACTGGCCCTATCATGGTACCTTTTGTTATGGCTTTAGGCCTTGGCCTTGCCTCTATCCGTGGAGATAAAACAACAGAAGAAGATAGCTTTGGACTTATTTCTCTCTGTTTAATAGGACCGATTCTTATAGTATTAATTCTTGGAATGTTTTTTGAGCCATCTGGAGGAAGTGCAATCAGCGCTTCAGAAAACCAGTCCATATCAGATATCATCACTCTGTATGGGCAAAATTTACCGAAGTATTTTTTACAGGTTGCTATAGCATTATTCCCTATGATTTTTCTTTTTGCTATATTTAATATTTTCAGATTGAATTTAAGAAGAAGTGCCATCTATAAGATTGGTATGGGAACCATCTATACCTATATAGGTCTCGTATTATTTTTAACCAGTGCAAATGTTGGCTTTATGCCTGCCGGATATTCGCTAGGCAGCAGTTTAATTGAAAACAATAGTAACTGGGTCTTGATTGCCGTTGGAATAGCAATCGGATTCTTTGTAGTTGCCGCTGAACCGGCAGTATTTGTGTTAAAAAGGCAGGTGGAGGAAGTCACCACCGGAGCTATTTCAGCAAAATCCTTGGGTATCGGTTTATCCATAGGGGTTGGAATTGCAGTTGGATTATCTATGATTCGAGTTATCACAGGCATATCAATCCTATATTTTTTGATTCCAGGATATGTGTTCGCTCTTGTACTAACATTCTTTGTCCCCCGACTTTTTATTTCAATTGCTTTCGATTCTGGAGCTGTCGCTTCTGGTCCATTGGCTGCAACCTTTATGCTTCCTTTTGCCATTGGAGCCTCAGAAACCACAGGCGGTAATGTCTATAGCGACGCGTTTGGTATTGTGGCGCTGGTTGCAATGCTGCCCGTAATTACTCTTCAAATATTTGGCTTGTCATATGTAATTAAATCCAATATCGCAAGAAGGAGCGGCGTCATTGTCCCAATGGAAGATGATATAATTGTTGAAGTGGATTATGATGAAAATGAACAGGATTTGTCATGTGATGTAATCAAGATAGGTGGGGAAGATAATTTAGGAGAAGATGATACGGAGGGCGATAAATAGGAGAATGGTATCCAATGTAATATAAGAATATGATAGACAGAGAGTTTTTTATAAGTTATAATACCACACAAAAATTACTGTTCGTCTGATTCGCAAGGAAGAGCTATGGCGGACTTATGCAGGATTACGGAGGATTAGAAATGGTTGATTGTTCAGAAACCAAGCATAAGGCACTGATTACTATAATAGATTCAGATCATAAAGATAATCTAGAGGATATATTTATAAAGTATAACATGCCAATTAACTTGTTGATGTATGGGCAGGGATCTGCCAAGTCGGTAATATATGACATACTTGGTTATGGTGGTTCTAAGAAAATTATATCAATAAGTATTTTGGCGAGGCCGATGTTAGATTTTATCATGAACCAGCTATATAAAAAGCTTCATCTGAACAAGCCAGGGACAGGTATTGCTTTCACGGTCAGCTTAAGTACTGCCACCAGTATGCTATTGTCGGTCTCCAAAATGGCCAATGAAAATTTTAAGAAAGGATGTGAAGATATGACTGAAATAGTATCCGGTACAGCTAAGGAACCTTATCACTTGATTATTACTATAGTTAACGCTGGATATTTTGAAAAAGTTATGGAAGCTGCAAAGAGCGCAGGAGCTACTGGGGGCACTTTAGTCCATGCACGCGGTCTCGGATCAAAGGAGGCGACAAAATACCTCCGTATAACTGTTCATCCTGAAAAAGATGTTGTTTTAATACTGACACCTCAAGAAAAGAAAGTTAAGATTATGCAGAGTATTGCTCATGAAGCCGGATTAAACACACCAGCAATGGGCACAAGCTTTTCTATACCAGTCAATAGTATTATGGGGTTCGATACAATTTTTGAAAATGAGCAAGAATTATAAAATTTAATCTTGACTAATCAGTTATATTGTGGTAATATACTGGAGATTTAAGCAAAATATATAAATGGTAAGAAAGGGTATGAAAATGGTTCCACAGATACAACGGGTAAAGTATAAAAAAGATGTTAATATGACAGTAGGTTCTTTATCGTATTTGATGGATATCGTGTTTCCAATTTCATACATCATTCAACAATAAATCTTCCAATTTGGAGGATTTTTTTTTATGGATTTTGACAGTATTTACGAATCATGTTATTGATAAAAGGAGGGAGCAGAATGTTAAAAGGACGAAACTTGTTAGAGCCTATGGATTTTACAACAGATGAGCTGAAGGAGCTTTTTAGCCTCGCAGACAAAATAATAGAGAATCCGGAAAAATATAGCAAAGCTTGTAATGGGAAGCTGCTTGCAACATTATTTTACGAACCAAGCACCAGAACAAGGTTCAGCTTCGAAGCTGCCATGCTCCGTCTTGGCGGAAAGGTAATCGGTTTTTCCGAAGCGCATGTTAGTTCTGTTGCCAAGGGGGAAAGTATATCTGATACAATAAGGACTGTTGCATGTTATGCAGATCTGGCAGTTATTAGGCATCCGAAGGAAGGAGCTGCGATAGTAGCCGAAGCATGTACCGAAATACCTATAATCAATGCTGGCGACGGTGGTCATCATCACCCTACTCAGACACTTACCGACCTCTATACTATTCGAAAAGAAAGGGGAGGATTCGACAATATGACCGTTGGGCTATGCGGTGATTTAAAATTCGGAAGAACAGTACATTCGTTAATTAAAGCATTATCCAGGTATAAGAATGTATCGTTCATACTAATATCTCCAGAAGAACTTAAGATACCTGATTATGTCAGGAAAGAAGTTCTGATAAAGAATAATATTAAATTTGAAGAGGTGGAAAGCATGCAGGAAGCCCTTCCGAGGCTGGATATCCTCTATATGACACGAGTTCAACGGGAACGATTTTTTAATGAGGAAGATTATGTAAGGCTGAAGGATAGATACATACTGGATGGTGCTAAAATGAAGCTGGCAAAGGATGATATGATGGTGCTTCATCCTCTTCCAAGAGTAAACGAAATCTCTGTGGAAGTAGATAGCGATCCAAGGGCTCTATATTTTAAACAGGTTAAGTATGGCATGTTTGTCCGTATGGCACTTATCATGAGTTTATTGGGAGTTGAATTTCAGAATGAAACACAGGGGGTGTAGAAATGGTAGTTATAGATAGCATTAAGAATGGTATAGTGATAGATCATATCACCGCAGGTTTAGGAATGAAACTATTGGAATATCTGGATATTGACACATCTAGTGATACTGTAGCTGTTATTATGAACGCTGTGAGTAACAAATATGGTAGAAAAGATGTAGTAAAAATCGAAAATGTTACTGATATTGATCTGGCAGCATTAGGTCTTATAGATCCAAAGGCCACGGTAAATTACATCGTAGATCATGTTATAAGTCAAAAGATCAATCTTACTGTACCCGAAAGAGTCGTTAATATCATTAAATGTAAAAATCCACGCTGCGTTACTTCAGTTGAAACAAATGCACCTCAGCTATTTTCTTTGATAGATAAGGAGAACAGAGAATACCGGTGTGAATACTGCGATGAGATTATTAGCATGAAAGGTGGATACAATAATGAATTTATTCATAGACAATGGTTTGATCGTTGATCCAAAATATAGTTCCCCTTTCATTGCCAGCATCGTGATAAAAGATGGGATAATAAAGGATATCATTTTAAATAATGAAAAGCCCGATCAAAAAATATTTGCTGAATATGACTATATAGATGCTGATGGTAAATGGATTGTTCCTGGCTTGATTGATCTCCATGTACACTTAAGGGAACCAGGCTTTGAATATAAGGAGGACATTGAGAGTGGGTGTGCAGCAGC
>DUPP01000077.1 GCA_012838265.1 Clostridiales bacterium
CAGGGCATAAAAGTAAAAGTTTGTATCGCCCACGATGGCCTCAAATAAGTCTGCTTTAAGCGATAAATCCCCCATTGGTAAAAAATATGCGTAAAGCCATACGAAAGCGGCAAGCAATCCCCAAATATATGGTAGGTTTTTCCTCGTGATAGCCTTGACGCTAAGCTTATTTGTCGACTGAAAAGCAAGTCGACAAAAACCTTTGATATCAAACATATGTAATTTCATTTTATTGCCACCTATTTGATCTTCATTTAATTCTACAACTCACCAAATGTAAGCTGTGTAAACTGCTCACTTTCATCTTCAGAATAATACTTTTTTATAAATGATTTTCTATGCAGCAAACATGGACCATAACTGGCTATCCCTTCTAAATGCTCCTTTGTACCATATCCTTTGTTTCTGTCGAGTGCATATTGCGGGAATCTTTTATGAAACTCCTTCATCATTCTGTCCCTTGTTACCTTTGCGATAATCGAAGCTGCAGCAATTGAAATACTGATGCTATCTCCTTTGATGATTCCACGTTGAGGAATTGGTATGTCCTTTAATGTAAGCGCATCGATTAATATGTACTCCGGTTTGATTTTCAGTCTATTGATGGCCTGCTTCATAGCAAGTCTTGTTGCTCCAAGTATGTTTATATCATCAATTATGTAATTATCCACGATCCCTATACTATATGAAAGGGCTTGATCAGTGATTACTTCATATAATGCTTCCCTTTTCTTCTCTGTTAATCTTTTGGAATCATCCACACCGGGAACATTAAAATCCGGAGGTAAAATCACAGCTGCCGCAACCACGGGACCGGCTAGCGGCCCTCGTCCGGCTTCATCCATTCCGGCAATTACCTTAATTCCATTATTATACAATTCCTCTTCGGGCTTCTTCATTTCCTTTAGGCGCAGAATCGCCTTCTTCTTGCGCTCTTCCTTTGTCATTGTTACTACTCCTATCGATTCCTATCGATTCTCATCCTGCTAGTGAAAAATTACTTTAATGAATATGTTTTCTATCTCACCGGTGACTTTTATCTCGTGACAAGTGTGTTCTTGTTGAAAGCTGTAAACCTTATATCTGACTTTTGCGGAGCACCCCTGCGGAGCATTAAAAGTCAGCTGCTTTCAACAAGAATACACTTGTCAACCTTTTCTAAAGTGATTTTTCCGATCATTCCTGCACGAAACTCATCCATTAGAGTTCTTCCCGTTCTTTCATAATCTATTCTATTGCCCGACTTGATAAACCCTCTCTTTTCAGCAATTTTCTCCATTGTATCCAATGGCATGTCCCCTAATTCTGTAAGCTTGTATCTATTCTTTAGAAGTTCGGGATATTCAGCTTGCAAAACTTTGATCAATTCCAATGCTAAAGTTGCTACATCAAGTATTTCATCTTTGATAGACCCGCAGAATGCTAGATTAAGCCCAACCTTCGGGTCTTCGAATTTGGGCCAAAGTATTCCCGGTGTGTCTAAAAGCTGCATGTCATTTTCCAGATTAAGCCATTGCTTCCCTCTGGTCACACCGGGCTTGTTCCCCGTCTTTGCGCTCTTTTTACCCATAAGCCGATTTATCAGTGAAGATTTCCCAACATTGGGTACTCCTACGATCATCATCCGAAGCGGTCTTTTTCGAACCTTCCCCTCATTCTTTTCTTCCTGTTTGATTGAGAGCAGTTTTAGGAGCTGGGAAACCCCATTTCCAGTAATACAGTTCATGAGTAATACATCATTATCTTGATTTTTAAGGAATTTTACCCAATTTGCATTTGCACTGCTATCAGAAAGGTCACTTTTATTCAATATAATTATACGCTTCTTATTTTTTATGATATCGTCAATAATAGGATTTCTGCTGGATATAGGAACACGAGCATCAACGACCTCAATAACGATATCTACTATCTTGAGGTTGTCTTGTATGAGTTCTCTGGTTTTTTTCATATGTCCCGGATACCAGTTGATATGCTCCATTTCCTTCTCCTTTCCTTTACAAATAGATTACTACTGCAATATAACGAAAGGGAACCCTCTGAGGCTCCCCTATGTTACTTTATTAATTTTCTTTAACCTTAATTTTGGCTGCTTTACCAGTTCTTTCACGCATATAATTCAGCTTAGCTCTTCTTACAGATCCGGCTCTTACCACTTCGATTTTTTCAATTCTCGGAGAATGAAGCGGGAATGTTTTTTCAACTCCTACACCAGAAGCAATTCTTCTTACAGTGAATGTTTCACCCATTCCGCCGTTCTGTCTTTTCAGTACAAAGCCTTCAAATATCTGAATTCTTTCCCTATTTCCCTCTTTGATTTTAATGTGAACCTTAACTATATCTCCAACATTAAATTTCGGAATATCATCTTTCATGTAATCCTGTTCAACAAGTCTTATCAGATCCATTGTATTGTATTATCCTCCTTTCTCCCTAGACGTTCTTGGTGTGAAAATACGCATCTACTATGCTTTAATTATCGAAACTCCCAGAGGACCGTCCGTAATACACAGACATAATATTAACATAACCATATTTCAAAATCAAGCATTAATTCTTCGGCATTTTAGCAGAGTTTCAAGCCCTTGGATGTGCCTTATCATATACTTCTTTTATTCTATTTTTTGCAACCGTTAGATATATCTGAGTCGCACTGATATCTTCATGCCCAAGCAATTTTTGCAAGGATTTTAAATCAGCACCGTTTTGTATCATATGTACAGCGAAGGTATTTCTTAAGGTCTGAGGTGTCAGTCGGTTTTCAATTCCTGCAGACTTTGCATATTCTTTAAGCAGCTTCCACAGCCCCTGCCTTGTCATCCTTTTGCCAAAGAAATTGAGGAACAATGCGTTAGGGCTATCACTATCTTCAGAGTCCTTTATGAATTTTGGCCTTACCTCGAATATGTATTCCTCCACTGCTGCCCTACAGGGTCTGCCCATGGGTATTATTCTAGCCTTTCCATGCTCACCTGTGCATGTTACAAACCCCATTCTAAGGTTTACATCCTCTATATTCATCTCAACAATCTCGCTTACCCTTACTCCTGTCGCATAGAGCAGTTCCAAAATCGCCTTGTCCCTTAATCCCTTTATACTCGTATCGGGTATACTCAACAAGGTATCTACTTCTTCTATTGTAAGATACTCTATGCCCTTTCTCTCAATTTTCGGTGATTTGATGTTCACTGCGGGGTTTTCTGAGATATAATTCATTTCAGTCATAAAATTATAAAAAGCTCTTAACGAAGCAGCCTTACGATTAACCGTTGCCGAGGATTTGCCTGTATTTTTCAGCTGTAACAGGTACGCAACTACCTCGGTTTTGCTTGCCTCATCCAAGGATAGATTATATTTTTCCTGAACTATTCTTGCAAACTCTAGTACATCCCGCTGGTATGCATCCTGTGAATTCTGTGACATCTTTTTTTCAGTTGACAAATAATCGATAAATTCTCTTATATATTTATTCATCAGACTATCTCCATTACCTTATTTCACCGCATCTGAACCGCATACACACAGTATATCCCAATGAAGCATTGTTTACAATAATAATTCTTATATTCTGCAAAACCTCTTAATTTATAACAATTTTTTTATATTAAGATTTTTATTAGGACAAGAAAAACATGTACTAAAATCAGTCATAGGCTCATACTCTTTATTGAAGTACAAAGGAGGGGCCCTATGAAACGTAATACTGTAAATAAAGCATCTGATTTTATCATGTCCAGCGGAGTCAGCTTTGCTGCTGCTTTATTTTTTTTCGTACTGGGTATATCAGCGGGTGCTTTCACCGAAATTATGATGAGCGATGAAGAAAAGGCAGGATTCATTTCATATCTTGATAAATACTTTTTGCTTGCAGATCCAAATGAGCTTAAATTTATGGATATTTTCATTAGTTCAGCAAGCAACAATTTAGGACTTTTGTTCATAATATTGATATCTGGGTTATCCGCTATTGGATTTCCCGTAGTCCTGATTGCTATGATATACAAAGGGATGGCTCTGGGATTCTCAGCAGCTTTATTAATCGACTCCATGTCATTTAAAGGCATTGCCATTGTGTTCACTTCTATGGTTCCACAAAATTTGATCTTAATGCCAGTAATCATTATTGCAGGAGTCGCTGCGCTGAATTTTGCATTCATTACATTAAGAAATCGAAGATTTGGATTTAAAAAAAGCTTATCTGAAAACTCTGGTTCCTATTTGTTCCTTAACACTGCTTTGGCATTATTTATAATAGTTGGATGCTTTATAGAATCCTTTATCTCTCCATTGCTGACTCAACTAATAATATAGCAGCAATAGTTTTTGCATCCTCTATTTCGCCGCTTAACACCATTTTCTTTAAATCCTGCAGCTCAAATTCCAGAATATCTATAGCTTCATTATCATCAAAATTAGTTTCGCCAGGTTTCAGTTCTGTAGCATAATAGAGATAAATCACTTCCGTCGAGTAACCTATTGAGGAATAAAAAGAAGTAATAAATTTGACCTTCCCAGCGGTATATCCTGTCTCCTCCTTGAGTTCTCGTTTAGCTGTCTGTTCGTGTGCTTCATTGTTTTCTATTTTCCCTGCAGGTACTTCCAAAACAGCCTTTTCAGCAGCCTTGCGATACTGACGTACCAAAACCATTTTGCCTTCAGGAGTGATTGCTGCTATAGCAACTCCGC
>DUPP01000078.1 GCA_012838265.1 Clostridiales bacterium
AATTACTAATGCTGAACTCTTAAAGCTAAGTTTATTATGGCTGGCAGATGGGTTATAAATTATTAATTATAAATGATGTGCTCCCGTAGCTCAGGGGATAGAGCGTCGGTTTCCTAAACCGTGCGTCGGACGTTCGAATCGTCTCGGGAGTGCCATTAAAACAGCGATAGGCTTGATGTCTATCGCTGTTTTAATTCTTTCCAGCGGAAATGATTCGAACGTCCGACGAGAGGGGGCTTGGGGAAGAATATCTTCCCCATCAGAGTTGCATTGTTTATTTGCTATATACGTCTACAGTTGCAATAACGGTGAAAATACTCTCATATTCCCTAATTCGAAGCTGCTATTTTCGGGCGATATCATGTGCCAGATAATTCCGGTTAATTTTGTATCGCAATTGTTTGCTGCTTCGGGTTTAATAGGTACAAAAAAATATGCTGCCAAGTAAGGGCAGCATTCTTATAAAGCATGCACAGCATGCCATATGTTCTTCTGAATATTAACTAGCTTGTTGCTGGCTGATTAAATAATCAAAGATACTTCGTGCAAAGTAATCGCCGGCGCTTTCAGTTGTATTAAGCAGCGTTCGAAATATATCTAAATTTCTGGAATAATCGCCGGTTAAGTAAGTTGTGGATTGCTCAATCACATAACGAAGCCAATTATATAATATAGTCCGCCATTCTGTTTCGTTCCATACGGGATTTAGCGTAGCTATTGATGCGGCTCTTTGATCGGCATTCTGATATAAAAGCTGCGTAATAAGATTTATCTCATTAACGTTGCCTTCGATTTGTGCAGTAATCAGACTGTCAATTAAATTTATATAAGTCAATAATTGCTGTGAATAGTTTTCCAGATTTGTTCCGAAAAATTGTTGCAAGCGGTCTACGTGATCGATAATAAATTGATTCAGAATAGTTTTTGTCACGTCAGGATTTGCTATACCCCGATACCTGCTCAGCATATACATGTTAGTAAGAATGTTGATTTCATTCCAAGCCATCCTCAGTCTAAATAGTTGATCCATCTGTTCGTAGGTGATACATTGCAAGTTGCTCTGAGGAGAAAGATCATAACCGGATATAAGATAATCATACAGAGATTGTGCAAGTATATCACCCATTTTGTTAATATGATCCAAGATTATTTCATCATATTGAATAAAACTGGTATAGTTACCTGCTGCAAGTGCATTTGCTTCTTCAAGGGTATATTGAATATATGTGTCCAACAAGTTTCGCCATTCTTCTTCATTTAAGTATGGATTGATTGAAGCCAGAAATGACGAAGAATTCCTCGATATCTGATATAAACGATTTACATTTTGGTTCATTGCTGCGGTATTCCCTTGAAGCTGAAATGTAATAAGATCCCGTACAGCAAATATAAATCTGTTAAACAGTTGAGAAATTTCATCCACAGATTGACGATCAAAAGCCATTTGGAATAGATTACTAATCCCGGAGATTTCAGAGTATAACCGTTGAAAGGATTCTTCTGGTGTTCCAATACCATAATACCTGCTGATAATATAAATTCTGAACCAAGCAGACAGTTTTATAAAGAATAACCTTGCATTGTTAATAATACTCATTTGGCTGTATGTAATACATTGCTCATCAAAGTTATTAATATTTACCATAATATAAATCTCCTTCAATTATACCTATTAATATGATAAAGGCATTTTGAAGATTAAAATAATACAAAACAAAACAAATATACCAGTTACATGAAAACTTAATCGACCTTCCTCGGTCTATTATATTATGGTTCATGTGAAATTATAACCAACAAAAAAAGGTGTAAAATTATGTGTAATAACGATGAAAAAGCAGAAATACACAGAATAGAAGAATATAAAAAGCACTCCCTGTCTAATTTTCAGATTCAATAAACCGGTCAATGATTGGTGATATAGTATTCTATAGTAATCCCCAAAACAAGCTCAATGGAGACGTTATGAAAAACAGCGAAATACCTACTCCGGTAACCGCGAGAATTTGCTTTGGTGTCTTATATAAAACAGCAATCGTTAAAACCAACAGCAGCAGCTCCAGCGTATAACGGACATCGAAATACCATAATCCAAATGAGAATGCCTGCTTGGTCATCATCAGCAGCAACACAGCGGAAAGGCAAATTGAAACCGGATGTATACCTTTTGCATACCAACATACCGCACCCATCAATGGAGTCAGGATCGTGATGATGACCCAAATCATAATATAAGATTTGGGAAAGAATCCTGCCATTTGAACAGTGTAAATATAGTAACTGCTTACCATTCCGACAAAGAATAACAAGACATTCAAAGCAGCGCTTCGGGGTGTTTTGCTGTAGACTGCAATACACATTCCACTGAACATCCAAAATCCAATACGGGAAAAGAAATTTCTAAAATCTAACATTTCTAAAAAATGCGGCAATAAATTTGAGGCTGTCTCGTCTAATATTTTTGAAATAATGCCAAGCACAACCCCTGCTATCAATATAAGAATAGTATATAGAACCTGTTTTGATAATGAACTGGGAGTGGGATTTCTGATTGTATCTAAAAGTTCTTTCATTGTTACCTCTTTTTATGGAGCCAGAAAGTCTCTAACAGCCCATAATAGCAGGTTATTATCATAGAGATATAGCCCTATGGTAGATTTATTCAACTCTTCTATCAGAATAGTATTGCCCCATATGCTGGTAACAGGCACTATCAAGGCAAGCAATATGTAAACGATGACAATGCCTTTTATGGCACCAGAAAGCAATCCCAGTAATCCATCGATTCCCCCGAGTATACCGCTGTTTTTTTTCTTTGAAAGAAGTGTTGTTATAATAAATAGAATAAGCTTTATTGCAAGAACTGCTAATAGGAAAGCAAGAATACTGAAAACTAGCTTTGAAAGACCGTCGGAAAGGGTTAGCGCAATTGTATCAGTTGCTGAATTTATAGCTTTTTCCAGCATCTCACTAATAATCTCCGGAATATTGGATAATGTTGTATTCGAAACAGAGTCTGCATTCTCAGTTATCCTTGCGGTAATCTTATCATGAATGGAATTATAAATGCCTGTCTGGTTTTTTAGATAATCCAATATGCGGGGATACCACACAAAACCTAAAACAACTGCAAGGAGCCAGCCGGCAGTATGGACAAAGGTATGAACAAACCCGCGCCGGAAGCCTTGAACAATGGTAAAAATGAGGATAACTACAATAACTCCGTCAAACCACATATGTCCGACTCCTTTCCTATTTCCGTCATATTCTAAGTGCAAATAGCATATACCTATATTACCAATTCGCATGAGGGATTTCAACAATACAAAATGTAATAAGGCAGTAATTTCCTGAAAATAGATAAAAGGAGGAAATAAAAACGAATGAATTACGTTAAATATAACCGCACATTTGTTATGTTGGAGGAACAGAACAAGCAGTTTGCTTCAAAGGAATCTGCTGAAGTCAAAGGATACCTGAAAGTAGAAACAGGTAATAACAAAGGCGCTATTCGGTGTGCAGTACAGAATTTAAAACATTTCGAAAAAGGTGATTACATATATAAACTAATACTATTTGGTAAAAAAGGGGAAAAAACGATTCATACCGTCATCGGTAATTTATTGATAAATAGATATGGAAATGGCGAATCATATTTCCGATTTTCTCCACTAGATATAGATGGAAAGGGAAACCCCTATCATTATTTCACAACCGCTATTATAGCTGCTGCATCCACTGTAGATGAAAAAGAATCACTGCATCCTGTTCTTAAGGGGGTTACCTCTAATGGGGTCGAACCCTTTCAATCAGAATTGTTTCGAATAGATGAGGACATTGAAAATGAGGACAATTCTGAGGTTGGCAACATTATTGATAAAATTGATCAAATCGTTGAAGACCTGGAAGAAACGGTGCAAAGAGAAAAAGCTGCCGACGAAAATCTTAGGGGAAGCTCCGAAACAAAGGTAGATGGCACCTCCCCTGATGAGACAAACACTATTCCAAAGGAAAAGACGGTATCAAAGAAGGTATATAATAATTTTTACAATGAATATATTTTGCGTTCCTGCTACCATACATGCCAGTTTGCGGAGTTTTACGAGGACGTTACACCATTTGACAAGGATAAAACCGGCGCACGGTGGAAAAAGATGGTGAACATCACAAACTTGCCGCTCGTATCACCAGGAGCACATTATTTTGCTACTCAATACCGACATTATATATTTGGGGCGAAAGCAGATGAGAATGGAATGGCGGTCAGGTTTTTCTTTGGAATTCCCGGCAGGTTTTTAGACGAGGAACAGCCTGATGGAGGCAAATCAGGCTTCACATACTGGCAGCCTATTCGTGGAGAGGGCACAGATGATGAATATCGCAAAGCAAACCAATCTGCAAGAAACGCATATGGCTATTGGATCGTAGCAATTGACGGTAAAACCGGCAACATAGAAGAAGTCTAGCATTCTGCTTTCATATGAAGTCTAGCATTACGCTTTCATTTATCAATAAAGGCTCCATCCTGCAGGGAAGGGTCTTTTTTATTTTGGGCATGCAAATGCAATTAATGAGTGGTTTCCAGTTTACTCAATTTTATTGAAAAAATTTATGAATTATGATAACATTGTATGGCGTATTAAGAAATAAGGGAAAGGAGCATTGCAGCAAAATATGAATCCTGATAACTTCATGCTGGAAGCATTTAAGGAAGCTGAGAAAGCTCTTTCCATTAACGAGGTCCCCATCGGCGCTATAATTGAAAAAGATGGCATTATTCTTGGAAGGGGCCATAATAAAACAGAGACAGCTAAGGACCCTACGGCTCATGCAGAGATGATTGCTATTCGCGAAGCTGCACAGAAGCTAGGAGGGTGGAGGCTATTAGGTTGTCGCATGTATGTAACGACCGAACCCTGTTCCATGTGCGCAGGGGCGATAGTATTGGCTAGAATTGAAAAAGTCTTTATCGGCACACCTGACCCAAAAACAGGAGCATGCGGTTCTTTGATGAACATTTTGCAGGATGAAAGGCTAAATCATTCCGTACAGATAGAAACTGGGATCATGCAGCAACAATGTGAGAAATTAATGAAGTCATTTTTTCAGAAGCTTAGAAAAAAGAAATCGGAGGAAAATTCAATATGAAGAGAGCAGGCATTATATTAAGCCTTTCCATTTTAATGTTCTTAATGTCCTTTTCAGTATGCTTTGCAGCGGGATTGCAATTGCTAGACAGTTATCCCAGGAATGGTAGTGATGATTCTACGCTGGAAAACGTTGTCGTTAAGCTTTATTTTAATGAAGATGTTTCCGCCGAAGAAGTACAGGCGGCTAACAAAGGAGCTTTTAAATTCACCGATGAAGAGGGTAATGAATTACCTCTAAGAATTTTATATCCAAAGAACAAAGATGAAATATGGGTGCTGGTAAATCAGAGACTGGAGTCGGATTCCCAGTATAAGCTGGAAATATCCAGCGACCTTAGGGTTCCTAATGGTGATACATTAGGAGAGGATCAAACTGTTGAATTCAAGACTAGAAACACTAGTACAGATACTACGGTAAACATGGCGCTAATGGGAATCATGATGGTCGGTATGATCATATTTACATCCATATCGACAAAGAGAGCGCTAAAGAAAGAGGAAGCAAAAAAGACTGAAGAACAAAAGATTAATCCATATAAGGTAGCCAAAGAAACAGGAAAGCCTGTTGAAACTATTGTCGCAAAAACGGAAAAACAAAAACAAAAAGCAAAAGCCCGGGCCGAAAGAAGAAATAGAAAGCTCGCAAGCCAAGACGGTAAATCAGAAGAGGAAAAAAATGACAATGGCAACAAGAGAGTAAAAGGACCTCGACCTATTTCCGCCGCAGGAAGCACATACGTTACAGGAAGAAAAGCGAAAGCTGAAAAGGAGCGGGAGCTTGCAGCAGCCAAAGCAGCAGCAAAAGCGGCAGCCGGGACTACAAGACCTAAAGGTACAAAAGGCAAGAATAGGAATAAAAAGGCAAAGAAAAGGAAATAGCCCCAAATTAGTTTAGACTTCCTGATTTTTAAAAGCTCAGATACAGTTAAGATATATAAAATGAACAGTATAAGAAAATAAAAAAAGGAAATAAGGTATAAAGGGAAAAAAGACAAGTTAAAAATAAATAAGATTTAAAAAGAAAAGAATTAAAAATAAGGATTCTGGTGTCTGCGAAGGAGATATTGAATTGAATGAGATTGCGATTAAAGCATACGCAAAGATAAACCTGTGCATAGATGTTCTCGGAAAGCGTCCTGACGGCTATCATGAAATCCTTACTGTCATGGAGCAGATAGATTTGTTTGATCTGGTAACTGTTTCGTGGACTGAAGGAAATAAGGACGTATGTATAAGTCTGAAAAGCAATAAACCGTTTCTCCCGACAGACAATAGAAATATAGCCTATAAAGCTGCGGAACTGATGATTAATAGATACGGAAGGGAGATTGGCGTCAGAGGAATCGCAGAAATCACAGATATAACTGATATCGCAGATAAAGAAGACAGGCATAAAGAAACACCAGAAGGCAATATTGAGACACCAGAAAAAGATATTCAAAAATTCAGCAGAATAGATATAAATATTGAAAAGAGAATCCCGGTATCAGCCGGTTTAGCAGGAGGCAGCGCAAACTGCGCGGCAGTTATTCATGCTTTAAACAGGCTATGGAACTTAAACCTGGATCTTAAAACATTAATGGAAATTGGCACTGAGCTTGGAGCGGATGTGCCATTTTGTCTTGCAGGGCAGGCAGCCCTCAATGAACACCTAATGCTAAGTAATGATACCTTGGCGAGTACATGTGCATTAGCATCCGGTATTGGAGAAAAGCTTGAACCTTTGCCGCCCTTGAAAGCCATGGTATTACTTTCTAAACCACCTATCAGTGTATCTACAGCACAGGTTTACGGAGGGTTGGATTTTTTGAATATAAAGGAGCATCCGAATGTTCAGGAACTAATAGCCGGAATAAGAGAAAATAATTATTATAAAATAACAAAAAACATGATAAATGTACTTGAAGACTATAGCCTAAAAGCTTATCCGGTCATAACGGACACAAAGGATAAAATAATCAGAGCGGGGGGCGCAGCAAAGGTTTTAATGAGCGGCAGCGGTCCAACAGTCTTTGGGTTATATAAGAATAAGAAAAAGGGTAAAGCCGCTTTTGATAAGTTGAAAAAAATCGATTTTGAAACATATTTGGTTAAAACGCTGTAACGTTTAAATTTAGGCCTTACCATCAAACTCTTGAAAAGATTAAGCAACCGGAGGACTTGATATTAACTGACCCCCAAAAGTTAGATCTAAAAATCTAACGAAAGAGGGTCAGCTCAATTCCCCCGGTTGCTTTTTATTTTTGTGTGGAAGGATTTGTATGGAGATTATTTCTCTTATGTTTCTTTCTTGAGTAAGTTTTGACTTAGTTATTTTTTATTCATTATCAGGATACGGAATATTCTCATTCCCTTGCCATTGCAAATATGGATAAGAAGCCGGATCGGCATTTATTTGCCAAACACTATCAAAATCCCAGTCAGCAAAGGTGCTTTGTTGTGTCATTTCTGCGGTGGTTTTGCTGGTTCCGCCTGTAGATGACGTCAGACCTGAAGTCTGAGTATCCCAGTAGCTGTTTGTGACGGTGCCACCATTGTAGCCAATCAAACCGCCTACATTATAACCAGTTCCCGCAACTGCTCCTATAGCATAACTATTGGTAATTTCATTTGAACTGTAATTGGCTCCAACTAAGCCACCGATATTATTTATTCCTGTAACTGCTCCTGTTGCATAGCAGTTCGTGATTGAAGATTCACCACCATCTTTATTTGATCCAATCAGACCTCCGATTTTATCCCCAGATGGTGCACTTACAGTTGCGCTGGAATAGCAGCCACTTATTTGCCCGCCATCAATATACCCGATTAGACCACCAACATAACTATTATCGCCACCATTGCTAGAGTATATAGAACCCGTTACGCTACTATTAGCCACTGTGCCACCCTTATTAATTCCGATAAGACCACCTACAGATGCTTTACCTTTAATATCGACTTCAGATAATGAAACATTTCTAATAGTACCTTCATTCTGTCCGAACAGACCGATATAAAATCCATAACGTTCAACTTTTAAATTACTGATTGATTTTCCGTTTCCATTATAGTTTCCGATAAATGAAGTACTATTCCCTATTGGCATCCAGCCTGCTCCGTCGTTATAACCCGCACCACCATCAGCAAGATATTCAGCCAAGTCTATATTAGCTGTTTGAATAAAGTACTTATCCAAGTGATTTCTTACATTATCTAACTGCTCTGCTGTGGCAACTTGATAAGGATTCGCAGTTGTTCCGTCACCTCCGGCAAATTCCGAAGGAGTTGCCGCCAAGACACTTAATTTATCACCACTTTGAGCCGACTTTCCATTACAACTAACCGATATGCGTGTGTCATTATGTTCAGCTATGGATAAAATAGTACCATCTACAGGGTCTGTGGTAATGCCTTTGGTAGTAAAATCCCCTAATTGCACATATTCCGTGGAATTATCACTATAGGTTAATTCAACTCGTAATCCAGTAAGATCAAGGGATTGCCCTTCATAATAACTAATTTTTGCCGGATTGCTACTAACTCTTATCGCAGTTACGGATATACTTGCAGGCTTAAACACTATCCCCTTTTCCACTACTGCCGAATTCGTATATCCTGTCTTTATTCCAATAGCTTTTATTGTGACCGTTTCACCTTCTATATTATCTGTGTCCACAGCAAACGGCGCTGTATATTTCGTTGAGCTATCTGTCGGTGTCGAATCATCTGTTGTGTAGTAAATATCCGCTCCTGAAGTCGCTGTTGTCAGTGTTACCGTAACCACAGCATCATTATCAACACCACCGGTAACATCAACATCCGTTGAAATATTTATAGCAGCAACCACCGAAGGAGCAGGAGCCCCGCTGCCTCCACCAGACCTCGGAGGAGTAACTATCCATGTCCCCGTATTGTTATTAGTAGCAGAAGTACCGCTATCAACGGGAGCTCCGCCAGCAGCCGTAACACCTTCTGCTCCTTTTGCTGCTTCTATCTTGGTGTTAGGCGTGGTGATGGAAGCATTGTCACCATCAGCCTTTACTTCTACATCCTTTACCGTGCCATTACCCTCAACCTTTGCATTGCTTCCGCTTATGGTGATCTTATCCGCAGTTGCACCATTCTCTACGATGATTTTGGAAGCATTACCGGTTATATTACCCTCTTTCATATTACTCTTATCTCGGAGAATGATAGTGGAATGATCACCGCTTACAACAGCTTTCGTTAGATTTGCATCCGTTGCAAAGGCTGTAATATTATCTCCGGCTACTTCAAGAGTTCCAATGCTGCCTTTTATTAATACGTCATCTGAACCATCATCGACGTAAATGACTTCTACATCAGCTTCACCTTCAATGGAAATTCGAACCTTTCCATCAACTTTACAAACGATAACTTTACTAAGATCTGAATTACCTTTGATAATTACAGAATTCTCGCCGCCGCCTCTTACAACAGTTCGTCCTTCTACTTTGACATTATCGAGAGTCACGTCTCCCTCACCAACGCCATCAGCAATGATAAGATCACCTTTGATAGTAAGGTCTTTAAGTGTGACGCCGGGAACACGTATGAGCACATTTCCTGAGGTGGAAATATCTGTGACATCGCCCGGTATATCTATGTACTGTTTAACCAGATTATCCATAACTGTCGCAAATTCCGCCCTGCTTATATTGGCGTTAGGATTGAGCTTGCCGTCTGAGCCCTGAACATAACCTGCCTCTAACATGGCATTTATATCCTTTTTCGCCCATGCCGCTATACGATTTTGGTCGGAATAGTTTGCCAAAGCCTTATTTTCTGCTGTATCAGAACTAACCTTGAAAGCTCTTGCCAAAACTACAAATGCTTCCTGGCGAGTAATATTGCTCTCAGGACGCATTTTTGTATCCTTCATAAATGTGCCCATCATGACAGCTTTTGCCATATCACTTGCATACCAAGCTTTCGATGCCACATCAGTAACCCCATTGAGTTCAGCAGTTTTCACAGCACCGAATGCCCTGTTCACCACCGCTGCCATTTCAGCCCTTTTAAGTGGTGCATTCGCATTGATTAACTTTTTACCACTGACTGTATAACCCTTGAGCAATTCATTTTCTACCGCTTTTTTAAGCGCCGCAGTTGACCAGTTATTTGGCATATCTGCAAAATCATGAGCTTGACCGTCTTCATTAGCAAATGTGGTTGCAGGGAGCATGCCAAATGCCAATAAAAAAGTCAGTAACAATGGTAATATCTTTTTCTTCATTCAATGACCTCCTTCAAATTCACATATAATTTTCTTATTAATATTTTCTTTTAATAGCGTAAGTAATAACTCATAATCCATCTTGTTAGTCAATAGGCACTCATAGATTCTTCCATTAGTTTGAATCTCAATTCCAGATGCCTTCTCTCCTTCTATTAATGTGATATTCAAGATGCTTTCTTCAGATATTTTATCCACAGAGTCGTCAGATTCTATAGGTGAAAGAATAAGTTCCTCTTTTGTGATTTGTAAGTTATATAGTTTTGTCTCATAAAACCCAGTTTTCATTCGAATATTAAAACCCAACCCAATCACCTCAATTCATTTGTCTTGCTTCTTTAAAAAATTATACTAGATTTGACTTATTGATTTAATGTTTCAACGGATTTGACAATGACAGTTTTCTGACATGAATCATGTCAAACACATTGAAATTAAATAATGGGCTTGGTATAATCAGACAGAGGTGATGAGCGTGCGATTTTATGAAAAACTTGATTTTCTTATGAATATAACCAATACCAGTAATAGTGCTTTAGCTCAAAAAGTAAACCTTGACCCATCTCATATCAGTAGACTGAGAAGGGGGAAAAGGAATGCCGTAAAAGACGAGGCTGTACTAACAGCCATGGCGGATTATTTCGCGCGCCATTGTACGGCTGACTATCAGCGTAAGGCTCTGGCGGATACGATGGGTATAAACATGGCAACCTTTGATAACAGTGACTTTCCTGCATTGATATTAAAGTGGCTAATTAACGAAAAGGTCAACGAAATCAAAGCAGTCGGAGGTTTTCTTAATAGCCTTAACAAAATAAATCTAAATCACAAGATTTCTGAAAAGCTTCCGGATACATTGAGCCAAAATGGTGTGCCGGCAATCATTCCGAAAGAGGAAATATCGGTATACTATGGTGTGGAAGGAAAGAGGCGGGCAGCAGAATTTTTTTTAATGGAGGTAATAGCTCAAGATAAGCCTCAAACATTGCTGCTTTATAGCGACGAAGCAACCGACTGGATGGCTGCAGACAAGGATTTTGCCGCTAAATGGGCCGATCTTATGGTTAGGGTTCTCTCAAAAGGGATTAGGATTACGATCATCCATACCGTAAGCCGAGACCTGGATGAAATGCTTAACGCAATCCAGCAATGGATGCCCCTTTATATGACGGGATTGATTGAACCGTATTACTATCCTAAAAAGAGAGATGGATTATTCAAGCGAACGCTGTTTATTGCCCCAGGTGTTTCGGCTGTGGTTTCCGAATCAATCGGCAGTTCCATTGACCACGCGGTCAATTTACTTATTAGGAACAATGACACAATCAGCGCTTATGTAGAGGAATTCGATATATTTTTAAGTCAATGTAAACCGCTGATGCGAATTTTTACGTTAAAGCATAAAGATGAGTATTTGAATACTCTTACTGAGTTTGAACGAGAAGAAAGCAATTCTATTATTTATACAGATTCGCTCTCCTTGCTTACTATGCCGGACCAGGTAGCATCATCTATAATGCCACGAATAATGTCACGAATTGGAGTGGAAAGTTCCAGCATAAGTGCTTACCAACGTCAAAGAATAACGTTTTTCGAAAAGAACCTGCTTAGCAAGACATTTACTGAAATTATACCTTCATATGATTTGGAAACAATAAAAAACGGCAAAGTTAAAGTATCCTTTTCCGATATGATGAATGACAGTACAGTTTATTATACCAGGGAGGAATATATAGGGCATCTTGAGTATCTGGTTTATTTATTGGAAAACTATGGGGATTTCCATATTAAACTAATAAAAGGGAGGCTGGAAAGCAATTACATGGTATACGCAAAGGAAGATCTGGGCGCTATTATTGCTAAAACATCTGCGCCTTCAGTTGTGCTTGCTGTAAATGAAACCAACCTGACAGCCGCCTTTTGGGATTTTTTAAGTAATAAAATAGATGAAAAAGGATATCAAAGGCCAAACAAAGCAGAAGAAATTAAGAAATTAAAAGGGTACATACAGCGAATTCGTAATTCTTAAGTTCAAGGAGGATCGTTTTTATAAATAGCAAAGTTCGGTAGTAGAAGTGGCGCAGCCACTTTTTTTGTCATATCAAGCTTTATCTCAGAATACACTATAGCAACGAATATTTGAACGAACAGTGGATAGAGGGGGATAATGCGATGACATACGAAAAGAACCCATTTAATTTTAAAGGAATTCCGGACTTTGCTTTTCAGCCTGCCAAAGAAGCAGATGACGAATATAATTATCGCTATACTCCAAGGGGCGCGACAAATAGATTTGATCCGGCAGCCTATGAAAGAGTACTTTACGAAAATGCACAACGGCAGGCAGCAGAGGCAGAGGAAAAAGAAATAACAGATTTGCTCGATAAACAGGAAGATTTTGCTCAAGAAGAAGCTGCTTTCATTCCAGCGCAAAATGAGATAAACAAGAATATAGATGGAACGGAAATAACAGACCTTGCAGCAGGGACTGTGACAGAGGAAGCCCAGATACCGGGAACTGATGCCAGGGCTGTAAGTTTGTCTGAGCCAGAAGCCGCACCGGTATATAAAGCTGAACCTGAAGAGACCGTCTCAGTAGAGGCAGTACCTGCAGATATGGTTAGACCAGAGGAAATTGCAGCAGCAGGTATTGCTGAACCTGAAGAAGTTGCACCAGCAGATGTTGACAGACCAGAAGCAGCTGTACCGGTAGATGTGGCTGAATCAGAACTAGCGGCATCATCAGATTTGCCTGAAATAAAGGAAGAAACAGAGTTAGTTAATTTAGCTGAAAAAGAGGAAGAAACAATAACGGCAAAATCATCTGAATCAGAAGCAGAAGTCATAGTTTTAGATTTATCTGAGCAGGAAGAAAATGTACCCGTATCAGCAGTACCGCCGCAAAAGAAGCGTTCTGTATTCCAACCAGTTTTTGTACCCAAAAGCGCACCACCTAAGATCGTTCCAGTAATAGGAAACACGATAAGCAGTAAGCTTAAGTTAGTTGATATGAAAAACAAAACTCCGCTTCGGATTACCATTGAAGAGGATATTCTGGTGCCGGATATAAAACCTGACATGGCTCAGATTCTTGCTATGGATGGAAACATTAAGCTCAGCGAAAAAGATATACATACAGGGCAATTAGAAACAGATACGCTGAGAATCTCGGGGGATTTGACTTTGCAAACCCTTTATATTCCAGAACGTGCCTCAGACGGAGAACCTATTGTAGCTATTGAGTCAAAAATTCCATTTAAAAACGAAGCCAGTTTTAAAGCCAGCCCTAATTCAGATTTGGGAATCAAGGCAAAAATTGAATCAATCGACTATACTATCATAAATGAAAGGAAGTTCAGAGCAAGAGCAACGGCACTGATAAGCATCAAAGAATATAATAATGTCGATATTGAGGTTTTCGAAGGACTCAGGAACGAAGAAGTACAGATGTTGAAGGAAAATATTAAATTCACAGATGTAGCTTTCAGAAAAACGGACAGTATAGAAGTTAAAGAAGAACTAGTCTTAAAAGAAAATATGCCTGAAATCTACAAGATACTAAAATATGATGCAAACATTGTAGAAAATCACAAGCAGATAACCAAGGAAAAAGCGGTTATCAATGCTTCTGTTTACTTTAATATATTGTATCTTGGGGCAGAAGAGAATACTGATGTTGCAAAAGCTGAAAATTCAGGTGCTGCCTTTAAAGAAGAGATATTAGTCCCGGTCCTTTATCAGGGAAAAACTGAATTTACACAGTTTATTAGAATGGATGGAGAAGATGATTCAAATGACCAGAACCCTGCAGGAAGTAAGGTTAACTTCGACATAGTAACTTTAAATCTTACTGCAAAGGAGGATGGTAACGGGAAAAAGAGCCTTATTGAAATGGATATGAATGTGGATACAGAACTGGAGATATACAAGACCTTTGAAAAGCAAGTAGTTACCGACATATACCATCATATAAAGGACATTCAATATGAAACTGATGAAATCGGAGTAATGGTACAAGGTGGAAACGGAGTTGCAGAGCTTTCAGCCAGGGAGATAATCAATATTCCAGAAAGATATGGTAATGTTGATAAAATTGTGTACCTTTCCGGAAATATTAATGAAAAAAGATCCTTTATCGATCAGGCAAAAAATATTGTAGAGGGAGTCGTAGATGTTAATTTGATATGTACCTCTGACGATGCTAATAAAACAGCCTTCAACATTAGGCAGGAGATACCTTTCCGAAGCGCAATGGAAATCCCGGGAATTACTTCGGAAATGACTGCAAATAATGAAATAGTGCTGAAGGATCTGTGGTTTGATAAAATTAACAGCAAGCAGATTGAAGTAAATGCAGGCATTCTGGTCAATACTACAGTTGTAAGCCAAAAGAAGCATCAATTGATTAAAAATATCAGTTTCTTGGAAAGCCCACAGGATAATACAAATCTTCCAGGTATCGTCCTTTA
>DUPP01000079.1 GCA_012838265.1 Clostridiales bacterium
ATAGTGCGTCTTTGTAAAACGCAGATATTCAATTTAGATATGTTAGGTGTTTAGCCCTCTTTTATAGAATCAGTAGGACATGCATCTACGCATGCACCGCAATCTATACACTTATCTGCGTCAATTTCATATTGACTATCTCCAGCAGAGATAGCTTCAGTTGGGCACTCTGATTCGCATGCTCCACAGCTGATGCAACTATCATCAATAACATAAGCCATAGTATATTCCTCCTTATAGTGAATTAAACAAGTAAAATAAGTATAACAGATAGTTGACAAATTAACAAGAAAAGATTAATATTTTGTTCTATAACGAACGAAAATGTCTCCAACCTCTTAGGTGATGGGTAGAACTTAATTAATCGGAAGATGGGAATACCCATGGTTTGGTTAGACTGGGAAATAATTCGGGGTAAAGAAATGAAGGTTTACGGCTTAGTCGGAAAAAGCGGTACCGGCAAAAGTTATCAGGCAATGACACTGTGCAAGGATTTAGGCATAGACAGTATTATAGATGATGGGCTTTTTATCCAAGGCAATTCAATTTTAGAAGGAGTTTCAGCAAAGCGTCAGGACACGAGGGTTGCAGCGATAAAAACTGCTTTATTTACTGATGAGAAACATAGAAATGCAGTTTTTGATAAGATAAAGGAAGTTTCCCCAGAGGCTATTTTGGTTCTCGGTACCTCTGATAAGATGATACAACGTATAATAAAAAGACTTGAATTGCCGGAATTGGAACGTCTCATCCGAATTGAGGCTATCACATCAGAGGAAGAACGTGAAATTGCTAGAAAACAGAGACAGGAGCTGGGTAAACATATTATTCCTGTTCCAACTCTACAGCTTAAGCGAGAATTCTCAGGATATTTTCTGGATCCGCTGAGAATCATTCGGAGGTGGAGAGGCGGCAAGACATCTCTTTCAGAAAAGACTGTGGTTCGCCCTACTTACAGTTATCTCGGAGCGTACACCATATCCGATAAGTTGATTTCGGATGTAGTAAGTTATCTCGGGGACAAGACGGAAGGTGTGGAGTCAGTGACAAAAGTCAACATAGAAAACAATTCTGATGGTATAAAGATAACCGTTTATTTAATATGTAAATTTGGATATCGAATCGTAGATATAGCAAAAGAGCTGCAAAAGATAGTGATTAAAACAGTAGGAACAATGACGGCTTTTCATATAAAGGCAGTTGATGTAGAAATCAAGGGATTAAAATGAATATAAGTGAAGATAATAATAGAATAATTATCCATGGAATAAAAGACTTTCATCTTAATCATATCTTCGATAATGGACAATGTTTTCGTTGGAATAAAGAAACAGATGGAAGCTACACCGGCGTAGCTTTTAGAAAAGTAGTCAATATAGATTATTGTAACGGTGACATTATTATTAATAATACATCCTTAATGGATTTTAATGAGTATTGGAAAGACTATCTGGATTTAGAAAGAGACTACAGCGCGATTAAAGATAAGTTGGCTAAAAATGATATAGAAATGAAGAAGGCTATATCATTTGGCTATGGCATGAGGATTCTGAAACAGGAGAAATGGGAAACTTTAATATCCTTTATAATTTCGCAAAACAATAATATCCCGAGAATAAAAAAATGCATTGAAAGTCTTTGCGCTAATTATGGCTCTCCTATAGAAGAGTATAGAGGCAAGATTCATTTTACTTTTCCAAAGATGGAAGAACTGGCGCAGTTGGATGTAGGGGATCTGGCTTTATGTAGACTTGGCTACAGGACAGATTATATAATTAAGGCGGCCAGACAAGTTGCTCTTGACGAGGGAAAAACATTAAACAGTCTTGATACAGCAACTGAAGAGGAAGCATACGAATATCTTCTCAGTCTCAGTGGAGTAGGACCTAAAGTTGCTAATTGTATTATGCTGTTTTCTATGCAGAAATATGCCAGATTCCCGCTGGATGTCTGGATCAAAAGAGTCATGAACCAAATATACAATATTGAGAAAGGCAACACGAAAATGATGCAGAAATATGCTGCGGAGCATTTCGGCGAATATGGAGGAATTGCTCAGCAGTATTTATTTTATTATGCACGGGAGATAAGCAAAGACTCGCAGAATCAATGTAATGTATGATACTTCACAATAGGTTCCTTGTTGTGTATGCTCTATATACTTGGAGCAGAACCAATGTACGGCATAACACGCATTAATAACTATAGAAGCAATGTCGGAGGATAAATTAAATATGTTAGGGGTAATAGTAAACAGTATCGCAATAATCATTTGTGCATTGGCGGGAAGATTTCTAGTCAAAGGCCTGCCAGCCCGGTTCGAAGAAATAATAAAAAAGGCAATTGGATTATCCATTATATACATAGGAATTTCCGGAGCATTAGAAAATCAAAGAGTAATGCTTTTAATAATTAGTATGGTCGTGGGAAGCATGATTGGAGAATGGATTGATATTGATAAAGGAATGAACAGCATCGGAATTTGGGTTGAAGAGAAATTAGGGTTTGGCGAAGGGAACTTTGCAAAGGGGTTTGTTACCTCTAGTATCTTATTCTGTACTGGCTCCATGGCTATTGTAGGAGCTTTGCAAAGTGGTCTTCAGGGAAATCATGAAATGCTCTATGCAAAATCAATTCTGGATGGAGTGATATCCATAATATTTGCGTCAACTATGGGTATAGGAGTAGCTTTTTCTGCCATACCTGTTTTTCTATATGAAGGGGCAATTGCTTTAGGTGCAAGCTTTATAAAAAACTGGCTTACCATTGAAATCATAACTGAGATGTCTGCAGTAGGGAGTTTGCTCATCGCTGCAATAGGTTTTAACTTCCTTGAAATAAAAGCAATTAAGGTCGCGAACATGATTCCAGCAATATTTCTTCCGTGGCTCTTTATCGCGCTTGAAACAGCTTTTTTGGCAAATTAAACCTACCTGTTAAATTATGAGAAATAAAAAGAATTTTTTAACAAAACCTATTGACAATTTAGTGGGGTCGTATTAAATTATATTTAGCACTCATCTAGAATGAGTGCTAACAAGTAATATGATAGATTTCTTAATTTGGCATGGCCTATGGCCTAAATAGAAAAAATTTGTGCACAAATAAACAAGGAGAGGAGATTTAAGAATGAACATCAAACCATTAGGCGACAGAGTAGTTATTAAAAAGCTAGAAGCGGAGGAGAAAACAAAGGGCGGTATTGTATTACCGGGACAAGCAAAAGAGCAACCGTTGATGGCTGAGGTTGTTGCAGTTGGCCCTGGGGCAGTAGAAGATGGAAAGACAATTCCAATGGATGTAAAGGTTGGAGATAGGGTTATATTTTCAAAGTATGCAGGTACCGAAATTAAATATGACGGAGAAGAGTATACTATCGTATCACAAAGAGATATTCTTGCGATTGTAGAATAATTGAGACTTCGCAGAGTTCATCAGAAAACAATAAATATCGATTCTAAAACTAATTGGAAAGGGAGTTATTGAATATGGCAAAAGAAATAAACTATGGCGAAGAAGCCAGAAGAAAACTGCAGGCAGGAGTTGATCAGCTTGCAAATACAGTAAAAATAACCTTAGGACCAAAAGGGAGAAATGTTCTTCTTGAAAGAAAATATGGGTCTCCACTCATCACTAATGATGGTGTTACCATTGCTAAAGAGATTGAATTAGAGGACGCTTACGAAAACATGGGTGCTCAGCTTGTTAAAGAAGTTGCTACTAAGACTAACGATGTTGCGGGAGATGGTACGACTACAGCAACTCTTTTTGCACAGAGTATTATTAAAGAAGGATTCAAGAATGTAGCTGCAGGAGCAAATCCAATGCTCTTGAAAAAAGGAATTCAAAAAGCTGTTGATGTTGCAGTTGAGGAAATTAAGAAAAATGCTCATATTATTGAAACAAAAGAAAATATCGCTCAAGTAGCTTCCGTTTCCGCAGGTGATGAAGAAATCGGTAGATTGATTGCTGAGGCAATGGAAAAAGTAGGAAGAGATGGAGTTATTACTGTTGAAGAATCAAAATCCATGGGTACTACACTTGAAGTAGTAGAAGGCATGCAGTTCGACAGAGGATACTTATCTGCTTACATGGTAACCGATGCTGAAAAAATGGAAGCAGTTTTGGAAAACCCATATATTTTAATAACTGATAAGAAAATTTCAAATATCCAGGAATTACTGCCTATTCTAGAACAAATCGTTCAGCAAGGGAAAAAGTTGCTGATAATCGCTGAAGACGTTGATGGAGAAGCACTTCCTACACTTGTAGTAAACAAACTGCGAGGAACCTTTGAATGTGTTGCAGTAAAAGCTCCGGGCTTTGGTGACAGAAGAAAAGCAATGCTTGCTGATATAGCAGTATTAACTGGCGGAAAAGTTATCTCCGAAGAACTTGGATATGAACTGAAAGAAGCGACTCTTGATCTTCTAGGAACCGCAAATACTGTAAAAGTAGATAAGGAAAATACAGTAATAATTGACGGAGCAGGAGATCCAGCTGAAATTCAGGCAAGAATAACACAGATTAAAGCTCAAATAGAAGATACAACTTCAGAATTTGACAAAGAAAAACTTCAGGAAAGACTTGCAAAATTATCCGGCGGTGTTGCAGTTATTCAGGTTGGTGCCGCTACTGAAACAGAACTTAAGGAACGCAAGCTCAGGATTGAAGATGCTCTTAACGCTACCAGAGCAGGAGTAGAAGAGGGTATAGTATCAGGTGGTGGAGTTGCTTTTGTAAATGCGATTCCTGCTGTTGCGAAGCTAGTTGAAACTCTTGAAGGCGACGAGAAAACTGGTGCAGCTATCATCATGAGAGTACTTGAAGAACCAGTTAGACAAATTGCAGAGAATGCTGGTCTAGAAGGTTCAGTAGTTGTTTCAAAGGTTAAAACCAGCGAAAAAGGTATCGGATTTAATGCTGCTAAAGAAGTTTATGAAGATATGTACAAAGCTGGTATCGTTGACCCAGCTAAGGTTAGCAGATCTGCTCTTCAGAACGCAGCATCAGCCTCATCAATGCTATTGACTACTGAAGCCTGTGTTGTTGACATAAAAGAGGAAAATCCAATGCCTGCAATGAACGGTATGGGCGGCATGGGCGGCATGATGTAAGCCTTAACTTATAAACAAATAATGACATAAAACTCAAACGAGCTGTCTCAATATGAGACAGCTCGTTTAGTAATTCTCATTATCTTTTATGTTGAAAACAGACGATAATTGTGATATAAAATAATCTAATAATTAAAATAGGCGTTTATTTACCTAATATGTGAAACAGATAAACGAGAGGAATTACTGAGACAGTATAATATAGCTATGACAAACGAAAAAAAGATTAAAATAATTATCATTATATTTCTTATTCTAATTGAATCCTTTGTTTGGAAAGTTTATAATTCGAATGATTTATCCTCCATAGGAATCATAGGTGGAGCTGACGGGCCGACAAGTATAATCGTTGGTGAAGTAAATAACGGCCTTAAGAACGGTAATCATTCCGGACCCGATGTGATTATAAGAGAGCATAACGACAGCTCAAAGAATAATGAAAATCAGACTGAAGGCGACGATAATAGGATAGAATTATTAAAAGAAGCTGTAGAAAAAGGTTTGCTAATTATAGTTAATAAAGAAAATCCATTAAGTATGGATTATAAGCCAGATGATCTTAAGGAAATCAAATATTTTGTGCCTGACCGCTCAGAAGCCTCAAGATATATGAGAGCAGAAGCAGCAGATGCTTTTCATCAAATGGTGGACAAGGCTGCAGAATCAGGTGTTGAGATTAAAATGACTACTGCATACCGTTCCTATCATTTCCAAAAAGTACTTTACGATAATTATGTGGCAAGTTATGGACAGGCTGCAGCAGACACATTCAGTGCAAAACCAGGACAAAGTGAACATCAAACAGGGCTTGCTGTTGATGTTTCTTCTCCTAGTGTTGGTTATCAGCTTACAATTGATTATGGTGAAAAGAACGAAGGAAAGTGGCTGGCTGAAAATGCACATAAGTTTGGATTTATTATTAGGTTCCCAAAAGGTAAAGAGGATATAACGGGTTTCCAGTATGAACCTTGGCATCTTAGATACGTAGGGCTTACGGCAGCAAAGGAGATACATGAGCAGGGACTTACACTGGAAGAATTCCTGCAGCAAAACGTTATTAAAAAATGGTAGTATATGATTACTGAATCTAACGAAATCAATACCAATAGATATAGGAGGATAATACCAAATGGCTTTTTTTTATGAAGAACCATCTCGTACTTTTAGTGAATATCTCTTAATTCCGGGATATTCTTCAAAAGAGTGCAGGATGGAGAATGTTAGCTTAAAGACCCCTGTGGTAAAATTTAAGAAAGGGGAAAAATCAGAAATCATCATGAATATTCCACTAGTGTCAGCAATAATGCAATCGGTTTCAGATGATAAACTAGCTATTGCTCTTGCTAAGGAAGGTGGAATTTCATTTATTTTTGCATCCCAAACTATCGAGAATCAGGCAGCAATGGTAAAGCGTGTAAAGAGTCATAAAGCAGGCTTTGTAAAAAGTGATTCTAACCTAAGGCCTGATCAGACTTTGAAGGATATACTGGAACTGAAAAAAAAGACAGGGCATTCCACTGTAGCAGTAACAGATGATGGCACTTCTGAAGGAAAAATTCTAGGCATTGTGACCAGTAGAGATTATCGCGTGAGCAGAATGTCACTTGACACTAAAGTTGCAGATATTATGACCCCATTTTCATCCCTCATCTACGCTAACGAAGGCGTAACATTGTCTGAGGCGAACGATATGCTATGGGATCATAAGCTGAACGCCCTGCCCATCATTGATAAGAATCAAAGACTTACGTATTTTGTTTTCCGCAAAGATTACGACTCTCATAAGGCAAATCCTAACGAACTGTTGGATGAGAACAAACGATATATGGTCGGAGCGGGTGTTAATACCAGGGATTATGAGGATAGAATTCCAGCTTTAATTGAAGCTGGTGCTGATGTACTCTGTATAGATTCTTCAGAAGGATTTAACGAATGGCAAAAGGATACAATTGACTTTGTCAGAAGAAAATACGGAGACGATGTTAAAATCGGTGCAGGCAATGTTGTTGATAAGGATGGCTTTCTTTATTTAGTAGAAGCAGGGGCTGATTTCGTTAAAGTTGGAATCGGTGGTGGATCCATCTGTATTACCAGAGAGCAAAAGGGAATTGGCAGAGGGCAGGCGACAGCAGTTATCGAAGTTGCGGCTGCCAGAAATGAATATTATGAAAAGACAGGTATCTACGTTCCTATCTGTTCTGATGGAGGAATCGTTCACGATTACCATATGACACTTGCGCTTGCAATGGGTGCAGATTTCATTATGCTTGGAAGGTACTTTGCTCGCTTCGATGAGAGTCCAACAAACAAAATAAACATTAATGGTAACTATTTCAAGGAATACTGGGGAGAGGGCTCCAATAGGGCAAGAAATTGGCAGCGTTATGACCTTGGCGGTGAAGAGTCTCTTACTTTTGAAGAAGGGGTAGATTCCTATGTTCCATATGCAGGCCCGTTGAAGGATAATGTAGCACTTTCGATGAGCAAAATAAAATCTACTATGTGTAATTGCGGTGTTATTACAATAGAAGAACTGCAAAAAAACTCGAAGCTTACTTTAGTATCGGCTACAAGTATTGTAGAGGGTGGAGCTCATGATGTTATCCTAAAGGATACTGTATCGAACCAGTTTAGATAACGAAAGGAAAAATAAATGAAAGAAAAACCATTATTGATATTGGATTTTGGAGCCCACAATAATCAGCAGGTGGCAAAAATAGCAAGAAAATTCAACGTATATTGTGAAGTAAAACCATATAATACCGATTTAGATCTTATTAAGAAAATAAATCCAAAGGCATTAATATTTATTGGAGATGAGGAATCAAAAGAACTGGATGCAGCTGAAAAAAAGAGTGAACTTAAGGACTTGGGAATCCCTGTATTGGAGTTTGGAAATCAAAAAGAACCTGAAGAGATTAAAGCATTTATTTTCGATAAATGTGGTTTCTCGGGGAATTGGACTATTCAGGCATTTATAGATGATACTGTGGAACAAATCAAAACACAGGTTGGTGATAAGAAAGTTTTGTGTGCCTTGAGCGGTGGTGTAGACAGTTCTGTAGCGGCAGTATTAGTGCATAAAGCAGTTGGTGACCAGCTTACTTGCGTATTTGTAAACCATGGACTAATGCGCAAAGATGAGCCAGAGCAGGTTGAAGAGATATTTGGCAAGCAATTTAATATGAAACTTATCGCTATCAATGCAGTCGATCGTTTTTTGGATAAGCTTGCTGGAATTGACGACCCGGAAAAAAAGAGAAAAATAATAGGGGAAGAATTTATACGTGTATTTGAAGAGGAATCTCAACGGCTGGGAAAAATGGATTTTTTGGTTCAAGGAACGATTTGTCCCGATATTATTGAGAGTGTTTCAAATAAAGGCGTTTTAAAATCACACCATAACGTGGGTGGTTTGCCTGAAGACATTGATTTTGAACTTTTGGAGCCGCTTAAATTACTGTTTAAGGATGAAGTAAGAGAGGTTGGCGAAGCTCTCGGAATTCCACATGAATTGGTGTGGAGGCAGCCATTTCCGGGGCCAGGACTTGGAGTAAGGGTAGTGGGTGCTATTACCAGAGAAAAGCTGAATTATGTGAGAGAATCAGACGCAATTCTGAGGGAAGAGATTAAACTTGCAGGTCTCGAAAACAGTATATGGCAGTATTTTACTGTTTGCCCCGGCTGCAAAAGTGTCGGAGTAAAGGATGGAAAAAGAACCTATGAAGAGGCAATTGTTATAAGGGCGGTTCTGAGCAATGATGCAATGACTGCCGATGTTGCAGAGCTTCCATACCAATTACTGACGAAGATCGCCACAAGAATTGTGGCTGAAGTGGATGGGGTTAATAGAGTTATGTATGACATAACACCAAAACCACCATCAACAATCGAGTGGGAATAGTAAAGAAAAACCCTATAAGCCTTGATATTAAAAGGTTTATAGGGTTCATGTTTTAAAAAACGTACTAAAAACGTACTATTTTATTTTTTATGTGTTATTTTGTGGTTCTGAATTAAGATTTTTTTCATTAAGTTTTTCCAATCTTTCTGCAACTTCACTATGCTTATTAGGGTATAAATGAGAATAGGTTTGAAGGGTTGTTTCAATATTTTCATGACCAAGCCTTTCAGATATAAGCAGCGGTGAAAATCCCATTTCAATTAACAAAGATGCATGGGAATGTCGCAGGTCATGAATTCTTATTTTCTTCACCTTTGATTTCTTGCAACCTCTGTCCATTTCATGGTGAAGGTAGTATTTTGTTACTTGGAACAACCTTTCATCAGGTTCATAATCATAAAGCTTAGAAGCATAATCTTGAACAAGGTCACATAAAAAAGGTGGTAATGTTATAACCCTTTTGCTTTTAGGTGTCTTTGGTTCAAGAATTAAATCTTCATCCTTCATCCTGGCATAGTTCTTGTTGATGCTGACTGTTTGGGCTTCAAAATCAAAATCATTTAATGTTAATGCAAGTAGTTCCCCCGACCTCATTCCAGTCCAAAAAAGCAATTCAAATGCAACTTTTGAAGTTGATTTATCTTCCACAGCAGCAATGAATTTCTTAAATTCATCAACTGTCCAAAATTGCATTGAATCAGCGGTTTTCTTTCCCATGCTTCCACATAAAGCAGCAGGGTTGGTTGGAAGTCCATAGTATTTCCTTGCAAAGTTAAATATTGCTGAAAGTTGATTGTGAATAGTTTTAAGATAAGTTGGACTGTAATTATTTTCATCAGAAATCAATTCATTTTGCCATTTCCTAACTGTTGCAACAGTAATTGTGTTAATGGGCATATCCTTAAAGTATGGTAGGACTTTTAAGTCAATTACATATTTCTTATTTTCCAATGTAGTTGGTTTCAATCGGCTTTTGCAATCTTCCATATACAGTTCCACTAACTGCCCAAAAGCCATGTCACAGCTTGCATGTGCTTTACTCAAAAAATCCCTTTCAAAAGCTTTAGCTTCCCTTTGAGTTTTGAACCCTTCTTTTTTCTTTTTCTTCCGCTTCCCAGTCCAATCAGTATAATAAAATGATGCATACCATGTATTGCGTTTTTCATCTTTGTAAACTGGCATTATATCACCTTTCCTTTCTGAAAATGGGTATAAAAAATACACCCTTTATAACTCCAAAGGCGTGTGATATAATAC
>DUPP01000080.1 GCA_012838265.1 Clostridiales bacterium
GCTCGTTATGACCACTTCGATACGCCTCCATATTCTATTTTAATACACCGAGCCTTTCGTAGAAGTCAAGGCAAAGTGTAGAAAAACCGTAGAAATCGGTAAAAAGCTAAATTTTCAAAATCCCGCACACCCGCGAAAACTCAAGGGTTTCCCGCATTTTCAAAGCAACTGACCGAGTGGATTTCGAGTCAGCCCCGTTATGACCACTTCGATACCTCTCCTTGTATGGCAAGCAAAGTGAATTATAGCACATTTTCATATTAATCCGCAAGTCCGGGGAACAGAAAAATTAATGCAGCTTGGAATCATCTCAAAAGTAATCTTTCCAGTCATTGATATTTCGCCGTCTACACTAAGCTTTACTGCATTCTTTGACGAAATAATCAATCTTTTACATTTTCGATATTCGATAAAGTCTGCAGTAGAAGGATCTTCCAGATGTGTACCTTCTTTATATTTATTTAAAAGAGTTACTAATTTAAAACGGCTTATCTCTTTAACAATACTCACATCAATAAGACCATCATCAACTGACGCATAAGGCACCCCTTTATAACCTCCGCCGCAGTAGGCGCCATTGCCGATAGCAATCAGCATAAAGTCACCTTTATAAATTTCTCCATCATCTAAGCAAATCTCCAGATTTACGCCTTCCTTTTTCCCAAGCACCGCAACAAGACCCAAAATATATGCCAAAGAGATAGGTATAAACGGATAAGTTTTTAATCTTGCCGCAAGGTCAGCAGCATTACTGTCCAGCCCTATATTGAACATATTGACTCCATACCTTGGAAGTAATTCTGTTTTCCCGTCCTCTGCTATCTGCTGATAGCGAATTAAATCAATCGGTCTTGGTTGTCCGAGAATCTGACCTTCAATATCATTAAAGTCATCTAAAGAACCGAAATTCCGCGGGAAGTCATTGCCTGTTCCTGCAGGGATCATTGCAACTTCTACATTCTGTTGACCGAATGCACCATTTATCACCTCGTTTAATGTACCGTCGCCTCCGCAGGCATAAAAACGCAGCTTATCTCCTTCTTTGTCTGTATTAAATCTATAATTAGTGTCTGCATTTCGGCCGGTACACCTTCTTTTTATAAACTGCTCAGCATCACCAGGCCCGAAAGTACGGTGAATCTCATAATCAATATCAAGTCTTTTAGAATCATTTATAATTCGCGGTAATAAAGTCTTCTCGATTTTCCCCTTCCCGGCAGCGGGATTTAATATAAAAATATGTTTCATCAATTGCTCCTAATTTTATAACAATAATAGACTAAATCATTCTATCACAATCACCCACATAGATAAAAGCTTATTTGTTAAGGACATTTTTACCATCGCTGTTTTGATGGTTTGTCTGGCAGATTTTCCTGATACTAAGCTGAGATTTTTTTGCTGCTGTTCTGCAGGTTTGTACGCTGCTATGTTCTATTTTAAATTTCCTTGTTTTGGGGTATAATATTGTCTGTATTATCGTCGATAATCGCTGAATGCGATATTTCCTATATTAGAAAGACCAACTATTAAAAGTCAAGACCTAAAATGAATGTTTTGAACGAAGTGCGGGAATGCATTTTGATAAACTTGAACCTTGATAATTGCATGACAAATAAAGCACCCAAGGAGATGCTTAAAA
>DUPP01000081.1 GCA_012838265.1 Clostridiales bacterium
CAACACCTCAGATGTACTTGCTACTTCTTTGTAGGCTTCTTCATTTACCCACAACCCCTTGACAACACTACATACTCTCTTTAAATCTTCATCAGTCATTTTAGTATCACTTGGTAAGCATACGCCATTTTCAAAAATCTTCTCAGAAACTCCTTCACCAATAAAATCATACTTCTCAAACACAGGCTGCATATGCATTGGCTTCCAAATAGGTCTGCTTTCGATATTCTCTTTCTCCAGAGCTTCCATAATATCAATCGGTCTAACTTGTCCATTCAAAGTGATGCATGATAACCAATAATTAGGCTCATTCCATTCATTAACAGGCATGAAGTCTACACCTTCTAAACCATCAAGTTCTCTCTTATAAAATTCAAATATATATTTCTTCTTAGCTACTCTTTGATCCAATACTTTTAATTGACCCCTACCAATACCCGCAACTATATTGCTCATTCTATAGTTATAACCTATCTCTTCATGTTGGTAGTGTCTTGCTTTTTCTCTAGCTTGAGTAGACCAGAATCTTACTTTAGCAATTCTCTCTTCATTATCAGAAACTAACATTCCTCCACCAGAGGTAGTTATGATTTTATTTCCATTAAAAGAGAAGATACCATAATCACCAAAGGTTCCAGTATATTTACCTTTATAGGTTGTCCCAAGTGACTCCGCAGCATCTTCTATTAAAGTTACATTATGTTTCTTACATAACTCTACAATAGGATCCATATCTGCAGAAAGTCCGTATAGGTGAACAACTAGCACAGCCTTTACTTCAGGATACTTTTTAAAAGCTGCCTCTAATGCTCCTGGATCCATATTCCAAGTTTCAAAATTACTATCTATAAAAACAGGAGTTGCATTTTGATATATGATTGGATTAGCTGTTGCTGAGAAAGTTAAGTCTTGGCAAAATACAATATCACCTTGTCCAACTCCTGCAGCTTTTAAAGCCATATGTATTGCAGCTGTCCCTGCACTTAATGCAGCAGCGTGTTTTGCTCCTACTTTAGCTGCAAGCTCTTCTTCAAATCCAGTTACATTTGGTCCTAATGGTGCAATCCAATTTGTATCAAAAACTTCCTTAATATACTCTTGTTCATATCCTTCATCGCTCATATGGGGTGATGAAAGCCATATTTTCTCTGCCATAATGGTTCCCCCTAACTAAAATCTATGTAATATATGTAAAATTTAAAAATGCTTAAATATGTATAAAAAAACAAAACTCTAAAAATCTCTATAACATGTATAATTCCAATGCTTTAAGCGTTTCCACTGATTGAATGGTCAACCTTGTAACCATTCTGTAATAATCCAACTAAATATTCAACCTATAAAACCCTTGCTATTACTACATTTGCACCCTTGTTATTCTTTTCCGATACTCACGACGATATATACATCCAATCAAAAGTTTCCGAATTTATCGACCACCATCTACCACCAACTCTTATAATCCTTTAATTGACTGGCTTTCAGCGGTAGTCAATGATTTTATATCTACCACCATTAATCACTCATTTTTCTTCTCTAGACTCTATTGCAAGATATTCACTTCCATCATCAACGAGAATCTTCATTTGACTTATGGCAATCTTGTTTAACTTTTCAAGCCTCTGGCTCTGTTCCATACCATCATTAATCAAAACTGCATTTAAGCTCTCAAGGTTCGACAAGCATATCAATTGAGATACGTTAGCATAATCTCTTATATTTCCAGCCTTATCTGGATTGTTCTCTCTCCATTCCTTTGCAGTCATACCAAACAAAGCCATATTAAGTACATCCGCTTCAGATGCGTAGATAAAGTTCTTTTCTTTCCCACTCAATTCTTTAGGTATAATATTTTCTTTAATTGCATCTGTATGAATTCTATAGTTAATCTTAGTCAAATTTCTTTTAATGTTCCAATCTAATTGTCCCTGTTCCTGATCTTTCAGCCTTTGAAACTCTTTTATGAGGTACAGCTTAAATTCAACCGATACCCATGATGCAAACTCAAACGCAATATCTTTATGAGCATATGTTCCGCCATATCTTCCAGCTTTTGAAACAAGACCAATTGCATTTGTCGATTCAATCCAATTCTTAGATGTAAGAACAAAGCTGTTAAGTCCAGCTTGACTTTTAATGTACTCGAATTCGATGACATTAAAATCTGGATTATTAAGTCTTTCCCAAATACCTAAGAACTCAATGGTGTTTCTATTTCTCATCCAGTTTTGTATGATGTAACCAGTTCGATTCTCATCCTTATATTTTGCAATATCGGTAATTGAAATATAGTCTTCATTATTTACTGTGTTGATGACAACTTCTCTTCCTTGGACATCGATTTTATTGTTTTTAGGTTTCATGGTTGTCTCCCTTCATCACAGTATCTTTATACATTATTAATCTATACTTAATCATTTGAACTTGTAAGTATTTGTTACAGGTTCATAAACAGTTTATCATATCATTTTGAACTCATCGAAATTTTCGAGCAGTTGCTCTAATCTATATCTTATGGCCTTGGTCCTTTCACCCTACTCACGTCGCACATGATTTTGCTGAAAGGATAAACATATGCAATATATTGTAATTGAACATATGTTGCCCACAACATATGCACTTCTCATTTTTGTCATCATGTAGCCTATTGATCTCAAATCCAAGGCACTTCCTCCCCTGGGCCTTGTTCACTTTCACTCCCACCACTATGCACACTACACTTTATTTTTCCACCCTCATATGTGATGAGACCACCAGCTGGACATACCTCATTAAAATTCCCAATAACAAATTGATCAAATTTGCTATCATTCTCATGATCAATATCATTTTCAACCAGAAAAGCTGAATACATTCTTTCTACAGTTTTCAGATTAGCAACACATACACTTTCTTCAGCCTTACTTCTAAAACCCGCTAATCTAGGAATTGCTATTATTACAATGATTCCAAGTATTGCTATCACAACAATTAATTCTACTAAAGTAAAACCTCCAGAGTTTCTATCCATTGTTCTCACCTTGAAAATTAATCATTAACTTGAACTGTCAATAAATCCTTGGCAATTAAATCAATCCTCTTTTGTACTTTCCAATAGTTTATCAAAATCACTTTTAAACAGTCTATCCTGAACAATTTGATTTGCCAATTTGCGAAACTGTACAGCGCGTTCATTATTTACTTTAAACCCGACAGAAATAATGACTTGTAAATTATAATGCTTTATTTCTCTATTTACCTGACGTGAACCTTCAGTCTGAACTATTCGTAAATTCCTAATAGTTGCTTACTATTTTGCCTTGTTCAAGCTGCTTCTGCGCAGTCTTCACATGTTCAATAAAATCTCTCTCAACTCTCGTTAATTGATCTTTGCTTCGACCTTTGTACTTCTCATACTCTAATTCTGCTTTTATCTTGGCCTTTTCATGACTGACTTTTCCTGCATGATCCAGCAACTCGCTTCCGCTCATTTTTATAAAGTCATCTAACTTCTCTATCCAATCCTTCATATACATTGGTCTTTGTCTGATCGCTTGGAGTTCAGCAAATTCTAGATATGCAGTGACTAATCTATTTAAGATCTTATTTGCCCAAATACGAAATTGCGTGCCACGTAATGACTTTACCCGGTAACCAACGGATATGATTACATCGAGGTTATAATAGTCAACTTGGTATGTTTTCCCATCAGTCGCAGTTGTTGCAAAATTTGCAACAACTGAATGACGCTCAAGTTCGCCCTCAGTAAAGATATTTTTTATGTGTCGAGAGATTGTAGACTTGTCAAGTTGATATAATTCTGCCATTTGATCTATTGAAAGCCATACAGTATCTCCATCAAAATTTGTTTCTATTTTTGTTAAACCATCTTCTTTCTGATACATGATTATTTTTGAGTTCATCACTTCAGCCCTTCCGTTAGCTTTCGATTATATATTATACCAATTATTTGAAGGACTCCAACTCATCGAAATTTTCAAGTAGTTGGGATAATCTATAAATTGCATAACAAATTTTATTCTTGATTTTTCTGCTACCTCTTGTGGTTCTGAACCTTTCACCATACTCACGTCGATTATGATTATGGCAAAAAGACGAATTTCGGAAAAAGGCATAGTTTTACCATATACCCCATATACATGCGATATTTAATGGCGTATACTATAACCTCATTTCAAAAAAGTCCTGCGCCGAAACAGCAAGACTCTTGTTGTGATTTTGTATATTATAAATATCCTTAAACTCCTGTTTCTTAAGAGAAAAAGGTAAATATACTCTTTTTATATAACTTAGGGGTATCCATTTCAATAAACTCATTATTTAGCACAGCCTGGGGTAGCTCGTTAACAATCTTGTCGGCCTTTTCTCGGCCTGTCCACTTTTTCAGCGTATGTACTGCCTCTTTCATCCTGGGAGCTCTCCTCCCTGACGAATGGGCATCGGTACCTATGAGGTGCGCCATATTATGATTCAGAAGGATTTTGGCACATCGTTTTACCTTGTCTCCGAAGAGCCCTGTAATGCTGCCGGAAGTTACCTGGCTCCATGCACCAAGCTCGATGAAAGGATAGAGCAAATTGGGATCTTCCATAATGCGTCGGTTTCGCTCCGGATGAGCAATAATTGGAACAAGTCCTTTCAGACGCAGGTTGTAGATTACCTCTTCTGTATATTGAGGGATATCCATCATTGGCAGTTCTATCAAAAGATACCTGCCTTCATTAATACACAATCTATGGAGACCATCCAATTGTGTAAGAAAGGGGCTGATCATGACTTCAGCCCCTTTTACAATTTTTATATCTTTCTTAAATTCCTCCAGGACTGATTGGATCTGCTTGTACCTGCTTTCCCATAATCCCAAGTAGTCCTCTATAGTTGTCTCATCATCAAAAAAATGGTGGGTTGCAGCTATTACCTGTATTCCTTCTTGCACTGCTATTTTAAGCATTTTTCGAGTTTCCTCCACAGATGAGGGACCGTCATCCATACACGGCAATATGTGACAGTGAAGGTCATACATTAGTATTCAAACCCTTTTTTACTTTTACTGGTTTAGGATTGATTTCGTACTCTTCGTCGCTGTAGTAATAATAACCGCCGCCATTTATATCAATAGGAATATTGTTAATTACAATACCCAGGATTTTCGCTCCTATGTTCTCCACATTCTCTTTAGACCTTACAGCTGTTTCATATGTAGTTTTACCATACTCTGTAACTAAAATTATCCCGTCTGCAAGTTTGGAAAGAACCATTGCATCAGCTACAGGGAGAATAGGAGGCGCATCTAGAATAATAACATCGTATTCTTTACTTACCCTTTCCATAAAGGCTTCCATTCTTGTAGATCCCAGAATTTCTGAAGGATTTGGCGGTTTAGGACCGCTGGTCAATATATCCAAGTTAGGAATCCCAACTGAATTAAGTATTTCATGGTAATCCATATTTTCTGCTAACACATTGGTTAGCCCTTTAACATTTAAAATGTGAAAAAGCTTATGCACATTAGACCTTCGTAAATCACAATCAATCAATAATACCTTCTTATCTGACTGGGCCATTGAAATTGCAAGGTTGGAGGAAGTGGATGTTTTGCCTTCGCTCTGTGTCGAGCTGGTTACCAATATTACTTTAAGATTATTATCCAGATTGGAATACTGAATATTGGTTCTTAGAGTTTTATATGCTTCTGTGACTGGAGCCTTTATGGAAGGACTGCCAATCAACCTTGTGGTTCTTTTTTTGTTTTTTCCCTTTGAAGTATCACCATTAAAATCAGGTATGCTGCCTATGACAGAAA
>DUPP01000082.1 GCA_012838265.1 Clostridiales bacterium
TGATAATTAATATAACCAAACAAAATCGAACTATGTATTCTAAATAAAGTTATCTACTATTTATATATTGTGTAATGAAAAACAACTTTTTTTAGTTATAAAATTTTTATTTATATACTTATATACCGTATTTTATTTCGTATATAAAAATTATTTATAAATTAATTAATTCTAATTTATTAAAGCTTTAAACAATCCTAAAACTGAACTAATTTTTGACAAAAAAATAGGCAAAAATAAACCAAAAGTAAAAATTCCTGTGACATTTTTGTTAAGTTTGTTCTATTTACATTTTGAATAAAACATATTATAATACCATCTATCGGGGTGTGGCTCAGTTTGGTAGAGTGTTGCGTTCGGGACGCAAAGGCCGCCGGTTCAAGTCCGGCCACTCCGACCATACCGGGGTGTAGCGCAGCTTGGTCAGCGTGCTTGACTGGGGGTCAAGAGGTCGGGAGTTCAAATCTCCCCACTCCGACCACGAAAAAAGCACACCTTTGCCAGACATGGCAAAGGTGTGTTTTTTAAAAATAACACTGATGGATAAGCTTATCAGCTTTAGTCTAAGATATTGATGTACAAAGTTACTACAGGGAGAAGATAATTATGAGTAAAATTAAAATTGGAATTGTTGGTTATGGAAATCTAGGTAAAGGTGTGGAAGCGGGAATCAAGCAAAATGAGGATATGGATCTCATCGGAGTGTTTACAAGACGTGATCCTTCAAAAGTAAAAATTGCATCTGAAGGTGTATCCTCTTATCATATTGATGATGCAAGGAATATGATCGAGCAAATTGATGTTATGGTGCTGTGCGGAGGTAGTATTTCTGACCTGCCTGAACAAGGTCCTTACTTTGCTGCCATGTTCAATACAGTGGATGGCTATGATAATCATGCGGAAATACCCAATTACTTTAATATAGTCAATAAAAACGCATTGGCATCAGGAAAAACTTGTATTATTTCCAGTGGATGGGATCCAGGTCTGTTTTCTATTAATAGAATCTATGCTGAAGCCATATTACCTTATGGAAAAACCTATACTTTCTGGGGAAAAGGTATCAGTCAAGGGCATTCTGACGCGATAAGGCGGGTAAAAGGTGTTACGAATGCGAAACAATACACAATACCTTTAGATAGCGCCATTGAAGCTGTAAAAAGAGGTGAACAGCCAGAATTGTCTGCCAGAGAAAAACACAAAAGAGTATGCTACGTTGTTGCAGATGAAGGCGCTGATAAGGCACAAATTGAAAACGATATAAAAACAATGCCGAATTATTTTTCTGATTATGATACAGACGTACATTTTATTTCTGAGGAAGAGTTGGAAAAAGACCATAGTGGCTTACCTCACGGCGGAATAATTCTTCATTACGGAAAAACTGGACTAAATGAAGAACATAATCATACGATAGAATACAAATTGAATTTAGATTCAAATCCGGAATTTACGGCAAATGTGCTTCTTGCTTATGCAAGAGCAGCTTATCGGCTTAATAAAGAAGGTATAACCGGTGCAAAAACCGTAGCGGATATAGCTCCAGCCTATCTTTCAATTAAGTCCGGGGAAGAAATAAGAAAGTTGTTTATTTAATATTTATTTAATATTTATTTAATACTTGTTCAACTCTTGTAAACACCTGCTTGGTGTATCTCCTATGTAATACAATAGGGTGACAGCAACTCTGTCACCCTGCTCTTAAGATGAAATGTGATTTGTGATTGTCAGATTGGTTGTTAAATAGGTTGACAGTTGGTTGTCAATCCTTTCACATTTTCCTGTATTTCTTATTAAATTATATACCATATATATAATTATCTATCAGTCTGGTCCCCCCTATAAAGATTGCTGCTGCCACAAGGGTAGGACCATCTATAGTACTAACTGGCTGAAGAGTTTTCAAATCAACGATTTCTGCATAATCAAGCTTTACTTCCTTTACAGAAGAAATCGTTTCGACCATAGCTTCCTTGATTTCATGGGAGCTCCTGACTCCTGATGCAATTTTTTTCTCCGCAACTTTTAAAGCTTCTTGCAGTATAGTTGATGCCTTTCTTTCATTACTGCTTAAATAAACGTTCCGTGAACTTCTTGCCAGCCCATCAGATTCTCTGACCGTTTCACAAGCAACAATTTCAATATCTATGTTCAAATCCATGACCATCCTTTTTATAACGGCTACTTGCTGCGCATCTTTCCAGCCGAAATATGCACGATCAGGATTTACTATATTGAACAGCTTTGAAACTACTGTACAGACACCTCTGAAATGACCAGGACGACTTTTGCCGCAAAGCGTTTCTGTCAATCCAGTCATATCAACAAATGTGCAGAAGCCTTTGTTGTACATTTCATGACCTGAAGGATGGAATACCATGCTTACTCCCTCTGAAGCGCAGATTTTACTGTCTCTGGCAAAATCTCTAGGATAAGTATCAAGGTCTTCGTTTTCCCCAAACTGTAAAGGGTTGACAAAAATGCTGACTACAACACGGTCATTTTCTTTAACAGCTCTTCTAATTAAGCTTTGATGCCCTTCGTGCAAGTACCCCATAGTTGGAACAAGTCCAACTTTTAGTCCTTCTGCCCTCCAGGCTTTTACATTTTCTCGTACCTCTTTAATAGTTTTTGCAATTATCATATTTTCCTCCTTTGCGGTGAAGTTTCATAGAATACCGCCCGCAGGAAAGATTTTAGCATGTTCAAGGGTGACTTTCAATTAATTTTTATATATACATTGTGAATAATTTGTCGAATTTTGTAATTTCTTGCCCGCAAATGTATGTTTACATATAATAAAAAATTTACTAGACTAGTATTGATAGTATCAATACTATATGAAAGGAGAATGAAAATGAAAATAGGCATTCCAAAAGAAAGCATGGCTAACGAAACACGTGTCGCGGCATCGCCTGCCTCAGTTGTGCAGTTAAAGAAGCTTGGTTTTGATGTCTATGTTGAGTCTGGTGCTGGCGACAAGTCCAGCTTTTCGGATGCAGCATACACCGAATCAGGTGCTAACGTGGTGGATGAGAGTACCGTTTGGCAATCAGATGTCATTTACAAGGTCAACGCGCCTAATGATGATGAGATTGCCAAGATCAAAGAAGGTGCAACTCTAGTAAGCTTTATATATCCGGCTCAAAATCCTGATTTAGTTGAGAAGCTTTCCAAGAAAAAAATCAACGTTTTAGCGATGGACATGGTTCCACGAATTTCTCGTGCCCAATCAATGGACGCACTGTCCTCAATGGCTAATATTGGAGGATACAGAGCTGTTATTGAAGCGGCCCATCATTTTGGCAGATTCTTCACTGGACAGATAACCGCTGCTGGAAAGGTCCCACCAGCAAAGATTCTAGTTATAGGTGCTGGTGTAGCAGGTCTTGCAGCTATTGGTGCTGCCAGTTCCATGGGCGCTATTGTTCGTGCTTTTGATACTCGTCTAGAAGTAGCAGAGCAGATTGAATCAATGGGTGGCGAGTTTTTGAAGTTAGATTTTGAAGGAGAGGAAGATGGTTCGGGCTCCGGAGGTTATGCGAAGGTAATGTCCGATGAATTCATTAAAGCCGAAATGGAGCTGTTCGAATCACAGGCCAAAGAGGTCGATATCATCATAACTACAGCTCTTATACCTGGCAAACCTGCTCCTAAACTCATTACCAAAAAGATGGTTGATTCCATGAAACCAGGTTCGGTTATCGTTGATATGGCAGCTGCCACAGGTGGAAACTGCGAATATACTGTTCCTGGGGAATTGTTCGTAACACCTAACGAGGTTAAGATTCTTGGTTATACCGACCTACCAGGACGTTTGCCAGGGCAAGCCTCTACACTGTACGCACAAAACTTAGTCAACCTGACCAAATTATTGTGTAAAGAAAAAGATGGTAATATCAATATAGATCTGGAGGATGTAGTATTCCGCAACATGAGCGTAATAAATGATGGAAACGTATTGTTCCCGCCTCCACCAATCAGCGTATCTGTAGCACCTGCGAAGAAACCAGCAGCAGAGGCTCCAGTTAAAAAGGAAAAGAAGGAACGTAAAGGTCTTAAAGCAGCACTTGTAATTGTTGGAGTAATTCTGTTCTTCTTGGCTGGCTACTATTCGCCTCCTGAATTCCTGGTTCACTTTACTGTTTTCGTGCTAGCTATCGTAGTAGGATATTATGTTGTATGGAACGTTACTCATGCATTACATACCCCTCTCATGTCAGTTACTAATGCCATTTCCGGTATTATCGTCGTAGGTGTACTACTGCAAATTACTGCTGAGATAAACGTTATTTCTATTCTAGCATTCATAGGCATTCTGATTGCGTCTATCAACGTCTTTGGTGGATTTACAGTAACCCATCGTATGCTTCAGATGTTTAACAAGGAAGTAGGGGGGAAATAAAATGTTTCAAGGATTAATAACAGTAGCATATATTTTAGCAGCCCTTTGCTTTATCAAAGCATTAGCTGGATTATCCAATCAGGAAAAAGCTAAAAAAGGGAATTGGTTTGGAATCTTAGGTATGGCTCTGGCATTGGCATCAACAATAGTATTGGCTGATCCCGGTGCTTATCTCTATATCTTAGTTGCTATGGTAATAGCTGCTATAATAGGTGCCCGTGTAGCATTGAAGGTTGAAATGACCGGAATGCCAGAATTGATAGCTGCTCTACATAGCTTTGTAGGTGCTGCAGCTGTTCTTGTCGGTTTTAACACCTTCATTAAGCACTCAATGCCTGATTATGTGGCACCCACAGGAGCTGCACTAAACATAGAGCTATCAGAAATATTTTTAGGTGTATTCATAGGTGCAATAACCTTTACAGGTTCTGTAGTTGCTTTCTGCAAATTACGCGGAATCATGAAATCGAGACCTCTAACCTTACCAGCTAGAAATTGGCTCAACCTTATTGCATGTATTGTATGTGTAGTTTTAATGGTATTATTCCTCAAAGAGGGCGGCAATTTCACATATCTCGTTATCATGACCGTTATTGCA
>DUPP01000083.1 GCA_012838265.1 Clostridiales bacterium
AATGGGGCACATACGATTTGAAGGAAGTCAACGGTGATAGGAAGATTAGCTCATTATATGAATGTGCAATATCCAACGTCGACAAGGGGCATAGCGGCACAAGATTTGTAACAGAAGAAGCACACAATGAATTCAGGGCAAAACAGCTTGAAGCCTTGAAAAAATCATTTGAAAAGTATTGCAAAAAACCAGTGCGAGTATAGGGGATTCTTCCCCTTTCCTAATACAGCCGAAGCCAGTCTCAAGCATGGATAAATATAGAGAGGGAGAGTCAATATAAAAACAAAGGAGTGTATTAAATGGGTAAATTTTTACTTAACAAGGAAACGCAAAAAATAGAAATGCACTTTGACAAGCAGGAGTATTTAGCATTATCAGATGAACAAAAAAGGGAGATTAAATCAAGGTTTTTATGGAGCAGAACAGCAGGAGCATGGGTAAGCAGATCAAAAAATAATCACTATTGGGCTAAAGAATTAGCTAAAAAATTAAACCTTGAAGATGCAGGAGCAACGGGCGAAAGATTAAGCTATGAAGAAGAATTAAACAAAAAAGCAGAAAAAGCAGAGGCAAGATCAGAACGTTATGAAGAATACGCAGACAATGCACAAAAAAGAGCTAAAAATATGCAATCAGTATTTAATGAGTGTAGAAAAGATTGGTCATGGGTAACACAGCCGAATATTAACAGTTCAAGGGGCAGGGCGTTCACTAGAAGTAGGGAGAAAATAATTAGCAGATATAGACAAGGATTTGAGGAATACAGAAAATCGGATTATTTTAGAGATAGAGCAGAAACAGCGAGACAGACAGCAGACAAAAAGCAATTACGGAATCCGGTGTATTTGCATAATCGAATTAAGGAATGTAAAAGAAATATAGCAAAATTTGAAAAAGATATAATATACTATGAAGAGCAATTGTATAAGATTGAAAATGGAGAAGTAATTAAGAATTATCAAGGAGAAGAAATAACAGCAGAACAATACCAAAATTGGATAAATGATACGTTAGAAAAATTAGAATATGAAATAGATAAACAAGCTTTTTTAGAGAATTGCTTAGATGAAATTGGCGGTAACAGATTTAATAAAGATAATATAAAAGTAGGATATTTGGTTAAAGTTAAAAGATGGGGAATCGTAGAAGTAACTGGAACAGGAACGGTAAATTTTACTTATAAAATGATAAATGAAACTGGCAATTTAAAGGATTGGATTAGTAAAGATCCATATGAGGCAATTATTGAAATAGTGGAAGCAAAAGAATCAAAAGACAACATCGTAAATCCATATGTAAAAGGTGATATTTTGCATAGCACAAGACCAGGTGACAACAGTGTTTTTAGAGCTTATCAAGTTGTAGGAGTAACAAAAAAAGGAGTAAAAATACAACAAATAGCAGTCGAAAACGGTAAACCGATAAAAGATAAATTCATAAGTGATAAACAAAGTCAAAGAAGGATTACAAAAAGCAAATGGAGCGATTTTGTGGGAGTATACGAAGATGATTGGCAATTACACAAATACACAGAATAATAGATTAAAGGTTTGCGGTAATCCTTTAAAACCGCTTAAAATCAATGTATAGGAGGTCACAAAATAAACAAAGGGGGGTTTATCAGGACCAAAAATGATTCATGGGAGGTGTAGACCAAAATGTTACTATCTAAAATTAACGGTTTTAAACTATGTAAGGAAGGTGAGGAATTATTTGTTAAAATGCCTAATAATGCAACA
>DUPP01000084.1 GCA_012838265.1 Clostridiales bacterium
AAACAATTTAATATATTAATTGGAATATCAACTGCAATATCTACCGAACATACACGAGGAGAATAACGAATATCTTTCATAGTAAATTTATTGAAATACTCACTTAAAATATAATTGACAAGAACATCATTTTTAACCTTGTTTGGATTATATTCGATTACGAAATCTTTATTATCATGACTTGAATTATGTTTATACCCCATCCAATAACTATAATCTTTTGTTTTCACTATGATATTGTAATGATAATCCTTTACACGATTCGACATATAATAAGAAATACCCGGCATCCTTGCTTGATAATCAAATATTGTCTGAAATTCCCCTGGCCTAAGCCTAACCATCAACCGCACCATATCCACTGAATATTTTATATCCATAATTAACCCCCTGACAGGTTAAATATTTTGATAGCAAACCGGCTTGTTAGATTATGCCGGTTTGTATCTTTATTCTATTTCAAACATTTCAATCTGTCAATTACTTCATTCCCGCCCGCCGCAGGGCCGGACGGTCGGACGAAAAAACCAGTCGGGTCTTGCTCACGGGTCGCCGGATGGCACATGGCTTTGCCATGACAGGCTAACATATGCCGCTACTCATTGTCAATGAGCATGCCTATGGCCTTTCTCTTGGGTCGACCATTGACAACGAGCCTCTGGCATATGTTTCCAATGCCACGAGGCCACGCGGCACATCCGGCATAACCAGCAGGTCAGGCCTGACATAAAAAACCGGCCGCCGGCAAAAATTAACTTCAAAAAATTTTTTAAAAAGTATTGACATACCGTAAAATATGGTATTTAATATAGATATAATAAATAAATAGTATGAAGAAAGGATGATTAAACCATGAGAACAAAAAGAGACTTTGCCATCTATTACCTTACTTTTTACTTCAAATTACTTTTTCAAAAAACCGGCTTACAATGGACAATTTTCAACGATGCCGACATTAAGCAACTCATTGATTTAATTATCAATGCATCAACAGAAAAGGAGGATAAAGCATGAATAAACCATATTTCAATAATCACGAACTATTTATAATTGCTGATACAGTTTTCAATAGAAGACTAGAAGCAAAAACAGAACTCGAAAAAATCGAAGAAGGCAGAATTGATAAATCATCATACGAATATTGGAAACAAATTTATGACGACTGCGACAAACTTTATATAAAACTAGTAAAATATATAATCAAATAAGGAGAATAACCATGGCCACAAAAAAGAAAACTTCATTTACATTAAACCCTAAAATCAAAAGACTTCTTGAACTTCTCTCTAAAAAAGAAGCCAGAAGCCAGACAGCAGAAATTGAATACTTAATCAGGCAACGTGCTGAAGAACTAAAAATAAAAGAGCCTTAAGGCTCTTTTTTTTGCATATTTATGATAACTTAATCGAACGTGGCAATTTATGCTTTTTGCTTCCTAACTTATTCTTCTTTACTTTACCTGCATTTTCCTTTGCCTTTTTCTTATCAACCTTATAAACTGTCCATTCTTTTTCAGGCAACTTTTCGTGAGACCATGAATCAAAGATTCCCCATACTGCTGGTGCAAAATGCCACTTAATGCCCCCTAATAAACGAGGCACCCAATCATATTTTAGTACAATCTGGCCATCCTCATTTATCTCAATAAATGAACGAATTTTCCTAACCCTTACAAAATACTTAATTGGAGCCCTTGTTACAACACATATATTTTCTGTTATCGTCTTTATTTTTTTATCTATGTCCTCATAATGCTGACTGAACAACACTATACGCAAATGATAATGCCTATGCAACTTATAAAATTTAGTATAACGAGCCTTGAAATTCTGCCAAGCCCTGGCATCATGTTCAAGGCCTGCCTCATCAATAATTATCAAAGCATTCTCCACCTGATATATCAACGCATCCCGGTCCACATCAAATTCCCTGGCCCCATCAATTGGTACATTACTATAAACAGGATAACCCGCCCTTATATGCCTTTTTGCAAGATACGCCGCATATGTCGTTTTTCCCGCCCCTGGCAAGCCCATTACTATGTCTATTCCGGTCCGCAACTTCTCTTTTCTGATAAATCGTACATATATATACCTAACTAATAACATTATCAATATAATACGTATCATTATTCCCCCTCCTGATATTGCAATGAGCGTGATATAAAATCACGCCCAAAGCAAGCCCTTAATTAAATTCACTACACCCATCACCAGGCATATACCCAGGGCCAGTAACATTAACGGGTCAGTCCACATAATAGTACATACTTCTATGATAAACTCTAAAAAACTGCCCATTATTATACTGGCATACATCACCAGGTCCGCAAATGGCTCAGGAAACATTATGCCTTACCCAGCAGCGATCCGAACAGCCCCGTACACTTCCCGACTATCCAGAACACGACACTAAGGGCCAGTATCGGCACGGTCAGCAGGAGTTCTCCGATGTCAGGAACCCATCCCAATATAGCAGTAATGAGTTCTGTCGCGTTAGTGATGAAATCCGAAAACATAGCCTCTTTACCTCCTTCCTACACTTTTATGAACGTTTCCTACTTATCTTAAATGGCAGATTGATTAACCTGAATATATAATCAATCACCACCAAGACCAACGTAAAAGCACATTGATAACGCAACGGCTCCCATCCCTCTGGCACTATACCAATCACATGGTCTAAAAAATTAATTCCGGCTCCCATGCAACCACCCCCGAACAATCATAATAGTACAAGTTGCAAATATTACAGCTTGCATTAATCCAACAGTTACATACATTTTAGCGTTTTGCTCTTGTATTTGCAACATCGTTTCTTTAACTTCCAACAAAGTTTGAGTTTGTAACTCTATATCTTCAGGCATAGTACCACTCTCACCCGTTACCATCTGATACACTCCCAACAACTCCACCAATACCTCAAGTTCTGTCATTTCTTATTTCATCCCCCTCTTTTCTTTTCGGAATTGCTATACTCAAAGTCAACCCTGACATCATCACAGATAACAATATCAAACCCAACCTAATATAACCTAACGATACACCCTCCAAAGGTGAAGGTATATCCATAAACATTCCCCATATTTTACCCATAGTTTCTCCTATAAACTTTATATATTCCAT
>DUPP01000085.1 GCA_012838265.1 Clostridiales bacterium
TATCCTTTGCCTTGCTTCCTCGTGGATTTCTGGTAAAAAACTGGAAGGTATTTGCATTGATGCTCAATGCCTGTTCCCCCATGTGTGTAAAGCCTTTTGATGAAGATAAATGGCATCCAATATTAAGCATATGTATTCCTCCTGCCTAGTAACCGTTCATTTATTTTATCACCGGACTGCATCACATGTCCAGGTTATTGCATTGCATTGCTTACAGACATCACAGCATCGATATTTTATGAACATTTTTTAATTTCGATAATAATTGGTGTCATTTATGTCTACTGGAAAATATATTGATTAAGGTACACTCTTTATATTGATTATTAAGTATTCAATTATTGCTGAATACTATCTTGAAGGAGCAGTGATATGACAATGAAAAAAAACTTTGATCCACAGTGTATTACTTTCAGTCAAATGAATATGATTTTTAATGCGAGAACCTATTACCGCAGGCTGACAACCTGGAGCAGAGAATATATAAACAGCAGATATTACGGTGTTAATGCTGCCGCGGATTTATTCAGCCGATTATATTTTGAATCCTTAGAAATTGGAAATATGCTGGAGATAATATTTGGTAGGGAAATTTCGGAGAAGTACAGTCAGTACTTAAGTCAGTATGCAATAACATTATATAACTTGATTTCGGCTCAATTGGATGGAGATACAGAAGCTGTAAATAGATATGTCGAGCAACTATATGAGAACGTTGCACAAAGAGCAGCTTTTTTGGAAACTGTTAACCCTTTCTGGGACGAATTTGAATACTACAATCTGCTAGGAACATATACGCATTACATAATCGAGTTGGCAAATGCACTTGCAGCAAATGATATAAATAGAATTATGGAACTTTATGACCTTGTTAAAGCTCATACAAATTTAATGGGTGATGTTTTTGCGCAGGGACTATATGACTATATCACTTCCGGTGTACAGATTGACTATGGACTCGAAAACGTTGAATGTGTTACCTACGATCAAATTAATACAATCTATGAAATAAGGATGTTTTGGTTTGAACTTGTCACTTGGGTCCGAATTTATATGCTTAGCATATATCTTGAGATTGGGGATTCCGAGATAATATTGACTCGTTTAAGGCAGGTACCTGTTGATTATATAAACGTATTAAGGAGAATTTTGGGAGATCAGATATCGGATGACTATATAGATTTGTTTAACATATATATAGATTTAATCGTTGCCTTTATAGATGCCCAAATTGAAGGTAATATTGAAGAAATAAATCGACTTACCCAGCTTTTTTATGAAAATGAACAAGAAAGAGCTGCATTTCTAGCAGCAATAAATCCATTCTGGGAAGAAAGAGAATTGAGAAACAGATTGCGCAATCTGCTCCATGCCACGATCGATGAGTCAACCACATTCTTATCAGGAGATTATGCCAGAAATGTCGATATATTCAGCAGAATTCTGGCTCAAGCTGAAAGTATGAGTAATTATTTAGCACAAGGTTTGTTCAACTATATAAATTACATCCAGGAGGATTCCCTTGATATTTAGCTCAGATTCCTCCTCTTAATGTTTGTGATGATATTCGCTCAGATTCCTCCCGTTTCATGATCTTTACAATGATACTTAGCTTACGTTGTCTCCCGATTGATGATTCTTGTGATAATATTTGCTAAATATTAAACCAATTACCATCACAGCTGCTGAAAATACAAAACCAACCCAAAGAGAATCGATGCCTTCCGGAATAAATGGCTTTGAGAACAATACGAGTAATGGCGTTGCAATAATACTAATGATTGCATACTCTTTTCTGAGTTTTCCTGTAAGAAACAATGCTCCAAACAGCGCCATGAATGCTGCAGCTCCGCGCAGCGCCATCGATAGAGTACTTATATCCTGCACCTGTGCTTTCAAAATAATCATTGGGATTGCTACTATACACGTTAAAGACAAAACTATTACTATTATCAATCTTGAAACCAAAAGTGCTTTGCGCGGATTCAAATATTCTTTCTTAAATAATTGTATATAAATATCATTATAAATCATTGTACTCAACCCAAGGACAACTCCAGCTCCGGTTCCTACAGCTGCAATCAATAATGTTCCTATGATTATTCCTGCCGGCAGTGCGGGTACATATTTTAATATGAAAAGAGGCAAAGCTAAAATTGCGTTTTCTCCAACTAGGTCCGAACAATTAACACGCATGTACATGCCGACTAATATACCCGGTATCCCCATGGCAGCAACGAATACTGCACTGATACTAACACTTATCCTTGACATACGCAAACTTCTGCCTGAAATAAGTGCTTGAATATATGTTTGTGTTGTCAGAACTCCGAGAATCAAAGATAGAATTTTCCCTCCATCAGTCCAAAATCCTCGTCCAATAAGACTAAAATACTCTGTATCCAATCCTCCAAGTGTACTTACAAATCCTGCGTATCCTCCTTCTTGCATGGTTATTGCCATAATTCCGCAAATAGCCATCCCTACATACAAAAGAACTGTTTTTACTATCCCTACTAATCCTGCGCCAACCATACCACCAAACGTCACGTATACCATCATAAAAATGACAGAAATTATTGCAGATGCAACCACAATAATCGTATTGACATTTAGATTGCCGGTAATGATTACGATAAAAGTAATAAGCAAGGCTGTACCAGACATGATCTGTGAAACTATACTTAAAAAGCTTCCTAATGAATTCAGCATCGTCACAAACCTTCCAGCAGTCTTCCCATATTCTTTTTCAATATATTGCGGCAATGTTTTACATTCGCTGTTATAGAGTTTTTTAGAATAGAAGACCGCCATTATTATCAAGCCTATTCCACTTCCGAGAGTAAACACCCATGCAGAAAATCCATTAGTATATGCTAGCTGTGCAGTGCCAATAGTTGATGCTCCTCCAACAATTGTTCCTATGATTGTTCCCGAAATAATTCCCAATCCAGCAGTTCTTGCCTTCCCAGAAAACTCATTGATTGATTTAATTGATTTTCCGGACCGTATTCCAACTAATAAAATAATTAAAAAAACTAGAATAATACCTATATAATGTATTACTGAAACTGAAGCTGTCATAATGGTATCCTACTTTCACATGGTACCCCAACCTGACATTTTCCACAGCCGTACCTGGGGTAATTTTTTCTAAGAGTTTCTTCTATAAATTCATAACATGGTAAACAATCCTTACCGTTTTCGACAGAAATTGCACTCGACGGACATTTTTTTGCACAGATTCCGCACATATTACAGTATTCATACACATCTTTATACTCCCTTGTGTCAGGTGTTAAAAATAAATCCGTGAGAATACTGCCAAATCTTCCAGCAGTACCTTTTCTTGTAATTAGCCCTTTAGAAAGCCCAAAGGTTCCCAACCCGCAAACAAAAGCAATATGTCGTTCCGACCAATTGCTCGTAAACAGTATATCATATCATATTTTTTATCGTAATCGTTCGTCCAGAACCTATCGTCCAAAGACGGTGCCAAGCTTTCGAATCCTGCATCTGATAACTTGGACATCAAATATTCACACATTTCTTCCAACAGCATCTGCCCTTCATATCTACCATGAAGCCACTCGTCAGCAGGCAATTCTTTGACCTTTTTATTTGCTTTCTTTATTTCTTCAGTATATGGCAAAAAAATGAAATAACTGTTTTTGCTCTCGGCATCCATTCTTTTGGAGCTAAGAAGTGATTCCCTATAATCGAAGGCTGCTTAAATAGTGTAAAATATTCATCATCTGCTGAACCAAAAGCAAAAATCGGATAGTCAAATATTTTCAAACCAACAGTCTTATCTGATATGGCTCGTTCTTTTGATACATAATTATTCTCTGCATTTTCAATATAACACTCTGCTAATCTTATCAAATCCTGCTTGTTCATCGCTAAACCCTCCGGGCCTGGTTATTTCTGATTAAACATAAATGTGTAATCTATAAATCATAAAATTATACCTCTATTAAGCTTTAACTTCAATCTAAATATAGTTTTATTACAATTGCTTTACGTATTAACAGCATCTATTGACATTCCTTCGTCCATAATCTAATATAATTATGATATCAATTTGATATCATATTCGTAGGTAAAGATATAAAAGGGGTTTTATATATGTCTAATACTGATAAGTTGCAAGGAAAACAAATGCACTTCGAGGAAATCACTCCTAAATCTATGAATGGAATGATTGTACTAATCCTCAACATCCTATTGATGCTTGCTTCTATAGCTGGGGTAATTTTTGGCATAATTCGGGTTAGCGTTCAAGGCAACGGTGCCGGTACAGCACTCATAGTGATAAGTGCTCTGTATTTTTTACTAATTGGCCCAATTTTATTTTCAGGATTGAAAATACTTAAGCCTAATGAAGCGCTCGTGCTCACTTTATTTGGAAAATATCATGGTACACTAAAAGGGGAAGGTTTCTTTTTTGTAAATCCTTTCGTAACTGCATTTAATCCAACAGCTGAATCAGCAGCTGGTTCATCAATTAATCTCGATTCAATGAACACTGCAGGGAAGAATGTCCCAACACCTGCTAAGAAACCAAGTAAAATCATATCACTGAAGACGATGACGTTGGACAACGAAAAACAAAAGATAAATGATGAGCTTGGAAATCCCATCATCATCGGAATTGTAGTGATTTGGCGTGTTGTCAATACAGCAAAAGCTGCTTTTAATGTCGATAACTATAAAGAGTATCTTTCCATTCAATGTGATTCTGCATTAAGAAATATCGTTAGACTTTATCCTTATGATTCAACCAATGAAGATCAGGAAAAGTCACTTCGTGGAAGTAGTCAGGAAATTGCTGAAAAACTAAAGGAAGAAATCCAGAAATCTACAGATATTGCAGGCCTTGAAATTATTGAAGCCAGGATTACCCATCTGGCTTATGCTCCAGAAATAGCAGCAGCAATGCTTCAAAAACAGCAGGCCTCAGCAATTATCGCTGCAAGACAGATGATAGTCGATAGTGCTGTGGGTATGGTGGAGATGGCATTGGATAAGCTGAGCGAAAAAGAGATCGTCGAATTAGATGAGGAGCGAAAAGCCTCTATGGTGAGCAATCTCTTAGTAGTTCTTTGCGGGAGCAGAGATGCACAGCCTGTCATCAACAGTGGTTCCATTTACTAGTATGTTTTGGATATGGGGAGGTGGGATGATTGCAAACTAATAATAAAGAAAAAGGTAAGAAACAATTGTTGCTGCGGTTATCACCATCCCTTTGGAGGGAGCTTGCTGCCTGGGCTGAAGAAGACTTTCGATCTATAAATGGTCAGATTGAGTATCTTCTGACAGAATACGTACGCAAAAGAAAAAAGTCAAAAAAAACCTAGCTGTCTGACCCAAGCACCTGCTCAATCCCTATGGAAATACAAATAATTCTTCCAAAGTACTGAACACATCTCTCATCTGCATGAGCCGGTTTTAATCGATGGAACACAATGGTTTCATCAGCGATTACAGTATCACTATCCGCATAGCAGGTATCTCCATTCAATCCGCTGGGGATATCCAAAGCATAAACGTGAGCTTTAGAGGCATTGATAAACTTAGTGATATTTCGTACCGGCTCTCTTAATTCCCCATGAAATCCAGTGCCGTAAATAGCATCAATGATAATATCTGCTTTTGATACCTTAAACTGAACTTCACTTACATTTTCCTTTCCGTTATAAAATGGGATATTCAAGGATTCACAAAGCAGTTTGTTTTTTATTGCGTCTTCTGTTTTTGGTTCCCCTTCTACAAGTACGATATTAACTTTTGCCCCCAACTCATGCAATCTTCGAGCAGCGACAAAGCCGTCTCCCCCATTGTTTCCCTTGCCGCAGAAAATCAAAACAGACTTATTGCTTACGGAATGATTCTTTACGATATGTTCAACCGCTCCACTCCCTGCGTTTTCCATCATCTGATAATAGGAAAGCCCCGCCTCGTCAGCTCTTCTCTCAATTTCTTTCATCTCGGACGAGGTTACGACACGCATATTTGCCGAAAGTATATTAGACATTTTCCTTTCACCCTACCTTAATAATTTAAATATTATATCAGGAAAGAAGTATTAATTTTCATTCCTGGTAATGTAAAATTATACCATGTTTTTTATACTCAAGCATTAGTTTAATGATATAAAATGGTATAATAAATAATTTAAGTGACAACTGAGGGGAATTGAGTGAGCGAAATTTAGATGAAGTGTTGGAGTTAAAGTTTATAAGGAGTTAATAATAATTAACAGCAGTACAAGATCTAACAATAATAAAATAAATTGGATTTTTAAAAAATTATTGCATTTATTAGCACAATTTGCTAAGCTTATATCAGGAATCGACAATAAGAGATTTTATTAGCGCTCTTTATCGATTCTAATTGACAAACCACCCAATTTATAACATTAACCCATCTAAGATAAAAGAGAGGCGCCCACCTCTCTTTTATCGTATCTATTATTAAAATCCATAACTACTACTGTGACTTATCATTTGTTTTATCCATTACAAAATTTTTTATATAAATTGTTAAATTATTGTTGTTATACCCCAGTCACTGGGGTATAATGACATTAGAATGTTAAACAAATAACAATATGTATGTTGTTCTGACGCCCGAAGGTTTTTCTGAGGGGAAAGGCACAAAAAATAAAAAGCTTAAATCTTATTCTTATAGCTGTTTTTTGCGCCTTTAAAGGCGCATTTTTTATTATTAGGAAATATCGCCTGGAAGACAAAAAGTTTTTTGTAATGGAGGATTTATATTATGGAATCTCGAGTCGCTTTAATCGGAATTATTGTTGAAAATGAAGATTCTGTGGAAAAAATGAATCTTATTCTTCATCAATTTTCAAAGTATATCATCGGCAGAATGGGAGTCCCCTATGCTAAGAGAAATATTGCCATCATCAGTATTGCATTGGATGCTCCCGGAGATGTAATCAGCTCGCTTTCAGGTAAGCTTGGAATGCTACCGGGCGTAAGCACTAAAACTATCTATTCAAAGGTTGCATATACAGAATCCGTGGGTTCCTCATGATGAAACGATTAATCGATAAACTTGAAAAGTATCACCAACTAACTAAAGATGAGTATATATCCTTGATAGAAAACCGGAACCCTGAGATCAGCAGGTATTTATTTGAAAAGTCACGTAATATCAGAGAGCTGCATTACGGTAAAAAAGTATTTATTAGAGGACTTATAGAATTCACCAATTACTGCAAGAACGATTGTTATTACTGCGGAATACGCAGAAGCAATAAGAATACTTCCCGCTACCGTTTAACTAAAGAACAGATCCTTGATTGCTGCAAAGAGGGATATCGGCTCGGATTCCGAACCTTTGTGCTTCAGGGGGGTGAAGATAGCCATTACAATGATCAGGTTATTATAGATATCATAAAAGGCATCAAAAGTCTTTACCCAGATTGCGCTGTAACTTTATCCATTGGGGAACGCTCATATGAAAGTTATAAAGCTTATTATGATGCAGGTGCCGACCGTTATCTCCTCAGACATGAAACTGCCGATCCGATTCATTACAAAAGGCTTCATCCGCCGTCACTTTCACTGGAATCAAGGAAACAGTGCCTGAATTATCTTAAAGAGATTGGATACCAAGTGGGAAGCGGCTTTATGGTAGGCTCCCCCGGGCAGACTTCTGAAATCTTAGCAGAAGACCTGCTGTATCTTCAGGAATTTCGGCCTCATATGGTGGGCATCGGCCCGTTTATTCCCCATCACGATACACCTTTTTTTGCGGAACCTGGCGGCACGGCAGAACTCACACTGTATATTGTTGGATTGGTCCGGCTTATGCTTCCCTCCGTTCTGCTTCCGGCTACAACAGCTATTGGGACAATCGATCCAGTGGGACGGGAAAAAGCTATCCTCGCCGGTGCAAATGTTTTAATGCCCAACCTTTCACCGCGGGAAGTCAGAGATAAATATATGCTATACGACAATAAAATCAGCACTGGAGATGAAGCAGCCGAATGTACTCATTCTATTATAGAGAGCATGAAACTTATAGGATATCAGGTCGTAATTGACCGAGGAGATTTTAAAGGGGATGAAAATATCATCCAGGAGGTAAGTAATGTATAATGTAAAATCACCAAAAGCAGAAGAATTTATACATGATGGAGAAATAAGGGACACCTTAGCATATGCTGAGTTAAATAAACACAACGCAGCTTTAATTGATAGTATCCTAGAAAAAGCACGGTTGAGAAAAGGTTTATCCCATAGAGAGGCGGCAGTATTGTTGGATTGCGATCTAGAGGATAAAAATCAGGAAATTTATGCCCTAGCAGAGCAGATGAAGAAAGACATTTATGGAAACCGTATTGTAATGTTTGCACCACTTTATTTATCAAATTATTGTGTCAACGGCTGTGTCTACTGTCCATATCATTATACTAACAAGCATATCCCACGAAAAAAACTTACTCAAGAAGATATAGTAAAGGAAGTAACTGCACTACAGGACATGGGTCACAAACGCCTTGCTATCGAAGCAGGAGAAGATCCCGTAAATAATCCTATTGAGTATATTTTAGAGAGCATAAAAACCATTTACAGTATAAAACACAAGAACGGTGCCATTCGAAGAGTTAACGTTAATATTGCCGCTACGACTGTTGAAAATTATAGGAAGCTTAGAGATGCTGGAATCGGCACATACATCCTTTTCCAGGAAACATATCATAAGAATAGCTATGAGAAACTTCACCCTACCGGTCCAAAGCATAATTATGCCTGGCATACTGAGGCAATGGACCGTGCCATGGAAGGCGGTATCGATGATGTTGGTCTGGGTGTTTTATTTGGTCTGGAATTATATCGCTATGACTTTGTCGGCTTGCTGATGCATGCAGAGCACCTGGAGGCTGTATACGGTGTAGGTCCTCATACGATTAGTGTACCTCGCATACGTCATGCTGACGGCATAGATGCTAATTCCTTTGAAAATGGAATCAATGATGATACCTTTGCAAAGGTTGTCGCCTGTATCAGGCTTGCTGTCCCCTACACGGGCATGATTGTCTCAACGAGAGAAAGTAAAAGCTGCCGTGAACGTGTCTTACGACTTGGGATCTCACAAATCAGCGGTGGATCAAGAACAAGCGTAGGCGGTTACCTGCAGCCGGAATCAGAGGATGAAAATACAGAACAGTTCGATGTTATGGATACCAGAAGTCTGGATGAGATAGTACAATGGCTTATGACTCTAGGATATATCCCTAGCTTCTGTACAGCTTGCTACCGTGAGGGGCGAACCGGTGACCGTTTTATGACGCTGAGTAAAAACGGAGAAATCCAGAACTGCTGTCATCCTAATGCATTGATGACCCTCAAGGAATACCTGGAAGATTACGCATCTCCGGAAACTAAAGCACTCGGAGAACGATTAATTCAAAGTGAATTGGTAAATATACCGCGAGAAAAAGTCAGGAATATTGTAATTAATAATCTTGAGAAAATTCAAAATGGCAGCCGGGATTTTAGACTCTAGGTAAAGGATAAGAATAATTTGTACAAATCGCAGGTTTATCTGCTAGATTGATCTGCTATTATAGGGAAGGTGAAGGTAACTATGGTACTAAATACTACGCCCTCTTCTGATAGAATCCATATCGGTTTTTTCGGTAAACGTAATGCCGGAAAATCAAGCGTTATTAATGCCGTTACAGGACAGCACCTGTCAATTGTCTCAGAGGTCAAGGGAACCACCACTGACCCTGTTTACAAAGCTATGGAGCTATTGCCACTCGGTCCGGTTATGATGATCGATACACCGGGTCTAGACGACGAAGGAACACTTGGTCATATGCGAATGCAAAAAACCTATCAGGTGCTTAATAAGACGGATATCGCTGTTCTCGTTGTAGACGGAGCTATCGGTATTTCCGATGAGGATCATTCCATCATCAATCGATTCCGACAGAAAAATATCCCTTTTATTATAGTGTTTAATAAGTTGGATATTGCTAATACTTCTGCTGCCACTACCTCAAGACCTGCTGCAGGGGCTGTGCCTGAACTTATGCCAGACTTTCCCTCAGATAATACTATTTGGGTTAGCAGCGTGACCGGAGAGAATATTAACGAATTGAAAGAGCTAATCGCAAGTCAGGTTCACACAAGACAGTCAAAATATCCAATAGTATCTGACCTAATAAAACCGTGTGATCTTGCAATTTTAGTTGTGCCTATAGATTCTTCTGCACCCAAGGGACGTTTTATACTTCCCCAGCAGCAAACCATCCGCGACATAATAGAAGCTGATGGAGCTGCGGTCGTGGTCAAGGATACCCAGTTAAGCGCAACTCTTGAAAGTTTGGGAACTCCTCCAAGCATTATCATTACCGACAGTCAGGTTTTTGATAAAGTGGCTTCTATAGTACCTGATAATATACGCCTAACCTCATTTTCCATTTTATTTGCTCGTTACAAGGGAAATCTGGAACTTGCAGTAAAAGGAGCTGCCTACATCGAAAGATTAAATGACGGAGACACTGTTCTTATTTCTGAAGGCTGCACTCACCATCGGCAGTGTGAAGATATAGGAACGGTAAAGATCCCCCGCTGGCTGAATGAGTATACAAAAAAGAAATTGAATTTTGAATTCACCAGCGGCACGGAGTTTCCTGAGGATTTATCAAAATATAAGCTGGTTGTCCATTGCGGCGGATGCATGCTGAACGAGCGGGAAATGAAATACCGACTTCAATGCTCAGATGATCAAAATGTACCCATAACAAACTACGGAATTCTGATTGCATATATGCAGGGGATTTTAGATAGATGTATTTCAGTTTTTCCAGATTTTGCACACATGTTAAAAAAGAATAGCAACTTTAAAGAATAGCATCTCAGATGTTATTCTTTTTTATATTTATCACCATTAATTTGATGTTATTCTTTTAAACCTTTTAGACACCACAATTTGATGTTATTTTATTATCCCTTTTTAGATTACCTACAACACCATTAATTTTTTATATCATCTTTTATATTTTTATAAATCACATGAATTTTTTCTAATCATGTTGTCATGCCTTAATTTAACATGTATAATCAACATTTTATCATTTTATACTATCCGTAAAACTATATTTAATAGCGGAGGAAGCATGAAGGATTTATTTATAGAAACCAAAAGGGGTAGTGAAGAAATCAGCGAGGATATTGCAGAAAAGTATAATCTTAAACAAGGTGACCTCTCTCCTTTTACTCAAAGCAGAATTGTTGGAACGGACGGAGATTTTCAATCCGAGAATACAGCAGATCATGACAGTGAGGCTTGGATTCGTCAGGATTTCAAACAAATGCCAGAAAAGGGCATACCAGATGACGAGATTGATCATATGGATAATGGATTTGAGTTCTCGCAATCAGAAATTATTGACTTTTCACAGGGAGTTGACTCAGATTAAATATATGTTAACACTACATTCTTAAATACTCAGTCCCTAACACCTGCGATTTAACACTCTTTTCTATTATATTATATTGTTTAATTTCTAATTTTTTATTTCTTTTTACAGCTTTTCAACTTAATATTGACATTGAATTATTATCCATATATCATAATACATGTGGTGTTTGTTTTCTTTCTCGCCTCAACATATTGTACATTAGACATGATTAAGATATTATACTATTGGGGGTAATTATTGTGATGAAGCAAATCATTAAGCGGGATCGTTCTATTGCACTCTTCAAGAAAGAAAAAATTGTTCTAGCAATATTCAAAGCAGCACAAGCTGTTGGGGGAAATGATTTCTCAACATCAGAGAAATTAGCGGATGAAGTCGTCAAAATAGCAGAACTTCAGTATCCGGATGGAATTGCTGAAGTTGAAGGTATTCAAGATATCGTAGAAAAAGTATTAATTGAAAACGGACATGCAAAAACAGCGAAAGCATATATTCTATACCGTGAAAAAAGGCGATCTGCTCGTGAGTCCAATGCCCTAATCGGCGCAACTATTAATATGTTTACAGAGTATCTGAATGATTCCGATTGGCAGATAAACGAGAATGCAAACACGCAAAAGTCTATCAATGGACTAAATAACTATGTACGTGAAGCCTTTACCCAAAATTACTGGCTCCATGAGATTTATACTGAAGATATTAGAGAAGCCCATATATCAGGTGATTTACATATCCATGACCTAGGATTTTTCGGTCCTTACTGTGCTGGATGGGATCTGAGACAAATATTAATGAATGGTTTTGGCGGAGTTCCAGGCAAAGTAGAATCCAGCCCGCCAAAGCACCTTAGAACGTTTTTAGGACAAATCGTAAATTCCACGTTTACAACTCAAGGAGAAACTGCGGGAGCCCAAGCTTGGTCCTCCATTGATACGTACTGTGCCCCATTTATCTATTATGATAAATTAGACTATAAAGCAGTTAAACAAGCTATACAGGAATTTATCTTTAATCTTAATGTACCGACCCGTGTTGGCTTTCAATGCCCTTTTTCCAATCTCACCTTTGATCTGGTACCACCCAGAACTTTGAGAAATGAATATGCCATTGTGGGCGGTAAATTGATGGATAAAACCTATGGGGAATTTCAGAAGGAAATGGATATGTTTAACATGGCATATTGCGACGTTATGATGGAGGGCGATAAAAAGGGCAGAGTCTTTACCTTCCCAATACCAACTATAAACATAACTAAGGATTTTGACTGGGAAAGTCCAGTTGCTGAAAAAATAATGGAGATTACATGTAAGTACGGAATCCCTTATTTTTCTAACTACATCAATTCAGATCTTTCACCTGAGGATGCTCTATCAATGTGCTGTCGTCTTAGATTAGATACCGCCGAATTAAGAAAGCGAGGCGGTGGTCTGTTCGGTTCTAACCCGCTTACTGGTTCCATTGGCGTTGTAACGATAAATTTGCCAAGACTTGCATATATTTCAGCAAGCGAATCAGAATTCCGTACAAGATTATGGCAGCAGATGAACCTTGCCAGAAACAGTCTGGAAATGAAACGAAAAGTCATTGAGGAACAAACCGATAAAGGTCTTTACCCATATTCCGCCAATTATTTGCAAGGAGTCAAAGAGAGGACAGGATATTATTGGTATAACCATTTCAATACTATCGGTCTGGTTGGAATGAATGAGGCCTGTCTAAATCTTTTAGGACCTGAATATGATTTGACAACACAGGAAGGGCAGGATTTTGCAATTAGAACCATTACATATATGAGAGATATAATAAAGGATATCCAGGAAGAAACCGGTCATTATTACAATCTCGAAGCTACTCCTGCAGAAGGAACTAGTTATCGTCTGGCAGAAAAGGACAAAAGAAAGTATCCTGATATAATAACCGCAGGAGAAGATGTGCCTTACTACACCAATTCATCCCAGCTTCCTGTAGGCTATACAGATGATATCTTCGAAACGCTTGATCTACAGGATGAACTACAGTCTCTTTATACGGGAGGAACTGTCCTTCACCTGTATCTGGGAGAAGAAATCAAAGATGTAAGTGCTGCCAAGAAACTGATACAAAAAGCCTTCACAAATTACAGGCTGCCATATCTTTCACTGACTCCGACATTCTCCATATGCAACGACCATGGATATATTTCAGGTGAGCATTTTTCGTGTCCAAGCTGCGGAAATGCAACGGAAGTATGGAGCCGTGTAGTCGGGTATCTTCGACCGGTTCAAAACTATAACAAAGGGAAAAAGGAAGAATATAGACAACGTATTAAATATGTCATTAAGGATGATGATAAACAGGCAGATAAGACAGTTAGTTAGTAAAGGAGCTGATTCATATGAACTTATCCGGAATCATAAAAAGTTCATTGATCGACTTTCCGGGTTTGGTATCTTGTGTACTGTTTGTGCCTGGCTGCAATTATTCGTGTTTTTATTGCCATAACCGTTCTCTGATTGATGGAAGTCATATTTTGTTAACACCTCAGTCAGTAAAAGATTTCCTCGAAAAACGTGCTGGTTTGCTCGATGGTGTAGTTATCTCAGGCGGGGAACCAACACTTCAGGAAGACTTAATTCCTTTTATACATATGGTTAGGGATCTTGGATATAAGGTCAAACTTGATACCAACGGCTCTCACCCAGAAATAATAAAAGCACTTCTCAAATGGAAGCTTTGCGATTATTATTCTGTTGATTACAAGGCTCCTGCAGACCAGTACCCAGAAATCTGCGGCAATGGAGCCAATGCCATGAAAGTTATCGAAACCATCAAACTGCTTACCGAAAGCGATGTTCCCTTTGAGGTCAGAACTACAGTGTTTCCTCAACTAGGAAAAGAGGATTTGCTGACTATGTCTAAGGAAATTCCTGTTGTTCCTCGCTATGTCCTGAACCGATATAAGGTACCTGACAAATACCTGCCTCAGGATGAAGAAAGAATACGATCAAAACCGTATTCTCAAGAAGAAATTAAATGCATGGCAGATTGCATAACTGCTTATCAACCTAATATTGCTCAATGATTCAAATCTACCACGGAGGCCATATTACATGGTCTCCTTTTATATTCTATAATACTTAGATATTATTCTATAATTTGTGCATCATGCATTATCATAGTTAAAGCTGCCTAAGAAACCTATTGAAATTATAAGTTTGTTCAGCAGCTTTTTATATGTTTACTGTAATACATCTTTTGTTATATATCTTTTAATGGTGCGCCACATTTCGGACAGAAGTTCACGTCCAGCTTAATGCTCCTTAGTGTAATCTTCTGCTTCGGCCTATAAGCACACAAAATGGAGCTGCACGACTTTTCATCAAATCCGATGAAAACTTGGTCGGGACGAGCAAATTGATCTTCTATACAACTGCAGTTAAATTTCTTCATATCTATGTCACCTTCTAATTGGATTTATAGATATTATGCCAACTATTCCCGTTTAATATTCTATTTCATTTAATAACTAACACTATACATTCTATTTTTATAACTAGCACTTCCATTTTATTTTTTAGAAAAAATAAAATATCCACCAATTCCAATCAATAATACTGCAAGAAATGTTTCCTCTGGAATCCAAGGAATATGACTCCGGAGAAAAATAATTATGCCAAATACGATTAGGACAATGCCCAGTGTATATAGAGCGCTCCTAGTATTTTTTCGCGCTTCTATTCTCTGCCTTTCCTTTATTTCTTCCTCAGTCAGATCTTCATCATCAAATCCTTCGTCTGTCCTGACATGGGTTCTCTCAATCGGGACGTACGCTGGATTTTGCGGTATTATGAAAGCTGCAATGATGTAGGCAATTAATCCTGTTCCAGCCATTAGGATAAATGCAACCCACAAGAGTCGAATTATAACCGGGTCTATCGAGAAATATTCACCTATACCCCCACATACTCCTGCAAATACCTTGTTGTTTGATGATTTATAAAGCTTTTTCTCCATTATTCTTATACCGCCTTTTATTTCTAGTCTTCTTAGTACCCCCTATGAGTTGTAGTTTACACGTTGTTACCGTACTCTAGAGGTAAAATTTTAATGATTAGTATTATTATACGCAAATCTTCAGTTTATGACAACCGATATATATCATTGACAATAAGGCTTAATCATTTGATTAAGTCGATTCCTATAATCAATGATTCTTTATCCATTGGACCTTGATAGGCTAATACGACTTCTCCGTCTTTATTAATGAATATAGTTGTGGGAATAGACGAAATACCATAAATAGCCGCTGCAATTTGTTCAATATCAAAGTAAATGGGCAAATCAAAGCCATTATCATTTATAAAATTCTGTCCTTTTTCCTGTGTCTCACGACGCCCGTCCACCAGGTCTACCATCATGAATACTACATCCTTTTTTACATCAGCATATACTTCATCAAAATATGGCATTTCTTCTCTGCAAGGCGGACACCACGACGCCCAAAAATTTAATACTATGGGCTTTCCAAAATTATCAGACAACCTAATTTCATTTCCTTTATTATCGATAACAGTGAAGTCAGCAGCTTTATTTTCCGAACCTTCTTGTGAAGATATTTCACCCAATGGAGGCTGCACATCATTACTTTGATTGAAACTATCTGATAAAGAATTATATGCTAAATATACAATTGCAAGAAATATTATAAAGACAATTATACTCGCTATTGTTCTTTTTTTATTGTTCATTTCTCATCCTCCAATGTTGAGTGCAGCAAATAAAAGTCTTTTCTATCTATCACTAAAATGTCAGGATTGACAGGTAATATCCCATTACCCCGGTTGCCATAAGCAACCCAACTGCAACTAGCAGTCCGCCTGAAATTATATTGATTATACGGTAATTTTTCTTAATAAATTCAAAAGTGGTTTTCAACTGATCTATTAAAATAGCACTAATTATAAAAGGAATCCCAAGTCCTAAGGAAAAACATGTAAGCATCAATATCCCTTTCACGCTGTCCCCGCTTGAAGCCGCAAGCATCAAAGCTGAGCCTAAAAAAGTACTGACACAGGGAGTCCAGCTAACTGAAAACACTAGCCCGAAAGTTGCAGATGATAAAAAGCCTGCTTTAATCGTTTTTGTACCAACATGTCTTTGTTTATTAATGAACGACAGCTTTATAATACCCAAAAAGTTAAGTCCAAAAACAATAACTATAACTCCTGCGATCAAATTCACTACAGCACTATATTCTTTTAAAAGACTTCCTAACGTACCCGCAAATGCTCCAAGTGTAACAAATACGATCGAAAAGCCAATTACAAACCCCAAAGCATTTTTTATCACCGATCTATTTGGTACGCTGCTTTCTTGACCTGCAAAATATGAAATAAAAATAGGCAGCATGGGAAGCATGCAGGGCGAGATAAACGTGATGATGCCTTCTAATAAAGATATGAGGTATTCCATAATTACACAAACCCATTATACTAAAAATTGTTTCTATTATAGCGGAAAACTCCCCCTTACGCAATCCTTGGGAAGTCATGTGTGATAAACATATGATAATGACATTATGATATCAATTTATGAAAATGTCACCATGTAATTAACTTGAGATAATGTCCTTATGTATACTATCGAGTAAACATTCGCTGTGTAAATTAATTTATTAAATAGGATATGAAACAGGTTATTATATAACAACAAAAAAAGGAAGATGATGCTTCCTCTTTGTGAGTCTCTATTTTTACTCTTTTTCTTTTTTATTTATGCCCTAACTCTAAATTGTCTGCTCAATTTCCTGTTGAAGCTCTGCAATACCTTCTGTCCATCGTTTGATTGCATTTTTATCATTTTTCTTTTGTGCCTTCTTGAGTGCCTGCTTGTACGACAATAACTTGAATTGCATTATTCGTCGCTTTTCCATGATGTCACCTCCTTGTACTAGTATTTAGTATACCACATTTTCGTGATTTATACAAATACCGGAAGGAATGTTGATAAAAAGGGCGAATAAGCAAGTTAAGGATAAAAAATTTGGTCGCTTCCTTTATTTTTTCTGCCATTTATTATAAAGCACAAGGTCTTCGATTTTTTTCCGTTCTCTCGGATAACCTTCGTCTGCCCGATATCCAATCGGTACCATGGCGAAAACCTTATAGTCCTCAGGAATCTCAAGTATTCGTTTAACTTCATCTGCTCTGAAAGCTCCAAGCCAGCACATTCCCAAACCGAGCTCCTCTGCCTGAAGCAGCATGAAGGACAGAACTATTGAACAATCGATTGGCCTAACAGGTTCACCGCATAGCATTGTGCGTTCGTTATTATAGCACATTACCAACACAACCGGAGCTTGGCTTAAAAAGTCTCTCCCATCATATGCAGTGGCTAACTCTTTTTTTAGCCTATCATCTGTCACAAGGACCATTTTAAAATCCTGTTCCACCCTGGCGCCTGGTGCTAAGCGCCCTGCTTCCAAAAGCTGAAAAAGTTTCTCTTCTTCAATAGGCTTTGGTAGAAAACTTCGTGCGCTTCTTCTAGACCTAATTGCTTCACTAACATTCATTTTTATATCCTCCTTTATTACAAGCATTAATCGTGGGGTAAGCTAGCTAGATAATACTATTGTAACCCATATTTTGTGTTATTTCATTATTCTTTATTTTTATACAAAATTCAAAGTCCGCCTAATTTGACGGACTTATATGCAAGCAATGCTAAAGCATCGGACAGAATGTACTTTATCCCCATACCTCTTCATCACTCGGAATATGGGCATCCTTTATAAAGTAGGCAATTCTGGAAACATTCATAAGATGTTTATAGTCCAGATTTTCAGATATTGAGTTATTTCCCCACGAGCCGCAGCCAAGGGTGTTGGTGGGTGCTAAGTTATTATTATAGCTTCCGGCGCCGGCTATTGCACAAACCTGATTTACTACGAATCTGGAAACACAGAGTTCTTCTGCAACATACTCAATATGCTGCTTATCATTTGAATGGACGGATACGGTGTGTCCCTTACCTTCCCTTTCAAGATTTGCTCTGGCAATTTCCACAGCATTTTCAAACTTATCATACTTATATGCACTAAGACAAGGACACATTTTCTCTTTTGCAAGTACCTCCTTCATACCAAAGTCAGTAACCTCAAGCACAATTATTTTAGTATCATCAGGAATATCTACCCCGGCAAGCCCCGCAATTTTTTGAGCTGACTGACCTATAACATGCTTATTGATAATAGCATTTTCATCGAACAATGTTTTTCTAAATTTATCAACCAGGTCTGCATCTCTCACAATGAAAGCTTTGTTTGCTGAAAAAATATCCATAATCTCATCATAATCTTCTTCTGGACATATAACTGATTGATCAGCTGTACAGAGTATGCCGTTATCAAATACTCTTCCTGCAATAATCTTAGGAATCGTTTCAGCATAATCGATGCCCCTATCAAGAATAGTCTGTACATTACCTGTTCCAACCCCTAATGCCGGTTTTCCGGAACTATAAACAGCTTTGACCATTCCCATACCTCCTGTTGCAATTACGACATCAACAGACTTCATTAAAGCTGTTGTAACCTCGAGGCTAGGCTTAGGTATGACCTGAATCAAGTCTTCTGGGCATCCAATTTTCTTTAGTTCAGCCCTCATAAGTTCTGCAGCCATGCTGGAACAACCCTTTGCCCTTGGGTGCGGTGCTAGAATTATTGCATTACCGCACTTCAATGAAAACATAGAATTGCTCATCGTTGTGACTACTGGATTAGTGGTAGGTGTTATTGCTCCTACAACTCCCATAGGTTTTGCAACCAAGGTTATACCGGTATCTTCATTTCTCTCCAAAATGCCTCTGGATTTCTTTCCAATCAGATGGTTCAAAATCAGTTTTGGTTTATTTGTATGTTTGGAAATTTTATCAGGAACATTTCCCATTCCCGTTTCATTAACTGCAAATTCGGCAAGCGGTACTGCATTGTCAACAATAACTCGTGCAATAACCTTTACTGCTTCGTCAACTTCTTCCTGGCTCTTCTTCTCAAATATAGCCTGAGCTGCTCTTGCCCTTTGTATATATTCATTAATTAAGTTTTGCACTTCCATTTACAGTTTCCCCCATTTTATGTTTCAATTTCTCCTCCTCCAATGCTGACCCTGTTATTCGGGGCATTTTCAGAAGTCAAATCTTTTATTCGCTTAAGGATTGGTGATCTAACATCCATCATATCCATTTTTTCCAGCTCGTAGTCTTCACCTATCATCGCATATTTGGATTCACCCAAGTTATGATATGGCAGTAGGTTCACCTCCGGATTGCCTGGTAGGTCATTAATAAATTTTGCAATTTCTATAGTCGTTTCATCGTCATCATTTATTCCTGCAATAATTGGTCTTCTTATTATGATTTTGGGAGTTTCGTTCTCTACTGACATTTGGCACAACCTCTTAATATTATCGAGAATCAATTCATTAGAAACACCTGTATATTTCATATGTTTTTTATTGTCTAAGAGTTTTATATCAACAAAAATAAGGTCACAGTATTCTGCCAGGACTTTTAGTTGTTCCCACGACCCATATGCAGATGTTTCGATTGCTGTATTCATAAACAAACATCCACGGCATTTTTTTAATAGTTCAACTGCCTTTTCATGTTGCAGCAACACTTCCCCGCCAGAAAGAGTGATTCCTCCTTTCGATCTTCTGTAAAAAGCTGAATCTTTTTTGATTCTCTCATATAGTTCGTCTACCGAGACCTTTTCCCCTATGATTTTTCTAGCTTTAGTCGGACATACGTCGACGCATTTTCCACAGGCATTGCATTTACTGAAATCTACATCAATCTTATCATCTTTTAATTGATTGCATTCCATCGGACATATTTTTACACAGGCTTCACATCGTGTACATTTATTATTATTAAATGCCAATTGCGGTTTTGCCACGAATCCGAAAGGATTACTGCACCACTTACAGCGTAATGGACACCCTTTAAAAAAAATTATAGTTCTAATTCCAGGTCCATCTTCATTACGGTAATGACCTATATCAAAAATGTTGATTTCATTACTCTCCATGACTTCCCTTCTTTACCTTAAAACACTTTACCTAATCGATCATTCAATAAATAGGCTCTGTTAGCACAGAGCTTATTTAAATTATTAGGTGTTTCTAAAACTTATGTTCAGTTCTATTGATAACATCTTCCTGGCAGCGACGGCTCAAATCAGTCCAATATACACTGTATCCTGCAATCCTAACCATAAGCGTGGGATATTTCTCTGGATTATCTAATGCATCAATTAAAACTGCTTTATCCACCGTATTAAACTGTACATGATATATGCCGTAATCATTCAGCATAGTTCTTACCAGATTGGCAAAATTATTTATCCCTGCAGCTTTATATTCAGGTTCATAATAAGTTGCATCTGGTGTGTTTAGTATAGGCATCATAATTCATTCTCCCTTCAACAAGACTATAAATTAGATTTCTACTGCAATTCTGTTAACGGCGCTGAAGCACCGAGCAGAATATTAAGAAGGTTATCTAAAGGTTATCTATATTAAATATAGTTACTTCCTGGCAATCAATTCTGAATTACTGATCCACATATTTAAAAGCGTTCCGTTAGTATAGATAGGATAGTTGAGTTTTCCATAACTTCTTGCAGCAAAGGTTGGTCCATGGGTATCTGCCTGCTGAGTTGCAGACATAGTATCTGAAAGAGGCTGACCGGCCAGTCTTCCATTTGGTGTTGCACCTGTCATCGCACCAAAGCCAATATGTGCCTGTACCATCTGTACGGCAGGATCACAATAACTACCGCGGTAATTCTTAAGGCTTTTGGTAGTGGTTGCAAAGAATGTCCATAGCTCTGCTGCAATATCATCGACATAATCGTCATCATTTCCATATTTGGGGGCAGCTAAAAGCTTGGTCCTGAGGTCTTCATATCCTTCAAAGTTAGCATCAATCGCTCCTTTTAAATCTTCAATCGTATATGCTTTATCTTCATAAATAACTTTCTTAACAGCTGCTACAGAATCTACCAATGTTCCAAATCCTACGAGTTGGATAGTTGGACCTACATTACATAGTGCTCCGCCTGATGCGGCATCGATACCTCTCTCTATAGCACCTCTGGTTAGAAGTGTATAGGTTGGGAGTTGGAATTGCTCTGCAAGGATTTTTTCAGCAATAATAGCATTTTTATGTGCAGCTTTAATCCCCCATTCTATTTGATCTTTTACTGCCTTATAAAAGTCCCCAAAGGTTTTATACTGTGATGGGTCCCCTCCGTCGAATGACAAAAGTTCTCCTGCACCATATCCATCTACTCCCTCAGGCTTAATTCCACGGGTTAGAACGAGAGTAGGTGCATATCCCACATTGATGATACATGAATCCGTATGTCCATACTGATATCCCATAACACCGGGTTCAACGCATCCTATTGGGGAACCCCATTCAAGTATCTGCTCCATTGTATACGGGCTCTTTCCATATAATCCGCCTGATTTGTTTTCTAGCATACCTATCAAAGTTTCAACATTAAAGAAAGATGGGTGCCCCATTCCTTCTGCTGCGAGCTTAACGGCCTCGAGCAACAAATCGTCCGGAGTTTTCTGATGCAACAGCAAGCTGACCGAAGGAGCCGTTGTCTTTACATATCTCATAGCACGCAAGCAGAGATACGATAACTCATTCGATGCATCTCGCCTATTTTTATCCAAGCCGCCGACATCCACATGTGGATACCTGTAATAACCCCCGAAATAATACGCTAAGTCTGTGGATTGAAACCATGGATTGGAAGTGGTTTTAATGTACAGCTCCTCGATAAATTCCATTGCAAGTTCAGGGGTTAATGTCCCATCCTCAATTCCTTTTTTATAAAATGGATACATATATTGATCAAACCTGCCGTATGTTACTGATGGACCAGCACCCTCAATAAACAGCAAACAGAAAACGAGCCAAACCACCTCTATTGCCTCGTAAAAGTTCCGGGGTGGATTCCAAGGTACATGCCTCATGCATTCTTCCATAGCTAACAATTCACTTTTGCGAATTGGATCACTTTCCTTTTGTGCCATTTCTGCAGCAGTATCTGCATAATTTTCAGCCAATTGCTTTATCCCCAGCAGAACTTCTATCAAACCCATATAGAATTCTTTTTTGTCAATGCTCGCAGGATCGTTCGGATCCAACTCTTCCAAACACTTTTTTGCTTTTTCATACAGTCCAACGAAGCCGTGTTCCATAAGATAAGGATAATCCGGTAGAAAATGAGAGCCATGGGATGTTATGTAGTTTACAATATCAGCAAATCCTCCTGCCTGCATTTTATTTACTTCGTCCTCGGTAAGGTATTGTGCCCATAAACTTGTCAGTGTCTTATCCTTCCAATATGGAATTAGTTCCTCCCGCAGCTCTTTTTTGTCTGCTTCAGAAATTTGAAAAGGATCATAGGGACGATTCTCCATATTGTCAAGATCGTCCGCCAACCAATGTGCATGCATTTCTATTGCAATTTGAACGCCTCTGATTCTTGATGCAGGCCAACCTGCCAGTCGTTCATAATCGTAAATTATAGGTTTCATCGTTCTGTAAAGTTCTGCAGAAGCCTTGTACCTTCTTCTGATTTGAGGCTGTCCCTCCGTCTCCTTATAAACTTTTGTCAATACCCGGGCTCTAAAGATATCGCCATTAGGTCTTTCAGCATGCAGCATGCCGTTTAACTCCTGTATCCTTTTAGTGCTTCCTACTTTTGCAATCTTCCCATCACGAATCTCAAGACCCATTTTTGCACCGGCTGATTCTGACATGATATGCACCTCCCATTTGATTAAAATATGGCTATTAAGTCAAGTAAGCTTAGAATAAACCATCATAATTAATAATACATATACTTATACTCATTATTATTTAGGAGCAAATTTTATGCCATGAAATCATATCCTATAATCCATGCTTTAAGGTGACAATAATTTTAGTGCCTTCATAAAAATATTTTTTTTCGACATGATGATTCTGGATTGATTAGGGGAATAAAACATGTTACCTTTTTGCAACACTTGTAGAGCTATTGCTACTAACCATTCATTTTAAAATGATGGAGAATTTTACGGTTAAAATTATAGGGGGGGCTCAAGATGAAGAAGAATAATAAACAAACAGTTTCGACATCCTCTAAAAAGGTTCGGGAAAAGAAAGCCACCGATAGATCCGTAATGCTATCATCTATATTGGATAATATTGATATCGCAATAGTTGCCGTGGATAAGGAGGGCGTCGTCTTCTATGCAAACGAAAATTATGGAATTCATATAGGCAAACACCTGCGCGACATCCTTGGTAAAAAATTGCAGAACGTATATGAAGGCTCGACAACAATAACCGCTCTGAAAACAGAAAAAAAGGTTGTTGTTGAAAAAAAGGTATGCCCTGTTGATAATACTAAATATGTAACCGGAATAGCCAGCCCAATTTTTGACGGAAATGAGTTAAAAGGCGCTTTTTCCTTATACATGGATCTTCCTTCTGAAGGAGTTAAGCTGGAGAATTCCACTCAAACTTTTTTCTCAAAATATGTAAGGCAAAAATTATATGACTCTATGAAAGAGTTGGAAGAATATAATATTATTGGACAAAGTGCCACCTTTCTTCAAATTATCGAAAAAGCCTCGATTATTGCAGAAACTGATGTTCCAATAATGATACGCGGGGAACATGGAGTTGGTAAAGAGGTGATTGCAAAATATATTCATCGTAAAAGCAAAAGATGTGATAAGCCTTTTGTTGTTATAAATTGTGCGGCTATACCAGAAAATCTTGTTGAGAGTGAGCTCTTTGGATATGAGGGCGGCTCTTTTACCGGAGCGAGAGCAGGCGGTAAAATTGGTAAATTTGAGTTAGCTAACGGCGGAACATTATTTCTTGATGAAATCGGGGATATGCCCCTTATGATGCAGCCTAAATTGCTGCGTGCAATCCAGGAATATGAGATTGAAAAAATCGGAAGCGAGAAAGCCGTTAGTATTGATGTCAGAATTATATGCGCGACAAATCAGCCATTAGAGAAAATGATTCTCGAAAAAAAATTTCGTGAAGATCTTTATTATAGGGTAAATTCTTTTTCTATTCATATACCTCCATTAAGAGAAAGAAAAGAGGATATCACACTGCTGATTCAGTATTATCTCAATTTATTTAATAAAAAGTATGGTAGAAATATAAGCTTATCACCCGAAGCGATTTCTCATTTATATCATTACAGTTGGCCAGGTAATATCCGTGAGATTAGAAATTGCCTGGAAAACGCAGTCATAATGTGTGAAAATGACGTTTGCGATGCTTCTGTGATACTGAATTATCTGAATCAACCTTATGATATAGGGGAGCAATCAACAGTTCCGGAAGTGCATAATCTAAAGCTACTAAGCGAAATCGTAGCGGATGCTGAAAAAAATGCAATCGTAGAAGCTTTAGAAATAACAAATAATAATAAAACGGAAGCCATGCGTATCCTCGGTTTAAGCCGGAAAACATTTTATCGAAAGATGAATGATTATAAGCTGCTATAATATATACATATAAAAAATATCTTATATCAAAAAAAGAAAACGCAGAACAGTTGATTAATCTGCGTTTTCTTTATTATTATAATTTTACAGTATTACTAATTATTAATGAACATTATTAGGGTCCTCAACATCTTCCAGGTTGCAAGCTTTCAAGCTAACAAGTGAGAAATCTTTCTTAAATCTTGGTCCATTTGTTTCTCTTGTGAAGAGAAGCGTTATAATGAAAGCTGCTAACATCATACCTGCCATTACATATAAACCTGCGTAGTATCCGGAAGCTGTCTGCCAGCCGCCCGCAGCATCTATAAGAGCTCCTATAACGAATGTTGCAATACCACCGCCGAAATACATACCAAAAACAACTAAGGAGTTACCCATTACAACGCCGCCCTTTTCGGAAGAAACGGCAATAAATTTGTAAATCATAGCATATACGGCATTTAGTGCAAATCCCATGAATAATTGAAGAATTATAAGAAGAGCAAGGGATATCCCTGCAAACTGCATCAATACAAATGCGACAACTAACCACATAGTACAAATCAAAAGTGCTGTTTTTGAACCAATTCTATCGGAGATACCGCCCCAGAATACTTGCCCCAATCCTCCCGTGATAGTGAATACTACACTTAAGCTAGCTGCAAGTGCCGGATCGAAATTGCCAACAAATGTTATATATGGTGTCAGCCAGAAGTTAATTCCGGAATAGCAGAACAGGCAGCAGAACGCAACAATTACAATGATTGAAATATTTGGGTTCTTGATACATCTGCCAAGCAATCCTGGTGGAGGAGTAAAGTCGCTATCATTAGAATCTTGACCAAGCTGGGTAGTATATCCGCTTTTTACTGCATTGTCTTGGAACCTCTGGTAGTTCATAGGACCCGACCATTTATAGTAGAACGACCATACAATATACCCAGTAATGGGGAATATCAGGAAAACATATCTCCATACTTCATCGCCAAAAGTACTGAGATAGAATGTAACAATGATTCCTCCTATAAGTGTGCCCCATGGATAACCGGTATGATGTAATCCCACAAAGAACCCGCTCTTTTCTTTTGGTGACCATTCCATCATCATTCCAACCTCGCATGCTTCGCCTGCGCCGCTAGTAAGACCTCTAATAACGTTTAATGCAAAGAAAACTGCAAAAACAGCACTGATCGCTTGGAATCCGCAAAGAAGAGTAGCAGTTAAGTAAACAGATGCCAATGCAAAGGAGCGTTTCTTTCTTGCCCATCCGGTTCCGCCTTTATCTGCCCAGGCACTTAAAGGAATCGCCCCCGCAGCAAGACCGAACAAAGCAAAAGTCTGAAGTAACCCAAACGTCGTTGCACTGATCCCATATTCTTCAATGATATATGGAGAAATTCTGTTAAGCAATTCTCTTATATTTGCGTTGACTGCATAGATTATCCAAAGAAACCCCCATGCAGTCCATGTTTGAGGTGGAACTTTTTTGATAATTTTTTCATTCATATCAATAACCTCCTCGTTAAACCTCAAATAATACAAAATCCAGGCATGCCCGTAATCACATTCTTCACCTCCCAAGCATTTCGAGACAGCCCTTTAAAAATAATAAAATGATATTAAAATTAGTTCATTTGCTCACACACTGAAAGCAATTCCTATGCCATTAATAAAAACGTTATATTTTCACGCTTGCAGAAGCTTTCATCAGCATGAATAGAACATTATCCTGTATTCCATGACACAAAACTTATATTTTTGTTTCCCAAATGACACTGTAGGCATTTTCTTGGTCCATTCAGTCTGAAATATGTTACAATGTTGATAATGTGAACAACCAAATCAACAAACAAAGATGAAAGAGGGCAAAAATGATTAACGATATAGCACCAAGAAGATTTGACAACTGTTATAAAAACAAAAAGGCTGAGCCGCATGATTTATTCCTTTCATATGAGGGAAACACGGTCCTGGTAAAAAAGGATAAGGATAAACTCTGGTATCCGTCATTCAAAGATTACGAGGAAGATTTTCCGGGGCTTGCCGAAAATGCTACGTTTTTGTTCACCGTTGATGATATCAATTACTACCTTGTAGAAGAGAAGGGTCTTGACTCAGTGGATGGTTGGACATATATATCCACCGAAAACTTCAGGACTGAGCCAAAGAAATGGCGCTCATTTGTAGGTGTGGCAGGATGGCAATTGAGCCGCTGGTATGGTAATAATCTCTTTTGCGGTAGATGCGGTAAACCTATGAAACGTTCTGAAAAGGAACGCATGATCTATTGTGAAGCCTGTGGATATCAAAGTTATCCCACTATATCCCCATGTGTTATCGTTGCCGTCCATGACGGTGATCGTTTGCTTTTGACCAAATATAAAGGTCGCACTTATACTAGACATGCTCTGATAGCGGGTTTTGCTGAAATAGGCGAGAGTTTGGAGCAAGCAGTACACAGGGAAGTGGAAGAAGAGGTCGGTCTTAAGGTAAAAAACTTAAAATTCTATAAGAGTCAGCCATGGCCTTTCACAGATACGCTTCTTGTAGGTTTTTATGCTGAGCTTGACGGTGATGATACAATTACTCTTCAGGAAGATGAGCTTTCCTCCGGTGAATGGTTTAACAGAGATGACATTCCACCTGATAAATATAAAATAAGCCTTACTGGCGAGATGATGACTGCATTTAAAAACCGTACTGTAGAATTATAATAATCACAGGACATCGCTCTATATTCCGTTTTGCATGCTCTATGCTCGCTGTGGAAATTTGCAATATTTTTCTTTCTATGGTACAATTGTCTGGTTCAGTATTTCATTTTTACACACATTGAATAATGAAGTTTTAAAATGCAATACTACATATAATTAGGCCTTAAATTAATAACTGGTATCTCAGTTATTCTGTAAGCCCTGATTATCTGTTCCAAATCTTTGCCGCCTACCGGCGAAGTAAAGTAGAAAGGAGTAATTATGGCTATATTAAATGCAGAAAAACGAAATGAACGCTTAAAAGGAAAGCAACTTAGAAAACAAGGTTTTGTTCCCGCAATTATATACGGAAAAGATCTAGAAGAATCCGTGATGATTCAATTTCCACAAAATAAGATTAAAAAATTTCTAAGAACAAATGCCACTGGAAGCAAGGTTGAATTAAATGTTGGAGATAAAAAATATAATACACTTTTAAAAGATATTTCCTATGTTCCAGTCATCAATGAGCCTGAGCATCTAAGCTTCCAAACACTGATAAGTGGTGAAAAAGTCACTAGTACTGCTCAGATTATCCTTATAAACAAAGAAATGATTGCTGACACTATATTGCAATCACTTCATGAGCTGTCCTACAGAGCCTATCCTGCGGACCTGTTCGACAAAATTGAAATTGACATGGAAGGAAGAGAAGCTGGGGACGTATTTAGGGTAAGTGATCTTGAAGTTGCAAAAAATGAGGCCATCGAAATCAGGACTTCTCCTGATAGTATTATTTTTTCAATCATAGCCCGCAGCAAGGCAACAAGCCTTGATGAAGAGCCAGGCGAAGAAGGGGAAACCGAAGAAGCTGCTAGTGAAGGCGAATAATTTGAATTATAATCTCCATATAAGAACGACTGTCTTTGAGAGACAGTCGTTTATGTTTAACAAGCAATAAAAATAAATCAATAAACGAACGAATCATAACCCTTTGAGACTTAACTGAGTTGCACAAATCACAAGCGAATAATATTTTTCTTCAAAGGTAGACCCCCTTGATGGCAATACTATAGGAATTTTAGCACCTAATATGCAGCCTGCCATTTTTGCACCGGCAAGGTATATTAAAGCCTTAGTCAAAATGTTTCCAGTTGCTACATTGGGTACAAGCATAATATCTGCATCACCCGTTACAGGGCTTTCGAAGCCTTTTATTGCCGCGGATTCTTTGGAAAATGTTAAATCACAGGAAATGGGTCCTTCTATATAGCAATCACCGAACCGACCCTCTAAGCTCATTTTTTTGAGCTCCGCCGCATCGACTGTATCAATCATCTTCGGGTTCACTGTCTCTATCGCCGTTACTGCTGCAATCTTTGGGCTTTCAACACCCAAATTGCGAAATAGCTCCAAAGAATTTTCAACAATACCTACCTTCTCCTTCAAAGTAGGATTGATAATCATTCCACCGTCAGTAAACCCTATTAGCTTATGGTACGCAGGAATCTCCATAATACACATATGTGACATAATCCTGCCTTTTCCAATCCCTGTTTCCTTATTGACAACTTCTTTTAGAAGAGTTCTTGTCTCCAACTTCCCTTTCATAAGGAAATCCCCTTTACCATTTCGAATAAACTCAACGGCTTTATAAGCTGCCTCCTGATCGTTTGATGCCTCAACAACTTTTGCTTCTTCGATGGGATGAAAAAGTGCTTTACCTTTTTCTAATATATTTGCTTTATTTCCTATCAATATATAATCTAATAAATTATCTTCCTGCGCTTTAAATACGGCTTCCAGTACATGTTCATCATCGGCAGCAGCGACCACTACTACTTTTTTAATTTTGCTATTATTAATATTACTAATTAAGTCATAAAAATTTTTATATGCCATTTGGTGTTTCCCCTTCCATAACTGGTACGCATGTCTATTTATTGAATTATAACGCATCAGTAGATAATTTTCGACCCAATCTATTAAAATAATAAAATCCACCTCACTTGAGATGGATTTTAAAATTGAAGAATGCGCCAGCACCGACGCTTTTTCAACACATTAACTTTCTGTGCCCGGCACTTTAGTGCCGGTAACAGAAGTTAAGGTATAGCAACATTATTGTATGTATGCTCAGTTTACCATTTAATTTCTACAACTGGTTTAATCAGGTCGGCTGGCTTATCTTTCATTAATAGGAGGGCATCCTCGATTTTGTCAAAACTGTCAAATTTATGAGTTATCAGTTTGCCAGGATCGTATTTCCCGGTTTGAACCAAAGAAGCAAGTTTCTCCATTCTTAAGCGACCGCCGGGTGTAAGTCCGGCATTGATTCTCTTATGTCCCATACCAACAGCCCATTCAATCCTTGGTATCTTAATGAATTCCCCGGAACCAAGGTAATTAACACTGCCGATATTTCCTCCCGGTTTTAGCATTTTAACAGCTTCTGCAAATGTGTCTACAGTTCCACCGGCAATAAGAACTTTATCAACACCTTGACCATTTGTCTTTGCGAGAACCTGTTCAACTATATCACCATTTTTATAGTTGATGATTTCTGTAGCGCCGTACTCTTTTGCAACTCTTGCACAATCAGGACGTGAGCCAACTGCATATATATGAGAAGCACCCATAAGATTAGCACCTGCAACAGAATTTAAACCAACAGGACCTATTCCAATAACACAAACTGTATCACCTAATTCAACTTCTGCAAGCTCTGCAGCATGAAAACCGGTTGTTGTCATGTCGGTAAGCATAACAGCGGAAACAGGGTCGATGTCATCAGGCAGCTTTGCAAGGTTTGCATCTGCTTCATTTACATGGAACAGCTCAGCAAATACTCCATCCTTAAAGTTTGAAAATTTCCAGCCCCCAAGAGCTTCCCCTGAATGCATCGGGAATCCGCGCTGTGATCCTATACTGCCCCAATCCGGAGTAATTGCCGGTACAATAACTTTGTCGCCTTTTTTGAAATCCTTTACCAGTTCACCAACTTCCATTACTTCACCGACTGCTTCATGACCTAAAATCATATCAGAGCGTTCACCAATAGCGCCTTCCCAAACAGTATGAATGTCCGAGGTACATGGTGCAACGACGAGAGGTCTTACCAAGGCATCCAATGGTCCGCATTTTGGGGCTTCCTTTTCTATCCAGCCTATTTTCCCGATTCCTAACATTGCTAAACCTTTAATTTTCATAGCTTCCTCCTTGTTTTGATAACTTTTTCTTTATATGGATTATTATTGACATAAATTTATCAAAGCAAATGTTATGCCATCATTTTCCGTGATGTTGAAACGTTTAATTTCACGGACTTATATCCATTTTACTTATTATAAAAATAAAAAAGTGTTGTATACTGCAACACTTTTTAAAATAATAGGTATTGAATATTGCAACACTGTGGTATTTTCGTACTATATCTCTGTTAATATTATTTCATAATTACTGATTTATTATATTTATCTTCTAAAAATATAAAGAAAAACAAGTCAATTGTTGTTCTTTATTTGATATTTTTTTATTTTTAGATGTATTGTGCTTCTGTTCACTCCCAATATTTGAGCAGCCTTCGTAATATTTCCGTTGCATTGTTTAAGACAAGTCGATATTGCTTTTTTTTCAAACTCCTCCAAAGTACACATGTTATATTCCAGATCCCTTTTAATAATATTTGAATTATTTTCTAATTCTGCTGCACCTTCAAACTTAAAGGAAGTTTTACCACCCATGTTAACGATATTTTCTATACAATTTTCCATCTCTCTTATGTTGCCGGGCCAGGAATAATTAATAAGTTTTTCATATAAATCCCTATTTATCTCTGGTATTGGCTTCCCCAGTTTTTCTGATTTCATTTTTAAGAAATGCTTTATTAATATTTCTATATCTCCTTCTCGTTCTCTCAGAGATGGTACATAGAGGGGAATTACGCTTAATCTGTAATATAGGTCCTCGCGAAAAGTCCCCTGCTCGATTTCTTTCTTCAAATCTTTATTAGTAGATGCAATAACACGGACATCCACGAATGTACATTTATCACCTCCTAACCTACTGATACTTCCCTCCTGCAATACCCTCAATAGGCTAACCTGCAAATCCAAGGGCATTTCTCCTATTTCATCTAAAAACAGAGTGCCACCGTTGGCAAGCTCAAATTTTCCGGGATGCCCACCTCTTTTGGCTCCTGTAAAAGCCCCTTCTTCATACCCGAAAAATTCGCTTTCTATAAGCCCCTTTGGTATTGCACCACAATTAATTGCCACAAAGCTTTTATTTCTTCTACTGCTATTATTATGAATCGACTGTGCTATCAGCTCTTTTCCTGTCCCGCTTTCACCCTGAATTAGTATAGTCGAAGGGCTGTCCGATACACTCTTTGCAAGTTCTATTAGTTCTAATATTTCCTTGCTTTCCCCTATGATGTCATCAAATGTATATACTGCTGACATTCCTGTATATTTATGAACTAAATCATATACATTTTTAATGTCCTTGATAACCCATACTGTTCCTATGATATTATCAGAATAATTTTTTATTGGATAAACACTCAAGTCAAAGCGAGTTTTTTTATCATTACCATAATATATTGTTTCCTTGTTTTCATACACTTTTCCGTTGCTAAGCTCATATCCTATATGGCTCCAATCTTCACTAAAATTATCCACGTGTTGATTTATAATCTCTTCTTCCTTAACATCCAGCATCTCACATAATTTGCTGTTTAGGGATCTAATTATTCCATTCATATCCGTTGTAATAATTCCAACGTTCATAGAGTTCATGACTGTATTTAAGTACTGGTTCGTATTAAACAATTCCTTTTGAGTTTCTTCCACTGCAAGCCGGTTTTCAATGGATTTTACTGCCGCTATTACAAGACCTAATGTATGGGGATGAGCGAGCTGGCATCTCCCCGTCAGATTCAGGCACCCCAGGATATCACCGTTTTCATTATGTATTACTGCAGCGGAACATGTCCAAATATAAAAAGCCCTTATAAAATGTTCATCGCCTGAAATTTGAATCGAACAATCCTCATAAAGTGCCGTACCAATTGCATTTGTTCCTGCACTCTCTTCACTCATGTCCGCACCCACAACTATGCCTACTTTTTCTTGGCCTTCTATTATATCCTGGTCTCCTATTATACTAAGTACTATGCCGTCCTTATCAGCAAGGTAAATAGAAAACCCTGAACCCTTTACCACATCATATATTATCTCCATAAATGGCCGCGTAATTTTTATCAGATTAGCATTTTTAAACTGAAGTGCCTCAAGCTGAGTACCTCTTATTATTCGGGCAGGAAATGGTCTGCTTTTTTCTATTTTATTATTCATACATCTTTCGCGGGATCTTTCTATTATTTTATTAAAGTTATATATAGGCATAACCATCTAACCTCCCATTTCACAGAATCAATCTTATATCTATATTAAACCATAGTTTCGCCAATCATTAAACATCAAAAAGATTCCTGTCTATGATTAAGCAACTGCCGAAAAGCCCTATAGTAGAGTCATATTGTATTATGTTGTATTATGTTGTATTATGTCGTATTGTATTATGTCGTATTGTATTATGTCGTATTGTATTATGTTGTCTTGTATTTTGTTGTATTTTATTTATTGAATTAATAATAAGTTCATTAGACTCCTTTGGTATATACTGGGAACAAAGGGTTGTTAAATTACGTCTTACTTGTATGATATATTCGTATGCTCGTATGATATATTCGGAAGATATTTTGATCGTATTTCGGTACCAGACGATTTTTTATAAGTAATTAGAAAGAGGTGTTATTATGAATAAGAAGAGAACAGCTTTCGTTTGCCTAACTTTGGCAATAGTGCTTATGCTAAGTGTAACCTTTACCGGCTGCCAACCTTCCTCTCAGTCTGAAGGTGACCAGCAGCTTATATCACTAGGCGCAGAACCAATAATTTTTGCTCCGTATCGAGAAGTTCCGGTAACACTGAAACCAGCAGTTGAGGCATACAAGGTTGCAGAAGACTTAAGCAATATAATAAACAAGGATCTGTTTGATTTCTCAGCGGAAGCTCAAAATCTTCTGGTAAAAAATGGGTTCGTAGTAGTCCCTAGCTCGTGGCGTGAATTTTTTAGCATATATGAGGTTAATCGGTATAACTCTATTCCCAACTTCATTACCACTGATGCAATGATGCACAATTATCATCTTTACTTCAGCCATCTGCTGCGAACTCTGGAAAAAAACACCTTGAGATCCGAATTAGATATCCTGACAGAATCCATGCTCACCAAAAGCCAAATGCAGTACAAGGAATTGAAAGGAACAGATTGGGAAAATGCAGCCAAACGCAATGTCGCGTTTTTCGCTGTGGCTAAGAGGCTCTTGGATCCCAATTCAAATATCCCAACCAATGTTCGAAAAGAGGTAGAGCAGGAGCTGCAGTATATCGCTGCACATAAGGATTCCTTCATTCCTTCCCCAATAATGAATATGGGGAATTCTTACAGCGACCCGGTTCAATTGCTGAATGAGGACTATACTCAATATATACCCCGAGGACATTACACAAAATCTAATGAGCTTAAGACTTATTTTCAAGCCATGATGTGGTATGGTCGTATGACTTTTCGGGCTTCTAATGAAGATGAAACAAAATCTGCTGCTTTAATAACTCTGCTTCTTAGCGGCAAGGAGGACTTTGAACGCTGGAACCGCATCTATGAGCCAACCAACTTTTTTGTAGGAAAAAGTGATGACCTTGGTATTATTCAGTATCACCGACTGTTAACCGATATTTATGGGCAGATCCCATCGGTGAAACAACTGACGAAGGATGACGATCTCTGGGAAGCCTTCCGGACTGCACTTGAAGAAATTGACCCTCCGGCTCTTAACTCAATACCTATATATGATGCAAATATACAACCGAATAGGGAACAAGACATTAAAGGCTTCCGCTTTATGGGACAGCGCTTTACCCCTGATGCCTCAATCTTTCAACGTCTGATATATCGCGAGGTACTCGAAAACCAATCCGGAGAACGTCGTATGCTTCCAAATGGATTGGATATTCCTGCCGCCATGGGTTCGGAAACAGCTTATTCTATATTAAGGGATATTGGCGAGACGAACTATAGTAAATACCCCGAGAATATGGAAAACCTTCGAAATGATATTGCATCATTAGATAAAGGAATCTGGACCCAAAGTCTATACTGGACCTGGCTATACACGCTAAAACCACTCACAGAACCAAAAGGTGAAGGTTATCCCTCGTTTATGCAGAATCAAGCATGGAACGGGAAACAGCTTGAGACTTATCTAGGAAGCTGGGCTGAGCTTAAGCATGACACCATACTTTATGCAAAACAGGTTTATGCTGAAATGGGTGGACCTCTTGAAGGCGAAGACCTTCGAGGTTATGTCGAACCTAACCCTGTAGTTTACGGACGGCTTGCTGCACTGACAAGAATGACATATGAAGGGTTGGAAAGTAGAAACCTGCTTTCTGAAAGCGCACGCGAATCCCTGTCGCGTATGGAGGAGCTAGCCTTAAAGCTTAAAGTGATTGCAGAAAAGGAACTGGCTCAGGAACCACTTACCGAAGAGGAATACGAACTTATCGAAAGCTTCGGAGGGCAGCTTGAACATTTCTGGCTTGAGGCCATGAAGGATGAAGGAGTTAACCACCGGTCTTCTGTTTATGAGAATCCAGCAGCCTTGATTGCCGATGTAGCCACGGATCCTGCTGGCAAGGTTCTGGAAGTAAGTACCGGATTCGTCAATAGTATCTATGCCGTTGTACCTATAGAGGGTACATTGCGCATTGCCAAAGGAGCAGTTTATTCATACTATGAATTCCTCTGGCCTGCTAATGACCGGCTGACGGATTCAAAGTGGAAGGATATGCTTGAAATCGGTATTGCCCCTAAACCTCCGATATGGACTCAGGTTTACACTGTGACTGACGGGGAAACCACATGATAATAAAAATGCGTAGATTAACAGCAGTATTTATATCACTGCTTATTATCCTGATCATCCTGGCACTAATAGCCACTCCATTTCCTGCAGACGCAGATAATCCAGATAATTACGATCATTTAGCCCTCAAAGTGGATGATCTTGACGGCGATGGGGTAATGGAGGAATATTGTCTTTCGGAAGGGATTCTCACGGTCAAAAAAGACGGTCGGAATCTTTTGGAAACACCTCCTGATTGGCAAGTGGAATACTTTTCTCTTGGAGACGTCAACAATGACGGCAACACTGAGCTAGTTTTCAGTCTATGGAAAAAGGGCAGTTTTGGTAAAATCCGCCCATTCTGGCATACCGGTGATAATGATAGCTACAAAAACCATCTTTTTGTATATAAGCTTGAAGAGGATATATTTAAACCTGTTTGGTGCTCTTCAGACCTGGATAGGCCGATTCTTTCTATAGATATCCTTGATATAAACGACGACGGGCTATATGAGCTCGTCGTCAATGAAGGTCAATACCAACAGCCAGCTTCTTTCCGGCCATTCACAAATATCACTCAGACCTTAACTGCCTGGCAGTGGAATCAATGGGGTTTCTATAAATTGGATTAATCATCTTATGGCTTCTGGCATGGGTATTACTGTGGGCATTCCTCTAACGGTTTCCACCGCAACCGGCATGCCATAAACAGAGCTGATATTTTCAGGTGTCATGACTTCTCTTCCGCCATAAGCAAAAACCTTGCTATCCTTTATCAACAGAAAACGATCACTATACCTTAAGGCAAGGTTTAAATCGTGGATCACTATTATTACGCTGATTCTTTCCTTTCTTGAAATTTCACGAACAGCAGCCAAAACTTCATATTGATTACGCATATCCAGATTACTTGTAGGTTCATCAAGAAGCAATATCCTCGGCTGTTGTGCCAACGCCCTGGCTAGCATGACCTTTTGCAACTCTCCTCCAGAAAGTTCATCGACATAACGAAGCGCAAAGCTTTCCATTCCCATGCGTTTGATGACCGATTTTGTTATATCAAGATCCTCTTGACTAGGCTCAAACTTTATATAGGGTTTACGGCCCAGCAATACAGAATCAAATACGGTAAATCTATCGGCAGCGTTGCGTTGAGCCACATATGCCATATGCTTAGCAATATCGTTTCGTTTATACTTGCGAAGGTCCTTGCCATTTACATAGACAGCCCCGTTTTGGGGAGTCAAAATATGGTTTAGGCATTTTATTAATGTACTTTTGCCTGCCCCGTTATTTCCTAAAATAGCAATGCATTGACCCTCCTTCGCATCAAAAGCCACCTTACTTAGGATCCTGCGGCTGCCATTATATGCAAAATCAAGATTTTTAACTGCAATCATCGTCTTCCAACTCCTTTAAAGATTAAATATAAGAACAAAGGCGCTCCTAAAAATGATGTAATTGCCCCAACAGGCAAAATGATCGGCGAAACTGCCAGGCGAGCGACCGTATCGCTGAGCAGCAGCAGCACCGCGCCCATAAGCGCCGAGGCAGGGAGCAGATAACGGTAATCACCACCAATAAATCGACGAACTAGATGGGGTGATATAAGTCCGATAAAATTAATAATTCCCACAAATGAAACGATCACCGCGGCAGTAAGAGAGCAAATGAACATACCTATCATGCGCAATCTTTCGACACTTACACCCAGACCCTTTGCTGCCTCTTCTCCATTTTGCAATGCATTATAATTCCAGCGATTATACACAAAATATGTCATTGCAGCTACTGCCACAATGGTCATGACCAAAATTTCCCTCCAACTCGTGCGCCCAAGGTCGCCAAATGTCCAAAATACAACAGCAGCTACCTTTACATCAGCCGCAAAATATTGCAGTAGGGTTGTTGCACCAGAGAACAGGGTACTAAGTGCTACACCTGACAGTATCATAGATTCAGGTGTGACCCTATTAAAATGGGCTAATCCCATTATTACAAGCGTTGACATCATTGCACTGATAAAAGCGCAGAACGATATCATGTAAGGGTTTAAAATCGTAACGGCATCAGCTGTTTGGTTTTGCACCCCGGCACCAAGAACTATGATTGCAAAAGAAGCTCCGAAAGCCGCTCCCTGAGAAATACCTAGTGTAGAGGCAGAAGCCAAAGGATTTCGTAAAATGCTTTGCAATACACAGCCAACAGCCGCAAGCCCTATCCCCCCAACAATTGCTGTCACAATTCGCGGCATTCTGTGATTGAACACAATAATATGTGACTGAGTACTACCTTGACCGAATAAAGTAAGTACAACCTCCTTAACGGAAAGGTTTGCAGAACCTGCACTTATTGCAAATAAGGCAGCCAGTCCGGTTATAACTATTAATAACAAAATAAATGTCCGCTTATGTCGTATATATCCTTTATAAGATTCCGTATTTTCCATGCCCGGCTATTCTCCTATGGTAATCTTTTCAAACCGGTACCCGTCTGCTGCCAGCTTTTCATAAAATGACTGGCCGAGCATCACATTAAAAATTTCATCTGCCTTTTTTATTGGATCAATATCGGAGAACTGTTCGGGGAAAATAATCTTGCCTGCATAATAAGCATCTGCTACGGCTATTTCCATATTGGTCCAATTGTAGTTATATGGTATCTGTGAATATACCTCACCATTCTGCACAGCAGACAAATTCTCATAAAATAATTTATTCTTAGTGTAATCTTCGTTTATCAGGTTCATATTAGCGGGATTCAAAAATATAATTTCGGGATCCCAGACAGTCACCTGTTCCAAATCTATGATTAAAGCCCCCGACTTGCCTGTTTCATCAACAACGTTCTTTGCATTTATAGCTGTAAATGGCGGATAGTCAGCATAAGTTCCTTCAAATCCATGAGCGCCCCTAAAGCTGACAGCTCCAGTATAAACAGTGGGTTTATCCGCATCTGGTATATTTTTTGTACGGTCATGCAGGTCTTTTTGCCATCCTTTTATTTTATTTACCACCTCAGCGCAGTGATCTTCGGTGCCCATTATTTCCCCTATCAGTTCAAGCGCTGCAAAAAAACTTTCATCAAACATGCCTTCGGGATAAATTCCCACGGTTGGTATTCCTGTTTTATCTGCTACATTTTTTATTGTATCTTCATCGGTCAGACCAATAATAATGTCTGGGGAGAGTGTTACCAGCTCTTCGATATATGTAGTATCACTACTTCCTCCGCTCCCAACTGATGCTATCGAGGCGAAATGCTCAGCATTCACAACAGTATATGGCATTGCAGATATGTTCTGCTTATCCATATCTGTTACTCCTATCAACTTTTCACTGCAGCCTGCATACGTCAAGATACGTGCTGCACCTCCGATGGCTGCTATGGTTTCTATTTTCTCTGGCATCTCAACTTGTCGGCCATAAACATCGACGACGGTTCGAGTTTTGGAGTTTTCTGCTTCTGAATCAATAGATGGTTCCGACGTGCAGCCACTTATTACTAACACTACCACGAGCACTATTACGAGAAATAACCCGAAAAGTTTAGTGTTTTTCAATATTATACCCTCCTTGTAGCTGTTGTTGCTGTTGTTACTATTGTTGTTGTTGATCCGTTATGACGTCTTACATTCATTGCCTTGAACGTCTGGTGGAAATGTGAGTTTTCCCATGTTTACCAGCCCCTGCTATAACTGTTAACACAATCGCTGCATACAATTTTTCCTTCCTGCAGATGCATTTTAGGCTCCGATGCGCCTTCCCCGCATAGCTCACATATTACAGTTTGAAATCTTCGAGCTCGTTCAGGCAGGTCAAATGCAGGCACTGAAAATGAAAAGATTTCGTCTATAGGAGCATTCAAGAGATATTCCTGCCATTGCTTGCGTTCCATCTCATCTATATTTTGTGCCTTTAGATAAACGCGTAATTTGTTTCCATCTTTTCTATTAAAGAATGCAAATGCTTGCTTACCAGTACCGCGGTAAATTAAATTTCCTTTACCGATGGTGCAGCTTAATAATGCCTGAACTGCATCCACTCCACAAGCGTCGTTTTCTGTTACACATACAATTTCTTCATCGTCAGAGGCTCCAATACCCATTTTTTCAATCACAGCTTCGCATGCCCTAACTCCAATTGCAAGTCCCGGACACTCATGTCCGTGAAATGTCACTGCTTTGTCCCATAATTTTTTATCCATCTTTACTCCTTTTATGCTCTTTTTTTATTATTCCAATTTGATTTCATCTGTACTGATTTTATCTGTATTGATTTTGCCTGTTATGGTTTTACCTGTATCTGTTTTTTCTCTCTTTTATCCTTGTTTTATCCCTTGATAAATTTACCCATTGAAAAATTGCTTCTCATAGCTTTTCATAGGATAAAAAAGAAGGCTGAAAAAGAGCCTTCTTAGCGTCTGATTATAACTTCAATGTTATGTTCTCAATATTAAACTTTAATTAAATCCGGTTATGAATTATTGTTCATTTAAAACTAATGCAAGCTTCTACCTGCTGAGGTGTATTTCTTATACACTAATTATTTCTTGAATTATTATATTCTAAATTTATGCCGTTGTCAAATAATTTAGCTGTTATTTATGAGCGACTTATGATAATGACACGTTGAAATTTTTTTATTAGAAGTTTCTTGTGCCTCCTCCCCTTTATGTCTTTATCATACAAATAAAATTACTTTAATACATATCAATATAGCTGGTTATAATCTTTTTATAATAAATGTGGTGCTGACTTTATAAATTCGCATCCCGTATATACGCCTCATTTCGCCTTCAATCGTCTAATTGCGATATACTCTTATCGAAAGATTGCATCTCCCAATACCCAGTTAGCAGGAGGTTTTCCCCAGGAGCTCAAAGTGGTGATCCGCATATCTCCTATATTTCAACATTAATCGTCAATTTACGATATACTCTATCAGGAGAATCCAGCCTTGATACCCTCTTGTTCAGGAGTTCGGATCCTCTTGACTGCCAGTCAAGCGCGCTCCCAACTGCGCTAGAAACACATCCCATAAAAAAACTGCATAACATATTAAACCAGCTACATGTTATGCAGTAATTTTTTATTTCAAACTATACATACAATTGAAAGATATTAACACTATCACAGTATTTTACTTACTATTTAATTTGAAGTTTTACTGCATGTGCAGACGTTGCGAAATTTGTATTATATGTGGAAACTTTCCATTGTGGCCATTTTGACTCAACTTCATTTTTGATAGACTTATAGTCTGGCGAGTATCCTTTTGCCTGAGTCTCCTCTTTTAAATAAAAATTAATTGATTACGAAATTTGAGATAAAGCTTCAGTTTATTTATATGTCGTCAAATTATTTTTTATAGGATATAATTATTATAGATTACATTTATTGGAGTTCGCACCAATGAAAGGAGATTACATGAAAGATAATCAAATTAGTTTTTCAATACAAGGGGATGTCGAAGGATATATTACATTCGAATGACCCTTTTGCGGGTCTGAGTTTAAGCTTCGTTCTGGTGAGATTCAGGACGAGAACCATCCATTTGACGATTTGTTCTGCCCGTATTGCGGCTTAACAAAACAAAAAGATTATTTTTATTCAAAAGATGTTGTTAAAAAAATTGAAGCACTTGCAACAAACTATTTAATTGAAAATATAAACAAAGCATTCGGTAATATGAAAAAATCTTTTAATAGGTCAAATAGCGTTATAAAAATAGAATACAAACCGCTAAGAAAAGTAAACATTCCAGAAATAAGTGAAAAAGATACGGCAGAAATGATTTTTAAATGCCCATGTGCTAGACATTTTAAAGTTCTTTATTGCGCCCGGTGCGACAGTCACTTCAACAAATATTACAAATGTAAATAATAACAAAGATTTACTTGACTTACTAAGGCAAGCAATTAATAATGTGCAACTAATCGGCATACCGGATGAAGATAAAGCAAATTTGAACGATGATTTAGAAATAATCATCGAGCAGGTTTCTTCAGGGTCGCCAAAGAAAACAAGAATATTAAAAGCCCTAGAAGGAATAAAGAAGTTTATGTCAGAATTGAGTATGAAGCTTGCTGTTACTCAGGCAGCAAGTGCTGTAACGGGATTTGATTGGCATGCGTTAATAAAATCCATAGAATTGTTTGTATGTAATCTCTAGAGTTATAATTTAAAGGAGAAATCAATGCGAATAACCTATTGCAACATAACTGAAGAAACAAAAGAACGGTATTATCTTTTACACAAATTGGGAGTCATCAATTATGACTTGAAATCATGTATCGAGTTAATAAACAATTGCACTTCTAACTCACCTCCTCTGATTTTGTATTGTTCAAAACAATTATATATTCATATTAACGAAGCGTTTAAATACTTAAATAAAAACTGGGACCATTATAAGAAATACATTAATACTGCAATTACTGACCAGATAAGCTTTTATACTGTTTGCTTCCAATCTCAAGTCTCATCGCAGGTGTCACTTTGACGCCATTTTTACGTAAAACTCGCATTAGTTTTCACATAGATAACAGATTTTATATCCTTGTGAATATCCTTGCGATTTTTTATGATTTTGCGGTTATTTTATTGGATATTATTCGTATAAACTGTTGAAAATCAAAATTAAAATTAACATGCTATGTGATCTCACAAAGCATTTTAATTATGATTCTTAATGATAATTGTCCTTTTTCGATTCTATGATTTAATTATATCATAAAAATGCCGTACATGTTTAAATTTCAACATTTTTAAGGTTATTTGAATAAGAAAAGCCGCAGAAAAAATCCGTTTTCTTCTGCGACTTTATCTACAGTCTGAGACACCTATCAATTGATAGGTGTCTTCATTTTGGTGGAGAATAGGGGGTTCGAACCCCTGACCTCTTGACTGCCAGTCAAACGCGCTCCCAACTGCGCCAATTCCCCGCATTATATAAAATTCATTGAGCTGTGTTGTATCAGTTGCGCTCCCAACTGCGCCATAAGCCCATATTGTTTTATATCCTATGCATTTATTTTAAATGCATTATTGCAAGTAATATTATCAAAGATTTTATTTGTTTTGTCAATGCCTTTTAGGAAATTAGCTATTATGAGCATTGTTCTTGCTCAGGAACTTACAAGTTTAGCAACTTACAAAAGGCATTGTAGCCATGGTCATAGGTTCGGAATCATGTAGTGTGGTCTAATGTCAGCACCTTCGGGAGGCATTGTTACCATTGGGCTTAGGTTCGGTTCTGATATTATAAAGCGGAACACAATGATAATGACAAGTATGGTGTGAAGTAATCATAGTTTAGTTATAAATTGAAAAGCGGACATATATATGAATACATATCCGCTTATACTTGTGCTTTATACTTTACTTATACTAATTGGATCAGATTAAATTACCTATTAGAACATTTAAATCATACATATCAGATTTTGGTCATATTAAATCTATTATACATATCAGTTATAGTAATTGGTTAATTAATCTGATGATTTAACTACTATCTAATGATATTTCATCTATTCATATTTCAACTATCTCACAGGGATTATTTCTAGCCAGTATCCGTCAGGATCGCAAATAAAGTAAATGCCCATTGTGGGATTCTCATAGCAGATACAGCCCATTTCCTTATGTTTGGCATATGCAGCATCATAATCATCGACTGTAAATGCGATATGGTTCTCATTGTCTCCAAGATCATATGGTTCTTTTCGATCACGCAGCCAGGTCAACTCAATCTGATGCTCGGAATTTTCATTGGCGATGTATACCAGTATAAAGGAGCCATCTTGTGCAGTTTTTCTCCTTACTTCCTTTAAATTAAGCGCTTCTTCATAAAACTTTAGTGATTTCTCCAGATCTAGTACATTGATGTTATTGTGTACAAGCTTAAATTCCATTTACCCATCCGCCTTTCCCTTGTTTTAATTCAAAGTAACAACCACGCCATATATCAAAAGGCATGATTATATATACCCTATAAAGCAATAGTTATACATATACTACCATAAAACTCAAAACCATTAAACAGAAAGTATCTCTTAATATTGTCAATTCGCATTTGCCCAGTGCCACCTTATACTTTTGTTATTGAGTTCAGGAATATATATGTCGCTGTCAAGTAAAGTTGGATCATAGTCTATCTTTATTCTTTTGCTATGGAAATTAAGAAGGTATGTAGTTTTTCCTCTAATAGTATTTCATTTGCTTTTATAATAGGCTCTGAATGAAAGCGTCTTCGCATTACTCCGTTATTCAGGAAGTTATCGATTGCCACCAGGTTCATGCCTTGATGATGAGCCATGAATGATCTTACGATACTGTAATTTCTCAAAGTAACTGAATTAGGTACATTAAAGTCGATTGCCTCATAGTAACCATATTGACCGTATGCTCCCATATGTTTAAGCCTTTTTAGATTCTGAATGGTTTCATCCGCTGCAAAATCTAAAGCAAGAATTGATGCGTACGGTGCTGCCACCGCAGGATCACCTTTTAACGGCTGTAAACGGAGCTCAGGTATGCCGAAAGCTTTGTATTGATAGTTGGAATCCAGATCGAAACAATAATATTGTGATTCAGAAACTCCCCACGGGATATTCTTTTTATTCCCATAATTAATATGCTGCCGTACAGCCGCTTTAGCAATTTCCGAAAATACAGAACCTTCATATTCTTTCATAACCAAATTAGGCATCAGGTATTCGAACATCGTTCCACTCCAGGATACAAATGTCGGTATCCCTTCTACCTTAGTAAGAGGCCTACCTAACTTATACCAATGTTTTACCGGAATCTCCCCTCTTGCAATGGCGAGAAAACTGGTAAGCATTGATTCTGAAGCCAAAAGGTCATAACAGCCTGAATCAAGTGTCTGAGTGGGAACATGGTAGCCGATGTGGAAGAGCATTCTCTTCTTTGAAAATAAGGGTCGAAAATCAACTGCATTTAGCATGTTATCGATTATGCTGCAAAGAGTGTCTATCTTTTGCATTTGCTCCACCGCATATCGTTGATTTGATTGTGCCATATCGTTCAAGGTAATAGACGTAGGTATATTTTCTTCCTCAAGTCCAAATTCCGTTATTTCACTGATGATTGCTTTCGCCGCATCCTGCAGCTGTTCCACAGCACAAAGATCATCTGCGGTATGCTGTTTTTTTCCTTCTATCTCTTTATTTAATTCAATAATATCTTTCAAAAATTCCCCATAGGTTACATAAGTCTTATTAATGTCAATATTAACGTGTTTATCTGCTGATACCTTTTGCTTAAACTCTGACAGGATATTTTCAGGTAAGACAGGATAGTTCTTCTGTTCTATTAATCCATTCTTCAAGGTAATTAAATGCCCAAAGAAGTTACCGCTATCCACTGTTGATACATATTTGGGTTCCAATACTTTAAGGGTATTTATATCATACCAGTTATAAGGATGACCATTCCATTTAGGAAGAATGTTTACCGTATGCAGCAGCTTTTCCGTCGCATCCAGAGTGGAGCTTAATGTTTCAAACCCAAAGTCTCTTGCCGATAAAATAGAAAGAAATTGTAACCCAATATTTGTTGGTGAGGTTTTATGAGTAACCTTCTTTTTATCAGTTATTTGGTAGTTGTCAGGGCATAGCCAATTATTTTCTTCAGTGGAGAATTCTTTGAAAAAGCTCCAGGTATCCCTTGCCGTCTCAAGAAGCATTTCCTTATCATCATTTTTTATAGGTCTTTCAACTGTTGGCCGACTTATGCAGTATGCTGGAAGGAATGACAGAGCCCAAAACAATGCGACTGCTGCATAAATCAGGGCGGCAGGCAGCGCTACTTGCTTGACATGGATTAGTGCAAACAGAACCGCGGCTGGTATCGATGAGCTCCACATATAGAGGAAATATCCTTTTATCGTATTTGCCACAGACTTTTCTACCGTATCAGCGGAATTCCACATTAACAAATTCTTTTTACTTATGGTGAGTCGATATATGGTTCTTATAATAGCATCAGCCGCTGTATATGCCCTGTATGGCAGTATTATTATATCAAGCAGAGACCTCAACAATATACTCACCATATCTCGATGTAATTTTTTATGAAGAATAGCAAAACTGGGCTGCCTAAGCTTATGGACAATAACCCGTGACAAAGAAATAATAATACTAAAAGCATCAGAAAAAAATACTAATGGCAGCCAGATATACCATGCATCAGGCATAAATGTTATATTCAAGATGATGAACAGCACTTTGCATAAAGGGACAAGACTTCTCCTCATATTATCTAATATTTTCCACCTTGAGATTAGACTGAGACCATCTCCCTTTACAAGCCATGGTATCAACTGCCAATCTCCTCTGATCCAACGGTGTTCTCGTTTTATAAAGGAAATTACGCTGCCCGGAAAGTCATCCAGTATATTTGCAGCACCAGTAAAAGCAGTTCTAACATAACAACTTTCTATTAGATCGTGACTAAGCACGCGGTTTTCCGAAAACTTATTGTTAAGAATTTTATGAAACACTTCAATATTATAAATACCTTTTCCTATATACGAACCTTCTCCAAAAACATCATGGTAAATATCCGAAATCATATCGGAGTAGTGAACCAAACCATCTTGCCCTCCTGCAAGTTTTGTAAACCTGCTGCTACTGCGGTCGCAGATATGGTTCCTGACGGAAGGCTGAATTATTGCATATCCTTCCTTTATCTTTTTCCCTGATTCATCTAAAATTGCATTATTTAAAGGATGGTGTATCATTCCCACAAGCTTAGCAGCGCTGTTCTGTACCAATGTAGAATCTGCATCTAAAGTGATTACATATTTAAATGTACCAATAAGGCTTTCATCGAAATTTATTAGAGAAAAGCTAGTATTCTCTTTAGGTGTTCCAGTAATATAGGCATTGAATTCTTCTAGTTTTCCCCGTTTCCGCTCCCAGCACATGTAGCAACCCTCTGACTCATTCCATTTTCGTTTTCGGAAAAATAATGAGAATCGTTGATGAGCGCCAGGATACTGGGAATTCAGTTCACGTACATGCTTCTCAAGGGTTTTAGAAATTATCTCATCATTGGGTGTATGCAGCTCAGAGGAATCACAGTAATCAGCAAGGAGTGCAAAAAATAGATTACGCTGGCGATTAGCAAGATAATGACTGCGCAGCCGTTCCAAATATTCTAGCCCCTGCTGCCTCGAAAAAAGAATAATCGGCATTACGACAAATGTCCTTGCTTCATCCGGGATCCCTTTTGAATAATCCATAGAAGCCATTCTTTTTACGGGCACAAAACGTGTAAAAATATTATTGGTGATTTCTAAGGTAATACCAACTATGATAGGTAATGCTACAAAGAAAAGGACAATAGATTGATATGATAATGCCGGGAGATCATTTATCCATAAGAAAAACAATCCACAAATAGTAATCAAAATCAAAGCTGCAGTGATCGCATAGCATTTGTCCTTTTTATTAGTATATTTTAATGTTTTGGATGACTCCTGTTTTTTAATTTTTGCTTTAAGGATTGAAAATCCTTTCCCTACTAGATAAGTTCCTACATGATTTGAATTATTCAAATCCTCCCGACCTTTTTCAGCTAGCCCCAAACATACTTCCCCAATTTCACTATCCTCCATGCCGTACTTGAGAGCAAGCTTTTCGGCAGTCTGACGATAATAGCTTCTGCTATCAGCATCCATTTTTGAATATATACCAGCAGGATCCTTTGACAGGAGTTCTTCTAGCTTAGACAAAGCTTCAAAATACTTTTCCTCATCCATTAGGCTAATCTCTTTCAGGCTAGTGGTAAGGGCTTGGACTTTTGATTCCAACATGGATTCAGTTTTTTCTTCCTTCTTAAAAACATCTATTACTTTTTTTCGATTATTAGCATCCATTCGATACACAATGTCGTCTGAAATTTCCAAAAGCCGCTCTATTATGCACAAACTGATCATCTCTGGAAGTGTCCAAAGCTCCTTATCCGATAAATACAGATTATCCTGATATGCCTTTATCATTAGAATAATGTTTTCCTCATCCAGGTGACCTCCTGACAAGGCTACCATTTCTCTTGCAATTACATAAATTCTCGGAAGTCCACGTTCCTCTGCGTTTTGCAAAACAGGTAGCATCCTATAACTTCCTGTTGTAATCTTTTTAATTTCGCGATACATCAATTGGAAATGGTCTAACAGCCATTGCACTGAGGGCATAAGTTCAATAATATCCTCAGGCACTTCAGTTATATTATGACTGATTTCGTTCAGCTTCCTGTACGCGCTCCGAATGTGTTTTTTTATAACCGGATTGTATTTTTTCCACTTAACATTCTTATGACCGTAGGACAAGTTCTTCATTTGTTCTTCCCAGGCCTTCGCTGCTAAAGATTCCGCCACCTCATTAGATATCACATTATAACGATCTTTATTTTGATTTATTTTATTAGGCAGCATGTTTTCCCCCTCTCTTTAAGTAAACCTTAAAAATTTTTTATCATCGCATTTTCTATCGACCTTACTATTGTTATGAACAGAGGGCTTGGTTAATGTCGATTTCTACTTAGGTTTACTTGAAGATTGCATGGTTTAATCAGGTAAACATGGACCATTATGTTTTTGCACATAAAAAAACCGCCAAAGGTATATAAACCAATGACGGTTTTGCAAACTCGAAAACAACTTTGTAAGTTTGAACAAACTCGAGTGTAAAGAAACAATAAATGTCCAGTTACAAATAAGTTTGCTCACGTAGTTACAAAGTTTGCTCGTGTTGAAATGTAGTTGTTTCAAGGCTTCTCGCTGTTTCTTCCCTTGTAGTGACAAAGTTTGCTCGCGGGTTTTATTACCTTAAAAAATATAAAAAAAGATATAAAAAATGAGAAAATGACAAGCGAGTTTGCTCGTGAGCAGTGAA
>DUPP01000086.1 GCA_012838265.1 Clostridiales bacterium
GAGCACCGGTATGATCCAAGTGAGCATGACTGATAAATATGGCATCTAATCCACCTTTTTCCTGGATAATACGGAAATCGGGAAGCTTATCCTGTGTGGAATCCATCCGAATCCCCGAATCAAAAAGCACATTTTTTCCGTCAACGCTCAGCAGGTAGCAGCTGGCTCCCACTTCCCCTGCTCCTCCACAAAATACCAGTTCCACCAATCAACATCCTCCCGTGTATAATACAGTATTACATCGACCTATCATAAAATGATTTGCATTACAAATTATTAATAAACCAGAAAAAGGAATGTTTGATAAAACTTAATACTAATCATCAAAAAAAACCATTTGCTGTGTACAAGATTTTATCCTTTTTTCAGCTAAATCAACATATTTGGGTTCAATATCATAACCAATATAATATCTTCCACTCTTTAGTGCAGCTAAACAAGTAGTACCGCTACCGCAAAATGGATCTAATACAACTTCTGATTTGAACGTATACAGCTGAATTAATCTATAAGGCAATTCTTCAGGAAAAGGAGCAGGATGACCTATGCCCTTTGCTGATACTGCCGGAAAAGTCCATACACTTTTTGTGAATTCCAAAAATTCTTTCTTAGTTATTGTGCTTGCTTTTTCTCTATTTCTTTTACGTGAAAAGGATTCTTTTGAAAATACCAATATATATTCATGAATATCTCTTAAAACGGGATTGGCAGCGGACATCCAACTTCCCCACGCAGTAGAAGGACTTGCACTCGAAGCCTTATTCCATATGATTTCGCCTCGCATATAAAATCCTATATCCAGCATATCCTCAATAATATATTTATGCAGAGGAATATATGGTTTTCTGCCCAAATTGGCAACATTTATACATGCCCTGCCACCCGTTACTAGCTTTTTGTATGTTTCTTTAAATACCTTTCTTAGCAGTTCCCTGTATTCATCCAATGTCAAATCTTCATCATATTCCTTCTTTACATTATATGGAGGTGAAGTCACCATTAGATGTACACTATAATCCGGAATCTCATCCATTGACTCACTTGATTTACAATATATTTTGTTTAATGCTTCTTTTGGTATGGAATTTTCTATAAATTTTACATTCCTAGAAATTTTTATATCTTGGTAAAGCTTGCTGTTATAAAATTCTGAAGAATCGTGGTTGATTCTACCAGGAGTACCAAATGCACTTGTCTTTGTAGAAAACCGTTTAATATTAGCATCACTCATAGGCTTAAAATCACTCCCTTACAAGCTTTAGAAACATTTGTGCTTTTTCTTCATATGTTTTCTGTCGGTTTGCTATCTCAATTATTTGTCCTAACTCCCTATTACTTTTCATACTTGAGAAAAAATTTCTCTCTTCTGAAAGTATTTTGCAAATATTATCACTTAACTCTTTAATATTATCAAATCTATAGAATCCACAGTTGTCGGTTTTCTTTAAACTATCGCTATTATCCAATGGTGTCGGATTTATTGACCAAAATCCTTGAATGATACCAGATACTTTCAATCTATCAACCTTTTCCATGTAACTTTTTGTTATTGGGGTGTTTCCGATTATTAGAATCGGGATTTTTGAAGATTCTATACTTGAAACTCTTATATTAATACTTTTTCCAATAGCCTTTAACATTGAATCCGAGCGTAACAACCCTGGATTACCCTGATGCGTTCTATAATCTCCAATACAAATAACTTTATCTTTATTGATATACTGCCAGTTCCATACAATTGACATTTTAACTTCGATAATCAACAATATATTATCGGGCGTTTGATGTCGTTCCTTAGATTTTGAAATAATAACATCAGCTGAAGAAGCTGATGTTAACCCGATCTTTTTACAAATAGCCCCTTGGACAACAAAATAATTTTTTGAATCAACTATATTTTTTATCAAATTAGCGACCCATTTTTCAGTAAAGCTCCCGATCAGAGCATTTCTACTCTGCAAAGTCGTCTTTGGCCCTTTATAACCTTTAGGCCAATATGCCAAATACTTTCCCTCTGCAGTTGAATAGAAAAGCTGTTCAGGTGCAGCATAATTTTTTAATGACTCTAAAAAGAATCTTTCCTCATCCTTCTTCCCCCATAATTCAGCCACAAGCTCACCTTCTTGATCCATCAATTTTCCCAAAAACGCTTCCATGTTTTATTTAATAATACAAGTTTTTTGGGTTTGTCCAAATTATAGCACACTAAAGGGCAAAAAACAAATGACCGGAATTGTTGCTAAACATCAATTTTTACAATATGTTTTTTCCAATTGTAAACACAATAAGCAGCTGATATAATGTTTATAGATTTAAAAGGGAGGCTTAAACGGTGATTAAAATAAGCAACCTGTCCAAGAGCTACAGCAGAGGTGCGGTTAAAGCTGTAGATAATCTCAATCTTCATGTTAGGCCTGGAGAGATATTCGGCTTTTTAGGTCCGAATGGTGCCGGAAAAACCACCACAATAAAGATGATGGTAGGACTCTTAAATCCGGATGAAGGCATTATAATCATAAACGGTTTTGACAATCAAAAGGATCCCATTGATGCAAAAAGGAGTATCGGATACGTGCCCGATTCTCCGGTGATATACGACCGGTTGACAGGCTTGGAATATCTTGATTTCATGGCAAACGTATATCAGGTACCTCCGGATATAAAAATGCAAAGGATAAATCATTTTCTGGATATGTTTGAACTGGTTGATGCTGCAAACGATTTGATTAAAAGCTATTCACACGGGATGAAACAAAAAATACTGCTTACCGGTGCGCTGATTCATAACCCTGCCCTTTGGATTATGGATGAACCCATGGTTGGACTGGATCCCAGGTCATCCCACTTGCTCAAGGAGCTTATGCGGGAACACTGCAACAGAGGAAATACGGTTTTCTTCTCAACCCACATCCTTGAGGTTGCTGAACGATTGTGCGATCGAATCGGTATAATTCACAAAGGCAAACTCATAGCCATAGGAACCCTTGAAGAACTGCGCCACGGAGAACATGCCGGAACCTTGGAAAATATTTTCTTGGAGCTGACAGAACAATGAAGCAGTTTATCTACTTACTCAAAACCAGCCTAAATGTCAACTTTGGGATTTCAGCCCTTCGTTATCGCTTTACAAAGGAAAAAAACCGCCTCTGGGAACCTATACTGATCTTCCTGTCCATAATCCTTGGCGGCGGGTCTGTAATAGCTTTCTATACCATGATTCTTTACAGCACTTACACGGTAGGTGCAGCTATCAACAGCCCTGAAATCGTCATTACCATAGCCCTGCTTGCAAGCCAATTAATGATATTTGTGTTTGGGATATTTTACATTATATCCGCCTTCTACTTCTCCAACGATGTCAATATCCTGGTTCCATTGCCATTAAAGCCTTACCATATCCTGGGCTGCAAATTTATCGTCATAATGATAAATGAATACCTGATACTGCTTCCCATGTTGATTCCCGCTATCATTATTTACGGTGTGGGTACAAGGCCGGATATAGCATACTGGTTTAAAAGTGTGTTCATAATGCTGCTGTCTCCTGTTATTCCGCTGATTATTGCATCGGTATTTGTCCTGATACTTATGCGCCTGGTTAACGTACGCAAAAGCAAGGACCTCCTTGTTGTTATAGGAGGACTCCTCGGATTATTCCTGGGAGTTGCAATAAAC
>DUPP01000087.1 GCA_012838265.1 Clostridiales bacterium
AATATTAATCATAAGTACTGCTTGCAAAACTAAAATAAAATATACAACCAAATCTCTTTTAATGTTTATCTTTAATGTTATATACTTTTTCGCATTGACCATCCTGATAACCCATACTACAAAATATGATATTGCTGTGGCTATAGCCGCACCTATTACTCCAACGAATTTAATTAATATAATATTTAAAACAATATTAACAATTGCTCCAATCGTTGTAGAATAGCTATAAATTTTGGTGTCCTTAACTGCTGAAAAAACTCCACCAATTAAACCAGACATTGCTCCAAAAACATTAGCTAAAAGTAAAATCGGGACAAATACCCAAGCCTCATAGAATTTATATGCAAACATAATTCCCGCAATAAATTTTACCATGATAATAACTGCCGAACACAATAAAACCATTAAGAGATTATAGGTGTTGTATATCCGAGAAAAGAAAACTTCATTGTCCTTATCCTTAAAAGACGTAACTGCAGATATTTGCCAGGCTTGAAGAAATATAGACTGAAAGACTTCCACTATAGATGGAATCTTGTAGGCAATTGAATATACGCCATTAACCGCCACCCCGCATAACCATGTTACTATATATCTATCAGATGCGCTATTTATCCACCAGCTAATCGAATTAAGTATTAATGGCCTACTATATCCTGTCATACTTTTCGATATATTATTTGATGTTTTCGTACTAACAATTTGTTTGTAAATTTTTAATTTAAAGATATAAAAAATAATTGCAATAAAATAGGACAATATATTTGCCATAAAAAATCCTATAATTCCTAGCTTAAAATAAAGTAGGAATAATACATTAAGCAATACCATTGTAAAAGAATTGATTACCCCTGCAATGGATAAATCCACAATTTTATCTGTGCCACGAGCAAACTGAGAACATAATTGATATAGAGAGGTGGCAAGAAATAATAATAGCATGTACAAGGAATATGTTTTGATAATAGCTATTATATTGAAAGTATTATTAATAGCTATTGCCAGTGTTAGAATTATCCAAGCTCTCACAATCACTTTTAAACCTATCGAAAATGTTTCCTTAGGATCATTACCTTTCTCCAAAGAAAAACGCATTACAGATTCACTGATATTTACAGTTAAAATAGGTAACAACAAGTTTATAGTTGTTATCACGATATCATAAGAGCCGTATTCAGCAGTTGATAATACACTCGTGTATAGTGGAACTAATAAAAATGTTAGTATCTTACTACCAAAATTGCTTATTGTAAGTAAACCCATATTCTTAATTAAATATTTGTATTTTCCCATATTCAACCTTCTCGTTTCAAATTACTATTTAAACTTTACTTTTTTATTGTCTTTTTGATTTTGTGCAACCTATTATAGAATTTTGCTCCTACTAATCCTCTGACTACTTTTTTAAAATTCCCCCAAGGACTTAACCAAGAAGCTGCATAGTGATGAATTGAATATGTGTTGTCGGTTATGATTAGTTCATTAGTTGTCATATCTATAGGGCAGAAATAATCAATTGGATAAATAGTCACGCCAGACACCAGCTGTTTTTCATTTCTATTTTCCAAACCCTTTGATCTCAAATAATCTGATGTGTATTCAACTATAGTTGTAAGATTTAAACTTCCATTATCATTTAAAAACTTAAGATCCTTGTATATTTCCACCATGTCATTTAAAAACTCCGTATTAGGCTCTGAAGCACAAATTAAACCGGGGTTTACTTTTCCTATTCTTTCAAAACCGAGTATCACCTCGTTATCATCTAATAAATCGTCAAGGGGCTTAATTAACTCAACATCAACATCCATATAAATCCCGCCATGTTCTTGCAAAATACAAAATCTTGCATAATCAGAAACAAAGGCATATTTTTTATTTTCATAAGCATCTTTAGTGTATTGGATCATATTGACATCAAAGTTGTCTTCATTCCATTCCTTAATCTCACAATCTGGCATATATTTTTTCCAACTAGATATACACTTTTGAGCGAGAGCCGGTAACTCTCCCCTTCCAAACCAACAGTAATGAATTATTCTAGGTATCAATTTGTTCCCCCCTCTCTTCCAAGACCAGAGTCTAAGTTAAAAATAAAAACGCATGTTGAAAAAATTATTATTGGACTGTATGATAAAACTGTTTCAAACATTGAAACCACTAACAAAGCTACCCATATAGAAAATAAATACTTTGTATTCATATTATTATTTTTCAAAAAGCAATCTTTCAAAATCTTATATACAAAAAGTACCATTCCAAGCATTACGGGTAAACCAAACATCGTCGCATAGCCAAGAAAAAAATTATGAGCACTGTATAATTGATTGTCCATAAACGCGTAATCAGCTCCAGCTCCAAATAACCAGCTGTGTCTCATTAAAGAAAATATCTCTTGCCAGACAATTTGCCTTCCCGAAAATACATTTTTATTTAGTATTATCAATCTTCCATTTGGGACATAATGGGGAAGAACGTACGCATATATGTAAATTACACAAAAAGAAGCTATAATTAAAAAGGCTATCCTCGATTTATACTTTGTAAGTCTAATTTTACGAAGATGTTTTCTTTTGTTGAATAAATTTAAAAGCACAAACAGTAAAAATGCAATTAAAGATGTTCTCGCTCCTGTACCAATTAACAAATATAAGACAACGAGAAAAATGATAAAGGATTTTATTACGGTACGCTTGTTCTTTATCAAATGAAAAGCAACAAAGGAACTTAATAATATTAAATACGCTATTACATTGGGATTTAAAGTATAGTCGAATATACTTGAGCTTACATAATGAACATAATGCCTGCCACTAAAAAATAATAATACAATTATAGGTAATAAGAAAATATAAGA
>DUPP01000088.1 GCA_012838265.1 Clostridiales bacterium
AAGTGTAATCTTCATCTTTTCCGTTTGAAGCCCAAATTTGTGCGGCATCATAAACGCTAAGGGATTCACTCTCGTCAGAATCGTCATCTTTTAAACCATAAAAATTCGGGCAGCTCATATTTTCGCAACACATATCACTAAAAACATACTTTTTCCTTAACGGCTCTCCACATTCGGGACAAGGTGGTGTTTCGCCAGTGAAGGTGTTTTCTTCTTCCCAGCTCTTCCCTTTAAAAATATCAAATAATCCCATACTAATTCCCCTCCTTTCCATTAATTTCTGTTTCGACAGCATATCCTTGTGTTGTCTTATTTTCTATAGATGCTTCGGTAGCATCATAATCTTTGATACCCTTATGCTACAAATCTACTCAAAGTTTCTTGAACAGTTTTCTGCTTGTTTGCTATTTCTAGTAGTTCCTCAGCGTTGAAAATAATCTCCAAGATTTTCTCATCCCACTCAATATTTGAGAAGGAATACCCAGCCTTAGTTGTCTTACATGTGTATTTCCCAAGTATGCGTCCAGCTTCTGTAAGTAAATACTCTCCATAGGGTGATTTCGTAGCCAATCCCGCTGCAACAATTCTCTTATTAATAGCCTGTGAAGAACACAACGCCTTGCTCCCCAACTCCGTAGCCGTCAACTTATTCCCAATAAGATTATTTATAATCTCGTAAGAAATCACCGGTGCAACCATTTTCTCTACTACAGGATCAATTTTCACAATCGAAGTAGAAATAGGATTAGATGATTTAAATACACCCTTGATGGAATCCCAATTTTTAATAACCAGAATTGTACCAATTGAGGTAACGCCTAAAATAATTAGTTTTGTTTTGTGCTTTCTAACCCATGTGTACAAAGTTTTTTTCTCTTCCATAGGACTCTTCTCCCTCTTTCTTTAATATTTTGATGGTTTATCTATTTCATTAACGCTTGAATACCCACCAAAGCACGCAAGTGCTTCGGCAATAAATTTACAGCCGTCTTTTCCATAAATCCTTTCATATAATATTGAAATATCACCTGAAGTAAATATTTGTACTATATATCGTGCAAATTTCTGCGGTGTCATACGCTCAATGGATTCCTCTGTAAATAAATTCTCGCAATAATACATATATATTGAATTTACAAGAGCTTGAACCCCTGTATTGGAGACATCTAATTTTTTTCGTTCCGCAAGTTGAGTGTAATATTCACCGATTATAAAGCCATCAGTCAAATCAGCATCAGCATTTGAGATAAAAGTTTCTATTTGTTCAAGATCTGCCTCAGTCAAATCTGAATCAGTTTTATTAAGGGTAGTTTCAACCAAGCTATGAAGCATTGACATTTGTGGATCTGCATCTACATTCATATTCTCTCGGGCATATTTCATGAATTCTTCAAACCTTATACTGCCCATTTTCTTCGGTAATGGGAAAGTCCCTGTCAGTTTTAATGATTTTGCAAAACCAATATACTGCTCAATTTCAAATCTTTTTCTTTCCAAATCTTTTATCTTTTCACTGAGAGAGGCTTGAAAATCATAATTCACATTCTGTGTCATCTCAACAATTTCATTTAATGAGTATCCAACACCCTGTAGCAATCGGTAACACCAAATTCTCTCGATGTCTTCATCGCTGTACTCACGATATTTATTATCAGGGTTTTGTATAGCTGATTTATCCATTAAACCTTTCTCTTCGTAAATGCGTAATGTTTTTCTGGTAACGCCCATGTTTTTCTCCACCCAATTAACAGTATATTTCAAAGCACCAACTCCCTTCACTTTCATTCTATAACATTGCCCCCGGGGCAAGGCAAGCTTTATTTTTAATAATTGATAATATTTTTAAGCTATAAATTAATTCTAAAAATAAAAATAACCGGCTCTTCCCGGTTTCCAACATTTGCACACCCCTTTTTGAGTTTGCACACCCCTAAACATAGCACTTTTTAGGATAATTAAATTGTATCAATTTCTGCATGATTATATCCCCTGCTTTGGGAAGAGGTGTCTTGCTTCTGCTGATTCCTATTGATTGCACTTCACTTATTTGTGAGATATTACTTATTAATGTATCTAATATTTTATTTGTATCACAAACCAT
>DUPP01000089.1 GCA_012838265.1 Clostridiales bacterium
AAAATATTTACCTCTTATTGCTTTTTCTCCAAATGTGCATGGCTTCGGCTTCTTTAATTAATTCATCTCTGAAATCAGGATGCGCAATATTAACTAAAGCTTCAGCACGTTCCCATGTACTCTTACCTTTCAAGTTTGCAATTCCTTGCTCAGTTACTATCATATGTGCAGCTGTTCTAGGAGTGGTTACTATGGCGCCAGGAGTTAAAATCGGTTTTATTGCAGAAATCCTTTCGCCTTTAATTTCTTTGCAAGATGCTGTACAAATAAAGCTTTGTCCACCTTTTGACTTGAACGCACCCTCTACGAAATCAAGCTGTCCGCCAGTTCCACTAATATGGCGAGTTCCTGCACTCTCTGAAGCCACCTGACCAAACAGGTCTACTTCTACACATGCATTTATTGAAACAAAGTTATCAATCTGAGCAATTATTTTGGGGTCATTGGTATAATCAACATTATATGCAACACATCCTGGGTTGTCATCTATATATTCATACAGTTTTTGTGAACCCATAGCAAACGAGAATACTTGCTTATATTTATCCAGGTTCTTATATTTACCGGTAATTTTTCCGGCTTCAGCCATTTTAACATATGCATCAACATACATTTCGGTATGAACACCCAAGTCCTTCAGGTCAGAAGCTGCTATCATGGCACCTACGGCATTGGGCACGCCACCGATACCTAACTGAATACAGCAACCATCTCTTAATTTGCCTATTATGTGTCCAGCCATCTGAACATCAATCTCTGATGGAGGATTATCTGGGATTGTTGGGATATCATTGTCCACTTCTATTACGTAATCAACCTGAGTAATATGGACGCATTCTTGCCCGCCGCCTAATACACGAGGCATCTTAGGGTTAACTTCCAATATTTTATACTTGGCAGTTTCAAATGCAGCCATTGAGCTTGGTGCACCAGCTCCCCAACTGAAATACCCATGTTTATCCATAGGACTAACCTGAGCAACAAAAACATCGTCTGGCACACAATTTTCTTTGGTCATAAAAGGTAATTCATGGAACTTCATAGGAATGTAATATAGTCCCTTGTTAATCCAAGCCTTATCATGTCCAGAAACATGCCAGCTGTTCCAGGTGAAAACTTCATTGCTAGCTTCAAGGGTATGATGTGGATACGCTCCTATATCGCAGCGTATTTTGACATCACTTAATTCATCTTTACGTTTGGCAAGAGCTTTATCAAAGGCATCGGAACAAGCTAAGCCAAAAGCATACTCTACCCAATCACCCGATTTAACTACTTTTGCTGCTTCGTCAGCAGTAACGAGTTTCTTTTTATATTCGTCTACCCAAGTCATAAACAGCTTCCCCTTTCACATATAAATGATACCAAAATTTACTTACTAGTATATATGCAAACTATGTTTAATGCAAGTAAATTTTAGTAAGGTATATTTAGAGGAATGCATAAATATCCCTGTAATTTTTGCCAATTTTATATTCTTATTTATCCTTAACTTGGGTTTTTTTAATTTCATATCCTAACTTATCAATCGCATTTTCAATGTTCTTAATTGAAATCTTATCTTCATCAAAGTTTAACTTTACCTTGCTTGAATTAAACAGTACGTTTACGCTGTCTTTTTCTACACCATCCAAGGACTTTACAGCGTTATTTATTTTTTGCATACATGATGGACAGGTTAATGTCTCCAATTGAATAATAGCTTTTTGCATTTTTAACTCTCCTTTTCTCTTATATTTTTTATATGTTTATGTTTTAGTTGTATGGTTATTATTTTCTTAATCTGTATCGAAGAAGCCTCATACCGTTTAAAATTACAACTAAGATGCTTAATTCGTGTACTAACATGCCAATTGACATATTCATCCATTCGCTTAAGAATACACTGGCAAGCAATACTACAACGACTCCTACTGCGATAACAATATTTTGCCGCATGTTATTGGCGGTTGACTTTGTTAAGCCTAAAGCATGTGGCAAACGGCTAAAGTCAGAATTCATTAAAACAATATCTGAAGTTTCAATAGCAACATCAGTACCGCTTCCCATAGCAATTCCAATATGCGCCAAGGCAAGTGAGGGGCTATCATTCACTCCATCCCCGACGAATGCGACAATTTTACCTTTGTCTTGCAATTCTTTAATATGAGCTGCCTTATCTTCTGGCAACATGTTTCCATGAGCTTCGGTAAGACCAAGCTCGCGGGCTACCAAATCAACCGTACCCTGATTATCTCCTGAAAGAACTACTAAATTTTTTACACCTAGTTTCTTGAGCTTTTGAAGATCTTCCTTTACCCCCGGACGAATTTGGTCACGAATACCCATCATCACCATTAGTTCACCATCAACGGATGTCAGAACTAGTGAGTTTCCATCTTGCTCAAACCTGGCAATATCCTCACGCACTTTTTCATTAATAGGAACGTTTTCCTGTTCAATCAGAGAAAGATTTCCAACCGCTACTCTATGACCGTCTACATAAGCTACAATGCCGCCGCCCTTTACGACATCCGTATTCTCAACTAGGTATAATTTTGTGTCTCCAATATATTCCACAACAGCCTTGGCCAATGGATGATCTGATTCACTTTCAACACTTGCAAGGTAGCTCGATACTTCATTAAAATTTTTTGCATAAACTATTATATCAGCAACTTTAGGGTTACCTATTGTTAATGTACCCGTTTTGTCAAATACTATTGTGTCAACCTTACTGAAATCGTGAATGATCTCGCTACCTTTTAATAGAACCCCATTTCGTGCTCCGTTACCAATGCCCGCGACGTTTGAAACAGGTACACCGATAACCAGTGCCCCCGGGCATCCTAAAACCAAGATTGTAATTGCAAGCTCTATATCTCGGCTAATTAGCCATACAATAAAACCGAGAACCAAAACAGCTGGCGTATAGTATTTAGAGAATCTATCAATGAAACGCTCAGCTTCTGATTTTGAATCCTGCGCTTCTTCAACCAATTCAATAATTTTGCCAAATGTAGTATCTTCACCAACACGATCGGCAATAATTTGAAGGGTTCCATTATCTAAGATAGTTCCTGCATATACCTTAGAATCTTTCTCTTTGCCTACAGGGACAGATTCGCCTGTAATGCTCGCTTCATTAATGTAACCTTCTCCTGTTAATACAGTACCATCAACAGGTATTTTCGCACCGGTTTTTACAAGCAGAATATCACCTACATCAACCTCATCTACTTCTACTTCTTCAAATTCACCATTTTCCATTTGCTTCAAAGCACTTTCCGGCACCATTTCAGTTAATTCTTTAATTGCAGAGCGTGTTTGATTCAATGTTCGCTGTTCAAGGTAAGCTCCAAATAAGAATAAAAATGTTACAATAGCTGACTCTTCATAGTTTTTTATCAATAATGCTCCAGTGACTGCGATAGTTACTAAAACATCTATACTAACAACTTTAACACTTAATGCTTGAAACGCCTGGATTGCAATAGGAGCAATCCCCATAATTGAAGCTATAATCAATGACCAAGTAAATATTTCGATATTTTTAAAACCTAATTTACTGATAAACGCAATTATTATTAAAACTCCACCTATAAAAGCTATTTGATTTCTCTTATTTAATATAAATCTCTGCACTTTACTCAACTCCTTATTGAAATGATATTTTCAGCCTCGTATTAGTTTAAGTTTTTTATCCCAGCTATTAGATTTAATAAATATTTCCAGAAAATAATTTTGATTGAGTTACTTTCTGGAAATATCCTCTTACCCCGATATGTTGTACGCATATGCAGAAATTTTATACTTATGCTTTATAGGCTTCATCCATTTCAGCTAACATATTATACACAGCCTCATAGCTCTCGCACACATCTCCTGGAACTGTGTAATTATTCGTAATCTCTCGCAATCTGGCAAACTCTTCGTTTAATTCGGGTTTTTCAGGAGCAGTTTCTTTAATTTTTTCAGCTATCATATCAAATATTTTACGTACTTCGTGGAATTCAGGGTGACTGCCGCCGTGAACTCTAGTTACAATTGGTACGTATTGCTCCAATGTAGGAAAAAGTTTTTTCTTTGTATCGTTAAATGTTTGTGTCATTTTTTCTCCCTCTTTCACAGTATTAATTCTAATAAATTCTATATTCATTATTCATTATACCCAGGCTTGAATAACTTCACACAATTCAATTTCAGAATGCCTTGTCTTCCGTTTAATGGTAGATAAGTTTCTACAATTCAATTCCTTTACAGAATACCTTAAAAAAGAAACAAGACACTCTACAATTTATCGTAGGATGTCTTGCGGTTATACCTGCTGTGATAAAGTTGTTTAAATAATGCAACTTATTATGTAACTTAACTATGCTCTCTCGCACTAATTTCTTTTACCTCTAATCGAAAAACGCACGTCTTTGCAAGCACGCTCTCCTTGAATTCCCAATCAGCTCTTCCGGTAATTTGCTTCATGATTACCTGAAGACCCTCTGTTTTTTCCTTTTCATCAATCAATTCTGTGATTTCCCCCTCACCGACTACACTTTGATAGCGCATAGAAAAATCACAGGCTGTATCACTTGGGTTCACAGTTCTGTACCTATCCAATTCAAATCCTGCATATCCCAAACGACGGCTTAGGTCCACTTTACGCCCAACCGCAGCTCCATGAAAATAGAAGTACTGTTTCCCTTCCTTTCTCTCATAACCAAAGTTCAACGGAATAATATACGGATGAGTTCCATCCGCAAAGGCTAGCCGCCAGCAATCACAACCTTGAATTATTTCATCAATGCGTGCAGGATCAGTAACCGCCAGGTCTTTTCTTCTCATTTCCATTAATAAATCCCTCCTAAATCAGATAAATCTGTGTCATCTCTATTTTGCATAAGCTTCATGTCCACATTTCTGTTTTCGGTTCGAATTTCATAAAAGCTTGAATAATTGCCGTATACTTTATCCTGAGTATACTACAATTCTATTCCAGTTACAAGCATCTCTATGTCTCAGTTGTTATGTTTAAGCATTTGTTTGTTCTGAAAAAAGTCTTTCCAAGGGTTATTTTTATTAATTCTCATAAGTGCATCCGCCATTGTTACCCCGTCAGGGGCAACTGTATCAAGCTCATTCCACTCTATTGGCATGGATACTTTTGCACCTTTTCTAGCTCTTAAAGAATACGGTGCAATGCTTGTAGCTCCTCTGCCGTTTCGAATCCAATCTATAAATACTTTGCCTTTACGTTTAGCTTTTCTAACATTGCTTGTATAGCGATCAGGCCATTTATTCTCCATGACCTCCGCAACACGCCTTGCGAAATCATAAAAAACATCCCATGAAACTGAAGGCATTAACGGAACTACAACATGATACCCCTTTCCTCCACTAGTCTTAAGATATGAGTTTAGTGAAAGTTCCGAAAGAATACTTCTAACATCCCTTACACCTTGCCGCACCCTACTCAGCTCTATCCCTTCATCCGGGTCTAGATCGAATACCATTATATCTGGCTTTTCAAGTTGATTGACACTGCTTCCCCAAGTATGGAATTCCAATGTGCCCATCTGCACCTCGGATATAATCCCGGATTTATTCTCTACATAAAAGTAAATTTCCGTTTCCCCATTACTGCTGGAAATTGGTATCGTAGCAATTCCCTTCTGGTCTGGACCAGGGTGCTTTTTAAAAAAGCATGCCTCAGATACCCCTTTGGGACAGCGCACAACGCTTAGAATCCTGTTATTAACAAAGGGCAGCATTCGCTCTGAAACGCTTGCGTAATATCGAACTACATCCTCCTTAGTGATTTGGGGGGTATCATATATCAGCTTGTTCGGGCTGCTAATTTTTACCCCCTCAATCACTATTTCTTCTTGTTTCTTTGTGATTTCAGGGTTCTCAGCTTCTTGAACCTGAGGATACTGGGTTTCCTCCTTCTGTGTTTCCTCATCCACTTTTTCAAATTTTATATCTTTTGGGTCTTTATCTGTTCTAATACCTTTATAACTTGCATGTCTTAACAAATTATCTTTAGTCCATTCAGCAAATTTGATTTCAACAACCAGTTTTGGTTCCAGCCAGGTAATCTTTTCATTTGCCCTTGTCTTTGGCTGATGTGAAAATGGTGATGATGTCCTTATTAATTTGCTAAATTTTTCCTCTAACATATTCATATCAGCTTGGCTAAAGCCGGTGCCTGCGCGTCCAACATAAACTAATTTTTCACCTTCGTAAATACCAAGTAATAGTGAGCTTACACCTCTTATTTTTTTATCGGACAGCGTATATCCTCCAACGATGAATTCCTGTCTTTTGCCGCATTTAAGCTTAATCCAATCGCCGTTTCTTGTCCCACTGTAAACAGAATCTGCTTTTTTGCCGATTATTCCTTCCATTCCCGCCTCACATGCCGCAGCGAAGCTCTCCTTTCCGTTTCCTTTAATGTGCCTGCTATAATAAAGGTTTTTGGGAGCATTCTTCATTAATGCCTCCAATGTTTGCTTCCTGTCAAAAAGACGTTGACCTCGCAGATCTTCACCATCTAGCGCCAGTAAATCAAAGACTATATACGTAAGTCTTTTATTGCCTTGGTTTTTCAAATAGCTCTGCAGTGCTTGAAAATCACTTTTCCCCGAAGAGTCCACTACTGTCATTTCTCCGTCTAGAACCATTGCCCTTCCGGCTGCCCAATCAACTAGCGAGGATGCCACCTCTTGAAACTGCTTCGTATAATCATTTCCATTGCGAGTTTGAAGCCGGACATTGTTGCCTTCGAGAAATGCTATGATTCTATAACCATCGTATTTTAACTCGTAGAGCCAACCATCTTTAGCAGGAACTGTATTAACAAGTTTGGCAAGCTGAACGTCAGTCTGGTTGAAGGGATTTTTAATTATTTTCTCATCTTCCCCTCGTTCTATTTCTTCCATCGTGCGACCAGTTCTAATACTCGTTGTAAAATCTGAAATTCCATCGATAGTTTTAGTGTATTCGTCCCTTTCTTTGAGCAATAGCCAATTGTCCCTCGTATCGCCTGCTTTCGGTTTTAACCGTATTAAAGCCCATTTACCTTTTAGTCTTCTTCCTTTTAGAGTGAATTTAAGAACACCCTCATTTAGTCCTTCATCAACATCATTATTTGGCTCCCAGAAGCCTTCATCCCAAAGCATAACCACCCCTCCGCCATACTCACCCTTGGGTATTGTACCCTCAAAGTTCCTATATTCAAGCGGATGATCTTCCACCTGTACGGCTAGTCTTCTGTCTTTGGTATTATATGAAGGACCCTTTGGGACTGCCCAGCTCAAAAGAGCACCATGCCATTCGAGACGCAAATCGTAGTGATCATTGCGGGCAATATGGTGCTGGATGACGAACCGGAGACATTCCCCGGGCGATACCATTTCCCCTTCCGGTTCCATGGTTTTATCAAAGTTCCTTTTTTGATTGTACTCATCCAGTGTCCTAGTCATAGAGATTACGCTGTTTCCTTCCCTTTTTTAACATTCTCAACGCTAGCTTTAAGAGCTTCCATAAGATCGATTACTTTAATATCGCTGTCAGGCTCTGCAGCTACGATCTCTTTGCCAGAGATCTTCGATTCTATCAGTTCACGAAGCCTAACCTGATATTCGTCTTTGTATTTCTCGGGGGCAAATGGTGTGTCCATAGAATTTATCAGGAGCTTTGCCATATTTAATTCCTGTTCTGAAACTTCAGGCTTTGCATATGTTTTTTTAAGTTCTTTGACATCTTCAGCATAAAACATCGTTGAAATAAGGATACCGTCCTCACGCGGAATGATTGCCATCAGCGTATCCTTCGTTCCCATTACTGTTTTGCCTATAGCTATCTTCTGTTCCTCCATTAAAGATAAACGTAAAAGCTCGAAGGCTTTTTCACCACCCACCTCGGGAACTGCCTGATATGTTTTATTATAATAGACTGGAGATATCTGGTTCAATTGTGCAAAATGCAGAATCTGAATTGATTTTTCCTTTTCCGTTTTAATTTTTTCAATCTCATCGTCTGTGATTACTACATACTTACCTTTGTCATACTCAAATCCCTTGACAATGTCTTTTGCTGTGACTTCTTTACCGCAGTGAGCACACGTCTTCTTATAGCGAATTCTGCTATTGTCTTCCTTGTGAAGCTGATTGAAATGTATGTCATTGTCCTGTGTAGCCGTATACATCGCAATCGGGATTGCTACCATGCCAAAAGTTATGACTGATTTACGTGATATCATTATGAAACACCTCCAATGTTAGTGTTTCCATTTGCGATATTAATTATATATACCCAATTAATAATATAAAAACCGACCAGAACTGTACCCTGATCGGCATGATATAAACCGATTTTGTACTAATTGAACGTTTCTAATCATAGTAATATTATGTATGACTATTTAACAGATAATCCTATTTCTTTATTAAATATAAAGGACAAAGGAGTTAAGATCATGATAAGAGTTAGTTTACGTCCTATGGTCAATCGATTAAATCTGCCCACCGTAATAAAAACAACCATACTTCCTGGTGATACAATTGAGCGGCTTTTTATTGCAACCCAGGTTGGGGAAATATTTTTTATAGGAGACGGTATAATACATACCTTTTTAAATATTCGTCCTAGAATCATAACTTTAGGTTCTTCCAGCGGGGGCTATGATGAGCGAGGATTGCTTGGACTTGCATTTCATCCCGAATTTAATAATAATGGCCTATTTTATCTTCATTATTCGCTAGCCGGAACTCAGGGCAAGGGGGCACTAACTGGATCCTTTAATCCTCAACCCTGTGACTCAGAAACGCTAAATATGCAATGGGTCGATAGAGAAACAAATTATGATCATATCGACACTGTTGAAGAATGGGTATTACAATCAAACAATCAGCCTCAAAAACGTCGCACAATACTAAATTTAAGGAGGCCATTTTCTAATCATAACGGTGTTAACAGCTTGAATTTTTCACCTGAAACTGGAAGACTCGTCTTAACAACGGGAGACGGCGGATCCGGTTATGATCCATTTAACTTAAGTCAAGATGATATGGAGATTGCTGGTAAAATAATCGAGATCGATATATCAAAAAACATTTCGTTAGTTGATCCACCCATAGTTACACGCTTTGATGAACTCCCTGAACCAATTCAGGAAACGCTAACAGTAATTGCGAAAGGAGTTCGCAACATACCAGGTATTTCTTTTCAAAGAGTTAATAATCAATATATTAAATATGTAGGAAATGTCGGGCAAGATTTGGTAGAATCAGTTTTTTCATTTATTCCTTATAAACCGATACCTGTTACTCAAATTACTCAGGCTTTTTCTATGAATACTGTACCTAACCAAGAAGGATTTATAAATTTTGGCTGGCGAGGATGGGAAGGCGATCTTCCGGCCTCGATAGCAGTTGACTGTCCTAATAATGTAGATTTAGATGAGAAAACTATGGCTTATTACAACGAAACCATAGCAACATCAACTCTTCGTCTTCCGCCTCTGACCTGTTATTATCATCAGGATCCTCGTCCTGGCAAGTTTGAGGGAACAGCTCTTACCGGAGTACAATCTTATATGGGAAATCAAATCCCCGATTTAACAGGAAGCGTTGTCTTTACCGATTTTGTACGCAGGGGCTCTCGACCTCCTAGAGGGGTTTTGGCATATACCCGGGTTGGATTAAACTGTAATTTAAGTGATTATAGTATGATTGAAACAGATTATGATTTTGGAGCTCAACCGGCGTTTTATGTCAGTTTGGGAACGAACTTGGATCAAACAAGACTCTATTTGGGGGTTTATGGTTCTCCTAATGTAACTGATTTTAATCAGGGGACTGTTTTTGAAATTGTTCCATATAGTTCAAATATATAAATTTGTTTCTGCCTGAATAGTATATTAGATCACCACATTTGTAATTTTATTTAAGCTTATATCTATTAAATATACCGGTTGTAACAAGCAAATCATGATATAATTATCCACAAAAAAACTACGGTAAATATCTTAAATACTCATTACAATGTTTTCATTTTTTTATTCTTCTTTTTAAGAACGAAATGATAGGTCTATCCCCGCTGCCTTAGCTTGTTTTCCAAGTTGATTGTATTTTAGAGTATATTCTTTGCCGTCCTTTATAAAATGTGTAGAACACTGACGGAACTCAAAAGATACTTTAGAATTAACACATTGTTCGCGTATGTCAAGCACCCAATCATAATACAAAGGACGAGCGTTTATTCCGTATTCACCACCTACAACCACTAATTCAGCATTAAATAAATATGGCTCAATATTGACCGCTTCTATTAGTGGCTGGAGTATGATATTTCTGTTCTTTATCGGTTGTTCAGTCAAAATGGGCAGGCGTTCATCAACCGCTTGCTGATTTTCGCAGGAAACGCCGATAGTAACATTATCATAGCCATCTCCCCAATCATTGGGCTTACATAGCTCAAATCGTTCGATACGTTTTGTGTGGAATACGAAGTGACAATCAGTACGCTTACTAATCATATCCCAGCACTCACTGCGCCATTCATCTGCCTCTTCAATTAAAAAATCGCTTTGAAAGCAAACGTAAACCGTGTCAGATCGCATTTTATACTCACTATTTTTCTTTGTTTCTATAGGAGCATAAAAGTTATCAGTTTTTATAATTATATTAGTGTCAACACCACGCTTATCATCACCTTGGTGAATATAACAAAAGCGGCAGCCTTCGCTGCATCGATGGCATCCGCGCCAGGGGTTCCAAATGGGCATCTTTCATCACCTCTCATATATCCGATATATGAAAGCATGCCTTACGCATTAATTTATCACCTCAATCTGGCATACCTTCATTGCATCCAATGCAGTTTTGTGGCTATCCTTAGTGACTCCTGCACAACAGGATGCATCAACTACTATAGGAATTTCCGGCATTTTAGCTTTTAAAATCATTGCGTTAGAAATAACACAGATGTCAGTGCAGAGCCCAACCAACTCTATAGAACTAACTCCCTTCATTCCTGCAATTAATTCAGCAAGCTCTAACGAACCAAAAGACTGCTTTTCAATCACCTGACATCCATCCAAATACAAACCTTGTGCTATTTCCCACCCAGCTGTTCCTTTTATGCAGTGTTTTACAGGCAGTTTCTGTCCCTCTTGCGTCTGAAGGTATTCATCGGTGTGGGTATCTTTTGTATAAATAATAACGTCCCCCGCCTTATGATAGCTGTTAATCTTGGCTTTCACAGAATCAACAATCTCTACAGCTTCTTTAGTTCCTAGGACACCATCAATAAAATCATTTTGCATATCAACTACTACCAGTACTCTCATTTTTAATCTCCTTTAACTATATCAATATAAGCAATTCATCTGTAGCGGTGAACCCCATACAGTATAATTATACCAAACATATTTCCTCTTTCAACATTTTATCTTTATCCACAGAATAAACGCGAAAAGGGGCAGTTTGAATCTGCCCCATTAAACAATAAAGATGTATTTGTTTATTTATTTAATATTCTCCCATCGAAGGAAAGGGTAAGATGCTCCTTCGTCTATATCCCAAATATTATAGAAATCCCAATCGGCATAAGTTGCCTGCTGTTTCATCTCCTCAGTGGTCTTTGGTGTTCCCTTACCAGTATTATCCGACATTCCTGAAGTATCTTTATCATAATAGCAACCAGTTATATTATATCCGCCATTATAAAAGCCTACCATACCACCTGGGTATCTATCAATCGGAATGTCTGCCGTAACATGGCCGGCTGAATAACAGTTTTCTATTGGTCCTCCGTTTTGCCCGACTAACCCTCCGATTCTTTCACCACTGCCTGTTACATCGCCTAACGCATAACAATCTATAATTGTATGTACCTGACCAGCCAGACCTCCAACACCTGATACCCCGGTAACATTACCTGTAGCGTAGCATTCCTTTATAATGCTCTCATCTCCGCCTGCTAGCCCGACTAACCCTCCTGTATACCAGTCTCTCCCGGTAACATCACCTGTTGCATAACAGTAAATAACATTGTTATTATCATATAACATCCCAGCCAGGCCACCAACATTATTAACACCGCTGACATTGCATTCAGAAGAGCAGTTGCTTACCGTTGTCTCCGTGATTTTTCCTACTAAGCCACCTATATTACCATATACACTGATTCCTTCTACACTGCCGCTTACATGACAATTGTCGATATTGCAGTTAATAGCATTTCCGATTAACCCTCCCACTTCTTCATATCCTGTCACATCTACATCCTCAAGTGTGATATTCGAAAAATTGGCACTTTCGGCATAAGAAAACAAGGCTACATTGTAATAGGATTCTTGTGAGATGGTTAAACCACTTATTACGTAATTGTTATAAAACAAAATCGGATACTTCAATAATAACGGTAACATCTGCTGCTACTGTTACCAAACCGGTATTATCCACATTCACTTTTCCTTCTGTATCGCTGCTAACCCATTCAACAGTTTCTGAGGCTCCGCCGACTGTTTCAACAATAGCAGACAGTTGCACTGTATGACCTTGTATCACTGTAGCTTTGTCGGGAGTAACCGCAACACTCAGTACTTGCGGGGCAATATACGCAGGAACTATTACCGTCGCTGCTTCTCCGGCATAGAATCCAGGTTTTGCCTTATATCTAACGTTATAAGTTCCTGAGTATAATCCTGTAGTAGCAGGTTCTCCAGCCTGTATCCATTCTGTATCGCTAGAAAGCTTATACTCCATATCTGTTGTCGTCCCTGTGATTTTGCCGTCATCCAGTGCTGCCGTTGGTGCAACTCCCACCAAACCGACAGGAGCTTCCTGCTCTTTGTCCTCCGCAGATACTATAAAAGACGCTTTACCTACTTCTTCTCCTTTATAAATAAGGGTTATTTCCGCATTTTCTTCATCAGTAGCCTTTTCAACTAATTCGAATGTAAAGGTAACAGTAACATTCCCATCATAGTTGAAACCTGATAATGCAATTGGAACAGCTTCCAAACCCCCTACAGATAAGGTCGCCGTAAAGTCACCAGCTTGGGGAGCTGTCGTTGGCTTAGCATCTAAGGTGACAGTCAGCACTCCGTTAGTTGCCGTGATATCTGCGATTTCTGCTTCAACAGTAACTGTTACCGTACAATGTGCTTCATAATCTCCGTCAACAGTTCTAGCAGATATAATTGCCGTACCTCCGGAAACAGCTGTAATGATACCGTCGTTGTTTACAGTTGCTACCCCTGTATCTGAAGATGTCCAGATCACCCCTTTATTTGTTGCATTTTCCGGCGTTATTATTGCTTTCAGCGTTCCATTAGTGCCCGCTTGCAAATAAATGTTTTCCTGATCAAGTGATATACCCGTTACTGAAACAGGTACGGCAATTGAAACTAAGATATCATATCGGCCGATAGCTTCTTCAATTCCAAACTCGGAGCCGTATGGATGAACAACTTGAATAAAATATGTCCCGCTCTCCTCAAACACCATATCTATATCAGATTTGTTGATTCCATTTTCTATGTAATTTAATTCGCTGTTCATTCCATTATCAGATCCTGCAACAAAATCACCATTTTCATCCAAGATATTCAACCACGTAACCATATAACAATACTCTTCATAATCGGGGTTAAAATAGGGATCAAGATATAATTGATCAGGTGCTACAGGGATATCTGGGAATAGGTTAAAGGTTTCAATATTATACAGGACCCCTGCCTCAGCTTCAAAGCTAAAGTAGTCTATATCATCATACGGGTATATCCAGTGTGTCTGTGCCAAACCTCCTGTTAATTCAATGGCACCTTCCGTAGTATTATTATTGGGTTCACCTACACTCCTATCCTCATACGACAATGTTATATCATCTATATAATAATTTACTTTGACTTCACTATCATTGGTCCAGCAAACAATAGACAAGTTTACTATTTCACCGGCAAATTCTGTAAGTTCCAAGCATAATTGTTTCCAGCCATCGGTATATACTGATTGGATTTGATAAATTGGTTGGTCATTGATATTTATATCTACACCGTCATAGCCCCCGTCATCACCATCAACATAGTAAGAGATATACAGAATTGGATCAGTGTCATCATCTGCAATAGAAATATATTGTGATATGGATGTAAAACACTCATATCCATCAGACATTCCTGCCGCCCCATCGCCCATGTGAGCGGCATACATGCTGCCATCCTTTGTCACATCATCCTGAATCACCGGGAAAATACCAGATGTTTCTACGGTCCATCCTGTAAATTCCCCTGTTTCAAAATCGCCGTTAATCAACTGATATGTCTTAGCGACGGGAGGTTTACTGCTACTCCTACTACGCTTTGAACTGCTTGTGTTTTCTGTTGTCCCCGGGGCTACATCTTTATTACCTGCAGTTACGCCTTGGGTTCCATTACCTGCTATAACGTCAGTATTAGGGGTTGTGACTGAAACATTGTTTGCGTTTGCATTTACGTTACTCACCTGACCTGTTCCCAGTAATTGATGTTCCGTTTCCGTTTACTGTAATACCACTGACTCGAGACCCATGTAAAACAGTAACGGTTGTATTAGCCCCGTTAACATTCATAGTGCTTACAGAAGTATTTCGGCCTAATATAATACTAGAATTTAAACCGGTTATTGTAGCCGTTCCGATATTCGCATTGTTAGCGGTAACATTTATATTATCGGCTAAAACGATAACCGAGGTGACGTCGCCTTCTATTATAATGTCATCTTTTCCATCCGCAATAACCGTTCCCACCACGGTTCCGTCATCTGCAAACACCCTCACCTGTCCATCGATTCGTTCGATCCGAAGATTCTGTACGTTGGAGCCTCCAGTTATTATAATGGAATCGACCCCGCCTCCTCTTGCTATCATCTTGCCATTTATCCTAGTATTATCAAGAGTAAAATCTCCATCGGCTACTCCTTCAGCTACTATCAAATCACCTGATATTACAGCGTCCTTTATTATAACGTCCGCAGCTCTTACGATCGTTACACAGTTAGCCCCCTTTGTAAAAGGTTCGATATTGGTCGTATATGTACCTGCTTCTGTATAATATGCTCTTACCGCATTATTCACTATCGTAATAACTTCCGCCCTAGTTATATTGGCTTAGACAAAAGGCCGCGCCCAAGCAGAAATATCTCCGACATCTTTAAAAGAAGTTTCCTCGCCCGTATTTTCATCAACTGCAAAAGCTCGTGCAAACATCGTTGCAGCCTCTTCTCTGGTGATATTCTTCTCAGGGAATGCATGTCCTTTACCATCGCCCGACAATACACCGGACGCATTTGCCTTCAAAACAGCATCTACATACCATGCAGTGTCTTTAACATCACTAAAAGTGTTAACTGCTTTCATCTGGTAATCCATGAGATTGTTCAGTATTACTGCCATTTCCCCCCTGGTTATTGGATCATCGGGTCTGAATCCCCTTTCATCTCCTCTGATCAAACCCAAGTTTGACCACTTTAGTATTTGATCTGACGCCCAATGGCCAGTGTCTATAAAATCCACCTTTTGATCAATGGTTTTTGCAAATCCTGTAATGGGTGTCATAGTCAGAAGCATACAAACTGAGATAATAATTGCAAGAGCTTTTCTGTTCATCTTTTTGCGACCTCCTAAAATTAATTCGTTGTAATGAAGTATCCTATGTGTTTGTTTTATTCCGAAAATAATAGCCGCCAATTAATGTTTGACCAATATTGACAACCAAAATAAGTAAAATATATGATATAATAAGAAATTTTATGAAGCTGCACGGCAGCTATCCTTGGACCACGGTATCGAAAATGTAAGTGTGGATTCCATTGTAAAAGCTGCCGGGGTATCTAAGGGCTCCTTTTATGTGCACTTTGAATCTAAGGATGCTCTCACAACTGATTTAGTAAATGAATATACATCTAAAGCAGACTTGGATTATAAATCTTTTCTAAAATCCCTTCCTGACAATAAATCTGTACTTGATATTCTTTCTTTATTGGCAGAAGAAATCTCTGACTTTATCGAGTCCAGCATCGGATTAGATAATATGAGAGTGCTTTATAAAGCTCACTTAACAAAAACAATCAATACAGCGTCTGCAATGAGCTATAACAGAGAGCTCTACAAATTATTCACTGACATATTGGAAAGAGGCATACGAAACAAAGAACTTAGAGATGATATACCTGTTGACTCTCTGGCAAAACATTTAATTATGGCCATAAGAGGTATCACCTTTGAGTGGTGTATCAGATATCCCGACTTCGATCTAAAGGAGCAGGTTAAGGACCATTTCGAATTACTTTTGTACGGTTTGAAAAGGTAATTATATACTCCTTCTTATTGGTTCTATTTCTTCTTGTTTTTCATATTTGTATAAGGTGCTCAGTGTGCCACGGTTGGACCTAAGCATTGTTAGTAAGTGGGTATAGAAGTGGCATTTACACTTAATGTGGTGGAAACGTATGGGCTTGGCAATACAGCCGAGATGACATTCGATGGCCAATTGATATGAATTTAGCCTACTGGGTTTTAGTAAATATTCGATCAGGTGATGATTGATGACGATTATCAACTAAAAATACCTACGGACTTTTTTACAATATCTTAAATACTCTTCACCATAGATTTTTTTTAATGAATCTTCTTCACGAAGGACCTGCCTATTTAATAACCATAAACCTGCTATAAGATACAACAATAATATGTAATTTGGTAAGATTAAGAATATCCCGATCAATACCAATCCAAAAGCTGTGTAAATTGGGTTACGACTTATCGCATAGGCTCCAGACGTTACTAATGGACCTGGATTATCCTCATCTATACCTACTCTAAAACTTATCCCAAAAGAAATCAAAGCTGATAAGAAAAGCAATAGTCCAAATATACATAATACTATCCCCACCCAACTGATGAATTCATTTTCAAAAATATTAGATCCTAATTTAGGGAAATCTAGTGTATTAGCAAGTATCAGATAAAAATACAACAAAGCAAATGGAGGAATAATAAAATCCTTTTTATCCTTTTCTCCAAATTTAAAAACTTCAATACCTTTATAACGTAATATAAAAATTCGAAATATTACCATAGTCACTAGCAAAATTATTGTTACGATTGCAAAATACCCTTGCATAGCTACCCCTTTAAACTTTAGCAAACAGCGAATGTTTGCCACTCTTATGACTTTTGCAATAATGTTGTAATAAAACACCCAAATATGAAAGCCGCATATTGATATTATAGCATAAAGATGAAATTATATAACCCGATAACTCTATATGGCTGTCGAGTTTAAAATTGAAGCCATTATTTATGGTTACGATCAGGATAATATATAGTATCAAAAATTATAAAATGACTGCTTTATGGCAACAATAAACTAATGTAAAAAGTAGGGGGTTTTTTTATGGAATTGCTTTATATAGTGTTTACAGCCATAGGATCTATTATTACCTTATTTATATTAACAAAAATAATGGGCAATAAGCAGATGTCGCAGTTAAGTATGTTCGATTATATAATTGGAAATTTGAAATATACCGGCAATAACATAGATTGGCTTTATAAGCAGCTTCAAATTCAAGGTATAAACAATGTTTCAGACATCTTTTTAGCTACCTGTGATAATGAAAATAATCTCAGTGTCTATCCAAAGATAAAAAAGAAGATGACTAGGGATATTTTTCAATAAATTTGAATACTTATGTATAGTTTAAAACAAATCAATTAATTACCTCGATCTGGCAAGACATCATTGTATTCAATGCTGTCTTAGGGCTATCCTTAGTGAATAGAAAAGAGATTAGCTCAAAAATTAGTTAAGCTTAATCTCATTCTCTCTTAAAATGTTATGAACTTTAAAAATGCCTTTTCTATTTCCAATAGTTATTGGCAGCTGCCACCGTCTGGAAATTTATGGCTATAACCTGTGACGCAAATATTAAGCTATCTGCGTCTCTCGAGTATTTTGGACGCAATTTTTTGCGCACCTCTTCAGACGGTTGTGTGTACTTTACGCCCATTTGTGATAGTTTAATGGCCAATTCAAACCCCTCTTGGGGCGTGTTAGTTCTTAAACTCGTAAGCCACTTATTCATTTTTAAGCCTCCTGTCGTTATCACTGTTACAGTATATGACAGTTTAGGCACAATGTTCAAATATGAGTTATTGTATATGTAAATAATGCCTTCTATTGTTCAATAAAGCTGGCAAACTTATCTATCAAAACAGTCATCTCCGCTCTTGTAAGAGCCTGAGCTGGCTTAAATGAACCATCGCTAAAACCCGAAATAATACCGTACTGTTTCATTGCACAAATAGATTCATATGACCATGAATTATTTTTGATGGTAACATCTGAAAAACCATGATTGCTATTAACTTCTCGTTCAGATTTCATTTTTTGTTTTAATATGTTGTCAAGCATGACTGCCACCTGCTCCCTGGTTACAGGCCCTTCGGGTTTAAAAATATTATCACCTATACCATTTATAATTCCGTTACGCCTAGCAGTATCAATGGATGCTTGTGCCCAATGCCCCAAAATATCGTCAAAGGTTTTATTTCTTTCTGCGAAAGTATCATAATCCAGCAGTCGAACCATTATAACTGCTGCTTGTGCTCTGGTAAGAGGCTCTTCTGGCTTGAACGAATTTTCTGTCATGCCTTTTATCAAATTATTTTTATATGCTGATAATATGTAATCAGCTGCCCAATGCCCTTCTGCATCATTAAAATAGCACCCGTTCAGCCAAAGTTTATAATAGTCCCAGGTATTTTCTTCTTCATCCCCAAGACTCCAGCTTCCGGTACCTTTAATATCAAATTCTTGGACAAGTTTAAGTTTGTGCTTGATCGATTCTTCATTTTCAAACCAAATGGTATAGGTCCCCGATGTAAGGGTTTCGCCATAAACCTTTGGTTTAGAATCTTTTTCATTAATAGTGATTACCGCATATGGTGACTTGCTTTTTTCATCAAATGTTACTATGCCTTTATATGTTCTAATGAGTTCTTCAGCCCTCTTAATGCTAACCCCATTCCCCTGGAAATCATCTGAGTCATTCTTCCAAATTCGGCCATAAAACGGTATCCCTAGCACAATTTTTTCCTTAGGCACCTCTTTCAGTGCACTTTCAATGGTTTTTCTTGAAAAAGACATACTTGATACAGGTCCCGGTTTACTGTTTTGGTAGTGTTCATCATAAGCCATAAACATTAGATAATCGCTGTATTTAGCAAGCCTGGCATAATCGTAGGAACCATGCCATCCAGTAGTAAATCCGTTTGGATTTGCAGCTACAGCTACCGCGATAGTTTTGTCATCCGGCAGAGTTTCCCGAAGTATACGTACAAAATCTGTATACATTTCCCGCTCTTTCTCTGTGACATTTTCAATATCCACGTTTATCCCGTCCAAATCATATGTATTTATTACATCAGCAACATCAGCCGCTAATTTTTTTCTATTATGTAATGCTGCTAGTCCAGCTGCTCTATCCCAGTGATTGCTTATGAAGGGAACCACTCGTACCCCTCGTTCATGCATGTCCTCAATAAATTTCTTATCCAGCGCAGGAGTAAGAGATAAATTTCCGCTTTCATCAATATTAAAATAATTGGGGGATATTTCGTTAAGAGAATTCCTTGTGCAGTCAACTCGATCGGTATATAGTGAAGAATTTCCGAAATATATGTAAGACATATTAAATTTATTCTCAAATTTATCCTCTGACTTTTGCTTTTCATCTGCTCCGTAACTGGAAAAGACCAAAAGTATCATTATGCATATAGATATTATTAAAATATTTTTGCTGGCTGCTTTCAATCAAATCAGGCCTCCTTTTCTAAATACTTTAATGCAAGAGTGTTAGCCCGGCAATATGTAAATACTGGTATACATGAAATTCATCTTTAAACTCTATCTTTAGTTTCAATAATTCTGAACAGAAAAAAACTACGATTGTTAAATTCATCGTAGTTTTTAATGTGTGTAATGTTCTGTTTTAACACTCATGATGATGCTTATGCTCATGGCAGACGGCTCCGCTTGAGCCTTGCAGATATGCTTCTGCAGCTACCTTAGCAATACCTCTGCAACCATTTCATTTTCACTTGCTACTGCAATTTTAATCACTTCTTTCTCCCTCCATTTTCTTTAATATTTCACCTATTGGTTCAAGCCAATTGCCGTCTAAAAGTTCAATCATGCCCTTATCGCATGCCTCTGAGATTTTCGGATCAATTGGTAATTTTGCCAGCACCTTAAGGTTATGTTTTTCCGCTATTTCTTCGATATGACTTTCTCCGAAAATTTTATAATCCTTACCATTATCAGGACATCTGAAATACGACATGTTTTCTACAAGGCCAATAATAGGGATATTCATTATTTCAGCCATCTTAACCGCTTTTGATACGATCATAGAAACAAGCTCCTGTGGAGACGTCACCACTATAATCCCATCTACAGCAATAGATTGAAATACTGTAAGTGGAACATCCCCAGTACCTGGGGGCATATCGATGAACATAAAATCTACATCTCTCCAGATAACATTAGTCCAAAACTGCTTAACGGTTCCAGCAATAATAGGTCCTCTCCAAACAACCGGGTCGTTATCGTTTTTTAATAATAAATTAATAGACATAATCTCAATGCCGGTCTTGGTTTTAATTGGGTAAAACCCGAATTCACTGCCTTTGGCTTTTTCCTTGACACCAAATGCTTTAGGAATAGATGGCCCCGTAACATCCGCATCAAGAATGGCGGTATTATAACCCATTCTATTCATTGTAACTGCTAACATGGAGGTAACAAGTGACTTGCCAACCCCGCCTTTACCACTAACAATACCAATGACCTTTTTAATGCTGCTCAACTCGTGTGGTTTCTCTGAGAAATCAATCTTTTGTTCTTTTCTTTCTGTACAGTCCTCTGAGCAGCTGCTGCAGATTTGATTGCAATTTTCGCTCATATCTTAACTCCTTTACTGTTTAAATTTCTATTACACTGCCTGATGACAAGTAATCAATATTTTCTCCCATGATTGCTTTCAACCTGTTATATGGCTCTATTCCTGTGCAATGACAAGTATAATATTTTGCTTTTGTTTTCATAAGGTAATTAGCAATTTTCTCTATATTTTCAAGGCTCTCATTTCCACCAGAGTGACTTGATAGATGAAACCCGCCTATTACATAATTCGGCATGCAGCCTTTGAGAGTATGGAAGTGCTCTAGAATATTAATAATTCCATTATGCGCACAACCTGTTACCAAAAGAGTTTTTCCTTCTTCCTCTACTATTAAATTTTGTTCGTGGGCAAAAATATCATTTACAATTTGACCATCCTGCTCCATAAGTAAACCGCCATTTGATGATGGAATTGGTTCTTTCTGAGTGATGTTTGAGAATACTTGAATTCCTTTATAAATGAAAAAACGGTCTGATGTATGTATAATTTGCTTATTCTCTTTCAGTTCTTCATCTATGCCAATGAACTCCAACTGTTCATCCAAACGCTTGGCATAGTGTTTCTCAAAAGCAAGATGATGTATGAAAACCTCTGCTTTTGAATTATCCCGTAAAAATGCATTGAGTCCTCCTCCGTGATCATAATGCCCATGGGATATTATTAGATAATTCACATCTGAAATATTTATATTAAATTTTTTTGAATTATCAAGAAATAATTCACTTGCTCCAACATCAAAAAGAATTTTACGACCATTTGCTTCTAAATGGAGGCTTAAACCATGCTCGCTTCCAAAGTCTTTTGATATTGGTATGTTCTCAGCCAGCGCTTTAATAATCATAATCTTACCCACCGCCTTCTTCAAAAAACAATCCTATAGTTTTATTATAAACTTCTTTCACTGCAGC
>DUPP01000090.1 GCA_012838265.1 Clostridiales bacterium
GATAAGTATCTGGATGATGCCTATATTGCAGGATTAAAAGAGGTAACTGTCATTCATGGTAGGGGAGAGGGAATCCTAAGAGATGGATTGCACCAGATGTTAAAGAACCATAAGCATGTATCAACATTTCGTAAGGGAGCCTACAACGAAGGTGGAGATGGAGTGACGATTGTTCAGCTTAAATAAACAACTTGATATAACTTTAAATAGCAAAAAAATTGATGACTTATTTTTGAAACCGCTCATCCAATTCAGCAGCTCCCAACAATATATAATAAATGTTGGTTTAGTTATTTCTTGAGGATTAAGCTGAAAAGATATATAATAGTACTATTAATTAAAAAGCAGCTAACGGCTTAACGTCTCGGAGGATAGAATGATTTTATCTGTTGATAAGACACAGAGGCCTGGAGGATAGAATAATGTATTTAATAAGTGCATGCCTTGCTGGAGTAAATTGTAAGTATAACGGCGGCAATAATGAATCTGAATTGATCAAAGAAATAATGCGAGAAAAAGAATGCGTACTTGTCTGCCCAGAAGAGCTGGGCATGCTGCCAACTCCAAGGCCACCAGCAGAGATTATCAAAGGCAAAGTAATCGATAAAACCGGTAAGGATGTGACCGATAATTTTGTTAACGGAGCGGAAAAGGCTTTGGAGATAGCAGAAAAGAAATCTGCTAAACTCGGCCAAAAGATCGAGCTGGCAATTTTAAAGGCAAACAGCCCATCTTGCGGCTGTGGGAAAGTATATGATGGCACATTTTCAGGGGTTTTGATCGATGGAGACGGTATATTTGCAGCTTTGTTGAAAAGGAAGGGAATCCCTATTATTACGGAAAAAGAATTTAGCAATGATAACAGGAGGATTATTCATGATAAATTTTAAAGATAAAATAGCCGCCTTGCTGGTTGAAACGGTAAAGGGTATCTCTGAAACAGAAATAAGGGATATGATCGAAATCCCCACGGATAGCAAAATGGGCGACTATGCATTTCCTTGCTTTAAACTTGCAAAATTATTGAGAAAAGCTCCACCGATAATCGCTCAAGGGATAGCGGAAAAATTGCAGGGAAATGAGATATTCGATAAGGTTGAGAGTGTAAATGCTTATGTCAATATGTTCTTATCGAGAAATCTTTTTATGAAAGAGTTAGTTTCAGGCGTGGCAGAACAGAGGGACAATTATGGAAGCACTAATATTGGCAATGGTCGCAAGGTTATTGTGGAGTTTTCGTCTCCCAATATTGCAAAACCGTTTCATATAGGTCATATCAGAAGTACCGTGATTGGAAATGCGATTCATAAGATTTATGAATTTCTGGGTTACGATACAATAAGGATCAATCATCTTGGCGACTACGGAACCCAGTTTGGAAAAATGATAGTTTCATATAGACATTGGGGAAATGAGGAAGATGTAATCAGGGAGCCGATTAAAACATTGTTAGGCTATTATGTAAAATTCCATGAAGAAGCGGAAAAAAATCCAGCACTTGAAGATGAAGCAAGAGATGTATTTACAAAGTTGGAAAATGGAGAAGCAGAAGAGGTAAAACTATGGCAATGGTTCCGTGATGAGAGTTTGAAGGAATTCAACAGAGTATATGAAATGCTTGGAATCGAGTTTGATTCTTATGCAGGTGAAAGCTTTTACTCTGACAGATTAGATAGTGTTGTTAATATGCTCAAGGACGCGGACCTATTAAGGGAATCGGAAGGAGCGCAGATAGTAGATCTCGAGGAGCACGGCATGCCCCCTGCTTTGATTACAAAGAAGGATGGTTCGTCCCTCTATATTACCAGGGACATCGCAGCTGCAGTATATAGAAAAGAGCACTATGATTTCTATAAAAATTTATACGTTGTAGCGTCGCAGCAAAACCTGCATTTCCAACAATGGATAAAGATTATTGAGCTTCTCGGGTACGACTGGGCAAAGGATTGTGTGCACATTCCTTTCGGACTAGTCAGTCTTGAAGAGGGGACCATGTCCACAAGACAAGGAAGGGTTGTGTTCCTGGAGGATGTATTAACCAGAGCTGTTGAACAGACAAAGGATATAATACTGGAAAAGAATGTTAACACTGACAATCTCGATGTAACTGCAAAACAGGTAGGTATAGGAGCAGTGATATTCCAGGAACTTTCAAATAATAGAATCAAGGATTATGTTTTTTCATGGGATAAAGTACTGAATTTTGATGGTGAGACAGGACCTTATGTCCAGTATACTCATGCAAGGGCAGCCAGCGTTCTAAGAAACGGTGGTGAAAGTGTAAATCAGGCACTTGCGGAATCAGAGCAGGCAAATATGGACTATATAACTGGTGATACCGCTTACGAATTGGCAAAGCTGATTTACAGATTCCCCGAAATTGTAATAGAGGCGGGAGAAAAATATGAGCCATCTATTGTAACAAGGCATATCGTTGATATCGCCCAGGTTTTTAATAAATTTTATCATGATGAACATATTCTCGTTCAGGACGAAGAGGAAAAAAAGGCAAAATTACTTCTCGTATTTGCAGCTAAACAGACTATTCAAAATGGTCTGCAGCTGTTAGGAATTGAAGCACCAGAAAGGATGTAAGCTATTATGAGATATGAAGGTAGTGTGTACAGACCTCCAAGTGAGGCATACAGTCTGATAGTACAGGTAACAATTGGATGTGCGCATAATAAATGTACTTTTTGCAGTATGTATAAAGATAAAAAATTCCGAGTAAGAAAATTAAATGAAGTTCTTGAGGATTTTGATATTGCTAGGCGATATTATCGAAGAGTCAGCAGAATATTCCTTGCAGATGGAGATGCATTAGTTCTGCAAAATAAAGACCTGCTAGTCATTCTGAATTATATTAAAAAATTATTCCCTGAATGTGAGAGGGTAGGTATCTATGGCTCTCCTAAGGATGTTTTGAGAAAAAGTCATGAAGAATTGGTTGAACTATTGGAGCATGGAATTGGCATCATATATATCGGTGCCGAATCAGGCAGCGATAAAGTACTTGCAGACATAAAAAAGGGTGCTACCAGGGCAGAGATTATAGAATCTGTGAAAAAAATTGAAGCTGCAGGTATTAAGGCATCCGTTACATTTATTTCTGGATTGGCGGGAAGAGATGGCTGGGAGGAACATGCCATAGAGTCAGGCACGATGATTAGTGAAATGGAGCCATCGTATGTAGGACTTTTGACTCTGCTTACGGAACCGGGAGCAGAGCTGCATCGTGACATCATAGAAGGTCGCTTTAAGACCCTCAGTCCTATTGAAGTTCTTAAAGAAACAGAGTTGCTGCTTAAAAATACAAATGTGACAAAGACTTGCGTTTTTAGAAGTAATCACGCTTCAAACTATGTGTCATTAAGAGGTAATCTGCCTCAGGATAAAGAAAAAATGCTGCAGCAGCTGCGTTTAGTTATGAATCATGCAGACCTGCTGAAGGATGACAGATTCCGCATGCTTTGATTTCATAGCATGAGATACTGCTGGAGATTTGAAATGAAGATTTTACTTACCACACTGAATTCCAAATATGTTCACTCAAATCTTGCGTTAAAATATTTATTCGCCAGTGCAGAAAAAAGCAACTGTACAATAGAGATCCAAGAATTCACTATTAATAATGAAGATGATCACATTTACATTGAATTGATGCGAAAGAATTATGATATAATTTGCTTTTCCTGTTATATATGGAATATGGAAAGAACTCTTTATTTGGCTGAAAACCTTAAAAAGGCCAGACCTAATACAAAAATTCTTTTGGGAGGTCCTGAAGTCAGCTTTGACGTAAAGTCATTAATGAGCGAATATAAATTTATCGATTTTATTATTGTAGGTGAGGGAGAAGGCCCTTTTTCAGAACTAATTGGGGTCTTGGCCTCAGCCGACTCGGAATTTAATAAGATCAGAGGTCTTGCTTACCGGGAGGACGGAGAGATTTACATAAATCCTGCTGCTCCTCCTTTGCACTTTGAGTCAGTACCTTTTCCATATCTTAGTTTGGTAAGTGAAGATGATAAAATTTTGTATTATGAATCATCAAGAGGATGTCCATATCAGTGCAGTTATTGTTTATCTTCTATTGATCGTAAGGTACGAGCACTTCCTATTGAACGTGTGAAAAGTGATTTGAGCTATTTCATTTATAAACGTGTTCGACAAGTGAAGTTTATCGATCGGACATTTAACTGGAATATGAAAAGATGTCTAGAAATTATGAAATACCTCAAACTTAGAGACAACGGAGTGACAAACTTTCATTTTGAGCTCTGTGGTGATCTGATTGATGATGATATGATGATGCTGCTCAGTGATGCAAGACCCGGTTTATTTCAGTTTGAGATTGGTGTCCAGTCTACTAACGAGAAAGCCTTAAGGTCATGCAACCGCAGTTCCAACTTTCAGAAACTCGCTGAAAATGTGAAACGCCTTATGAAGATGGGGAATATACACCTGCATCTTGATTTGATAGCGGGACTGCCATTTGAGGATTATCTATCCTTTCGAAATTCCTTCAACGATGTATATTCGTTAAAAGTACATCAGCTTCAGCTGGGATTTCTCAAGCTCATTAAAGGTGCCCCAATTCGAGAACAGATTGAAGAACATGCTTATGTTTACCGCAGTAAAGCTCCTTACGAGGTTATTTCCAACAAATACATGTCAGCAGATGATTTGATTCGACTAAAGAAGATAGAGAAGCTTCTGAATTTATACTATAATAGAGGGGGGTTTATGCGAACATTAGCGTTTGCTGAAACCTTAGCAGAAACACCGTTTGATTTCTTTGAGGAATTAGCAGATTTCTACTACTCAAATGGTTTTCAACTTAAATCTCATGGGAAGGAAGACTTGTATCGCATTTTTTATCTTTATGCTGACTGGAAAGGACGTTCTAATCTCAGGATTAAGGAGAAGATAAAAGAATTGCTCTTCGAGGATATGAAAGTAACCTTAAATCCGGATGCAATAAAAAAGTTTCTAAGAAAGGGATGGGAAATCCAGTAAAGAAAAGAAATGGTACATTTAAAGGATAAAACAACAAAGTCCAAAGAACTAAAATTAAAGAAAAAGGATTACGATATCAAGGAACGACCTGATAGGGTAGGGATATATTTAAAAAAATATACCAGGGATTTTGTTTTTGATGAGCTAAGTGGTGCATATATTGGAAGAACAGGCTTTTACCACTTAAATGGAATACCTATTCCCCTCAGAAAAAGAGATTTTGAGAGATTCCTGAGCGGTAATGGGCTTGAAATGAATATCATAATTGAGAATATAGGCTGGATAATGGGGATAGATCCAAAGTTTGGTTATATCGGAAATTACCTAAATTTTTTGGAGACTTTTGATAATGAAAAAATAGTGAAATCCCTAGTAATGAAGGGATGTGAATATGCGGAAAATCAAGATTACGACAGTGCGATAATTCATTTCCGTGCAGCACTTTGCATTCAGCCAGATGATATTGATGCTATCTACAACTATGCTTTGGCTTGCAGGGATATGTATCTTGCGAGCGATGACGAGGAGTATATCGGGCGTTTAAAAGCAGAGTCAATTGAATATTTTGAGCTTCTGGTTACTATTTACCCCGAGTTCAGCCAAGGATACTATTACCTGGGCTATTCTTATTTAAATCTTGGTCTTTATATTAAGGCTAAGCTGACTTGGGAAAAATTTTTGGAACTGACGGACAATCTGGAAGATAAAAGTGAGATTGAAATTAGATTGGAGCAAATAGAACAGCCTATTACAATCGAAGAGGGATGTAATGCAATATTATCTGGAAAGTATGAACTTGGCATTAATATTTTGGAGCCGTTTTTAAGGACTAAATTTATGAATTGGTGGCCTATGTCGTACTACTTAGGGATTGCCTATGACAGGATCGGTGATAAAAAAGAGGCTATTGCCAGCTTTAAAAGGGTACTCACACTAAATCCATCCCATTTAGAATCGATGGATGAGTTGGCAAATATATATGCCGAAAACAAGGATAAGGATAACGAGAGAAAATACAGAAATAAAGCTGAGCTGATTCGCTCCGGAGGTTATAAAGAATAAAAGGAGGACAACAACTTGAAAGTACTGATGACAGGAAATGAAGCAATAGTACGTGGTGCCTATGAAGCAGGATTAACCATTGCATCAGCGTATCCAGGTACTCCAAGCACGGAGATTCTAGAAAATTTGGTTAATTACAAAGATGATATTTACTGCGAATGGGCGCCTAATGAAAAGGTTGCACTTGAAGTAGCTATCGGTGCATCCATCGCAGGAGCCCGTTCTATGGCTGCTATGAAACACGTTGGGGTCAATGTTGCAGCAGATCCTTTGTTTACTTTTGCTTATACAGGAGTTACAGGGGGATGTGTACTGGTATCTGCAGATGATCCTGGAATGCACAGTTCACAAAATGAACAGGATAATCGAAATTATGCAACAGCAGCTAGGATTCTCATGCTGGAGCCTTCTGATAGTCAGGAAGCAAAAGATTTTATGATGTTAGGCTTAGAGCTAAGCGAGAGATTCGATACGCCAGTCATGATTCGGATGACTACGAGGGTATGTCATAGTAAAAGCATGGTGGAAATTGGTACTCGTGTTGAAAAACCATTGATTCCCTATGAACGAAAAATAGCAAAATACGTTGCTACTCCTGCAAATGGCAAAGTATTGAGGAAGCAATTAATAGATCGTCTGAAGAGGATGGAAAAATACTCAAATACTGCTCCTATAAACAAAGCAGAATACAATGATACAAAAATCGGTGTAATAAGTGCTGGTATAGCTTATCAATATGCAAGAGAGGTATTTGGAGAGGAAGCATCATATTTGAAACTTGGAATGACTTTCCCTATGCCGATGGATTTGATAACTGAATTTGCAGGAAAAGTTGAAAAGCTCTATGTCATTGAGGAAATGGATCCATATATGGAAAACCAAATTAAAATGGCTGGTATCCAATGCATAGGAAAAGAAATTATTCCAGAAATGGATGAACTTAATACAGACATTGTTAGAAAGGCAGTATTTGGAACCGATACAGGGGTATTACAATCCGAAAAAGTAGCAGTTGGCAGACCGCCGGTTCTTTGCGCAGGCTGCCCTCATAGAGGCTTTTTCTATGCTCTGAGAAAAAAGAAAAACATCATTATTACTGGGGATATAGGCTGCTATACTCTTGGCTCAGCAGCACCATTGTCTGCTATGGATACTTGTTTCTGCATGGGTGGCAGCATCAGTGCAGGTCATGGAGCTGCGATGGCCTTAAAGAAAGGCGGATCTGACAAAAAAGTCGTGGCCGTTATAGGAGACTCAACTTTCTTCCATTCAGGCGTAAACAGTCTAATGGACGTAGTATATAATAAAGGAAACAGCGTATCAGTTATCCTGGACAACCGAATCACCGCAATGACCGGGCATCAGGATAATCCCGGGACGGGTTACACTCTCATGGGAGAGTCTACTCGAGAAGTGGATATTCCAATGCTTTGCAGAGCAATCGGTATAAAGGATGAAAATATATACACAGTTAATCCCCTTTTACTCGATGAAACAGGGAAAGTTTTAGATGAAGCTCTTTCCAAGGATGAACCTGCAGTTATTATTGCAAGATATCCTTGCGTATTGAAAGCATTCACAGACCAAGACAAAGAAGAATTTGATCTTAGACCAAAAAAATGCTACATCGATCAAGAAAAGTGTACTAAGTGCAAAGTATGCGTTAAGACTGGCTGTCCAGCGATTTTCTCAGGAGAGCAAATTACCATTGATCAGGGACCTTGTACAGGCTGCACCGTTTGCATGCAAGTCTGCAAGTTTGATGCAATTCGGGAGGTGGAATAAATGGGTGAAATAAAAAATATACTTCTTGTAGGTGTAGGCGGTCAAGGTACTATTCTGGCGAGTAAGATTCTCTCCGAAGGACTTATTCAGGCTGGTTATGATGTTAAAATGTCGGAAATCCACGGCATGTCTCAAAGAGGTGGAAATGTAAGCACACAGATTCGTTTCGGTGATAAGGTGTATTCACCTATAGTAGGAAAAGGAGAAGCTAATATAATTGTTGCATTTGAAAAAATGGAGGCTTTACGCTGGTTCGAATATCTAAAAGATGATGGTATAATGGTTATTAATGACTTTGAAATACCATCTGTACCAATTCAGCAAGGAACTGCAAAATATCCTGAAGGAATTTTGGAGGATTTAGCAGCGAAAGCAAAGGTATTGGTGTTTAAGGCAGGAGAAATTGCTGAGAAAGTGGGAAATGCCAGAACAATGAACATAGTGTTGCTGGGCGCCCTTACAAAGGCTATGGACTTGCAGGGGATAGACTGGGAATCAGTGATAATGGCCAATGTAAAAAAAGGTCTCGAAGACATTAATATAAAGGCCTTTCATGCAGGTGCAGATCAGGTCAAATAGAGCCATTAGCCATTTATAGTATTTAGTAGAAGGGAATTCTAATGAATAGGCAAGAGCTTATCAGACAGGCTAAAAAGGAAATATTAAGCCACAAGCTGAAGGCGGCAATATATTTTATTTTAAGGCTCTCTGTTATAGTAATTATGATCGCACAATTTTTGAACAAGAATTATAACAATGTATTCATATGCGTTCTGACTCTTATATTATTCATGATACCTTCCTTCATAAATAAACGGTTGGATATTGAATTGCCCAATACACTGGAAATTATCATTCTGCTTTTTATTTATGCTGCTGAAATATTGGGCGAAGTAGGTCATTACTACATGATTTATGATCGGTGGGACGATATACTCCATACGATCAACGGGTTCTTGTTTGCGGCCGTAGGGCTGGCCATGATTGACATTTTGAACAGCAGTGAGAAGTTTCACTTTGAGATGGCTCCAAAGTTTGTAGCTATGGTATCCTTTTGCTTTTCTATGACAATTGGAGTTTTGTGGGAGTTCTTTGAATACTTCATGGATAGTTTTTTCTTGATGGATATGCAAAAAGATACGGTTATTAACAGAATAACCTCTGTGAAATTTCATCCTGAAGGCCTCAATATACCTGTTACTATTGATATAGATAGTGTGGTTATTAATGGAATAGAATGGGCTGGATATATAGATATTGGTCTGATCGACACAATGGTAGACTTGTTTGTAAACTTTATTGGTGCAACTGTGTTTGCAATATTTGGTTACTTTTATATTAAACATAGAGGTAATAGAAAATTTGTTGAAAAGTTTATGCCTAAACGAAAAAAGAGAAGAAAAGCGGTATAATAATGAATTTTTAAAAACCGAGACTGTTTTTAAAAAAATGATTGAAAATTTCACATTTAGGTCATAATAAAACTTGACATCACCAGCCAAATAAGGTTATAATAATTCTTGTCGTCAGTATTAGGTAAGCGGTGACAATTGATTGGTATTCCAAGGTAGCTCAATGGTGGAGCACTCGGCTGTTAACCGATAGGTTGTGGGTTCGAGCCCCACCCTTGGAGCCAACTGTGCCGGAGTGGCGGAATTGGCAGACGCACAGGACTTAAAATCCTGCGATCTTTACCGATCGTACCGGTTCGATTCCGGTCTCCGGCACCAGATAACTTAATATTATAGATGACAAAATAAGATTTACAATGCCGCGGGGTGGAGCAGCTGGTAGCTCGTTGGGCTCATAACCCAGAGGTCGGAGGTTCGAATCCTCCCCCCGCAACCATGAAATTTCAACGTTTCTGAACTTCTTCAGAAACGTTTTTTTATTGTCGTGGCTTATTTGGTGGCTTACGGTAAATTACACAAAAGAAAATATTTTTGAATTGCAATCAAAAATCGTTGGGCTTTTTCTTGCTTTTTGCTTTCAGGATGCAGTACATCAGCGTATCTAAAAATAATTAGAAAGGATATGTATATGGGAAAACAAAATAAGAACGTTGTCAAGAAAAAAGTTACTGCATCGGCAGGATATGAGTATATTGAGGGGAAACGAAGACAGATAAAGAGGACGGAAACCATACTAATTCCCGCTTCAATCTTTAATAACAAGAAAAAGCTTGAAACATTCATTAAGAAAGAAAAAGAGCGTATACGGCATGAACTCGAAGTAGAGCGTAAAACAGCGAAATCAGCGATAACTTTTAGAGAATATGCGAAAAAAGTAGCTGAACGTAAAAGGCAGCAGGGCGATGTCAGAAGCGTAACCGAAGAGTCGAATAATTGCATAATGCAGTTTATCAACAGTTTAATCGGGGATTATAAGCTTAAAGATATTGATAAAGAAATTGTTGATATGGTAAAAGCTGCGATTAATAATAAAAAAACAAGGACAGGAAGAATCATAAGTGATAAAACAAAATACAATTACTTTAGTTATTTCCGCTCTGTCATCAATGCAGATGTCCACTACTGGAGACCGTTCTGTGGGACAGCCTGACTATTCAGCATTGGCCAATTTAGGCGCGCCACCGAGTGACGATCGACAAGGCTTTATTGATTGGCAAGTTCGGTCACTCAAAGCGATTGGATCGCCTAAATACCCACTGGATGAGACCGTTGCTACTGAAAACGCAGGTCACGCATGGGACCGGGACCATGATCCACTAGGCATGCTGCGACAGTCCGTGGCGGTTATAAAATCTGGTGACCGTACAGAGCAGCTCCGCTCTTTACGTATGCCTACGCTTGTAATACATGGTGAAAACGACAAGATGATCGGCATCAGTGGAGGACGTGCCACTGCGGCGGCCATTCCTAGTGCGGAACTGGCAACCTTTGAAGGAATGGGGCATGGCCTGCCGAAGCAATTGTGGCCGGAATTTGCCATTCGAATTGCTGATCTTATACACCGGGTGGAATCATCCCGGTGGATTAGTGCATATGATCAATTTTTATCCAATATTAATACCGAACGTTTTGAATTTTCCCTTTAACATGAAAAAATTTCCACCTTTACCTTCCCAAAAGGTAAAAAGGGATTGAAACGAAAGGTTAATCTGCTATAATATTTGGCAAAATGGCTGAAAAGTTATTAATAGCCATGCTTCCATGTTTTCAGGGCAATTATATTGTATTTAAGATTAAATCAAGCTCAATTGAAAAGACTATGCTTTTAATTTGCCGACCTCATAGAAAAGTCTTTATACTCCTGTATAGTCATAATATTGATATGTATAACCTGCCATTGTTTATAGAAACAGCAGGTTTTCTTTTTTGGTTTGAGATGTTTTCAAATGAGTGTTGACCTACCAGGTAAATAAGTGTATAATGAAATTAACCTAATAGGTAAATTATCTGACAAAAGAATATTAAGAAGGTGATTAAAATGTTCTCTAAACTATTGAATTTAGAGCCTGAAAGGCGTAATGCTATTTTAAACGCAGCACTTAAAGAATTTGCCATCAAAGGCTTTGATGATGCGTCTACCAACGTGATTGCCAAGGAGGCTGGTATTTCAAAGCCATTGATGTTTCACTATGTTAACAATAAAAAGGATTTCTTTTTCTTCCTCTACGACTATTGCATGGAAATACTGGAAAAAGAGTATTTCAACAAAATTGATGTAGGTGAAAAGGATATTTTTAATCGCTTGCGTCAAACCTGCTTACTTAAAATTCAGTTAATAGAAAAGCATCCATGGATTTTTGATTTTATACGAGTTGTGGTTTTTACAGATTCCGATGTGATAAAGAAAAAACTTAATGAAAGAAGTAAAAAGGTTGAAGCTAACTTATTTGAACGGTTTTATGGTGATATCGATACATCACGCTTCCGCGACGATCTGGATGTAGAGAAAGCAAAGAAACTGATATTCTGGGCAGTAAGCGGGTATGCAGGTGAAATACTGGAGCAGTTTCGAGGTAAAGATTCCCCCATTTATAATTTTGAAAAAATCCGTTCAGAGTTTGACGGCTATTTAAATGAGTTGCGAAAAGCCTATTATAAATGATTGGAGGGTATTGTGATGGATGTAATTGAAACAAGAAAACTTACGAAGTCCTACGGCAAGCAGGAAGCTTTACGCGGAGTTGATTTAACTGTAAGACAAGGCGAGGTGTATGGATTTATCGGCCCCAATGGAGCAGGAAAATCCACAACCATCCGAATTCTTTTAGGGATGCTGCGTAAAAGCGGTGGAGAGGTAAAACTTCTGGGTGGTGACCCTTGGCAGGATGCTGTTGCTCTTCATAAGAGGCTTGCTTATGTGCCGGGAGATGTAAATTTGTGGTCTAACTTAACCGGCGGTGAGGTAATTGATTTTTTAGGCCGCTTGCACGGTAAAATAAATCCTGCACGCCGCAAAGAACTATTAGATAGATTTCAGCTTGACCCGAAGAAAAAATGCCGCGATTATTCCAAAGGAAACCGTCAGAAGGTGGCTTTGATCTCAGCCTTTCTTTCCGATGCGGAACTGTTGATTTTAGACGAACCTACAAGTGGCCTCGATCCTTTGATGGAGCTTACTTTCCAGGAATGTATTTTCGAAGCAAAGAAGCAGGGGAAAACTGTTTTTCTTTCCAGCCATATTCTTGCTGAGGTAGAAGCACTCTGTGACCGGGTTGGGATTATTAGGCAGGGGAAAATCGTTGAATCCGGAACTCTTGAAGAACTGCGTCATTTGACACGCACAACCGTGACCGTAGAGCTTGCGAAGCCAGTAAACTTAGACCAACTTCAGGGTGTTCACGATATATCTCAAAAAGAAGGCAAGTGGCGCTTCTCGGTTGATGCTAATGCTATGGA
>DUPP01000091.1 GCA_012838265.1 Clostridiales bacterium
ACTGGCTGAATATGCTCCAATCCTATGTAAGAAGTTTGAAATAGATAGAAACGAAGTAACAATCTGCAACGTAGATATGCTATCACGTACAATACCTAATCTGCCTGAGAAACTGTCAGACAAAGTTGAAAAAAGAATGAAAAAAATGGGTATTGATGTCAGACTTAACACAGGTGTCGTTGCAGTGGGCAAGGACTTTGTTGAAACAAAGCATAAGGATAAAATAATTAGGGATGATACCTATACGGTTATTTGGGCTGCAGGCATCGAAAGTGCCGATGTGACCGCTGATGCTTCTAAAAACATACAATCAGCCGGGAGAGGGCGTATATGCGTGGATCCTTATCTCCGCTCTTTAGATTACGAAAACGTCTATGTTGTAGGGGATAATATGTTTTATATACCTCCTGGTGAGGAAAAACCAGTCCCGCAGATTGTAGAAAACTGTGAGCATAGCGCAGATGTTGCAGCCAACAACATTGTATGTGCTATAACTGGAAAAGGGCAGATGGAAGAATATAAGCCATCGTTCCATGGATTTATGGTATGCATAGGGGGCCGATATGGTGTAGCACGGGTTGGTTTACCCAATGCTATGGTTAACCTTCCATCTTGGCTTGCTATGTTTGCAAAGCATTTTATAAATATTATTTATTTCATCCAAGTATTGGGATGGAATAAAGTGTTCAGTTATATGAAACATGAATTCTTCACCATAAGAAATTGCCGCAGTTTCGTAGGTGGCCATTTTTCCAACAGAACACCCAGCTTTTTGTTGGTTCCGCTTCGTGTGTGGCTAGGGGTCGTTTGGTTGTATGAAGGTGTTATGAAGGTAATGGAAGGTTGGCTCAATACTCCTAAGCTGGTTGGCTTTTTCGGAGGCGCTCAGGCATGGTATGACAGTGTTCTCAATGGTGTAGAAGGCAATGGAGATACAGATGGGATCAGCTCCGCAACAGGAGCCGCATCTGATACTGTGTCCGGAGCAACAGGAGCCGCATCTGATGCTGTATCCGGAGCAACAGGAGCTGGTGAAGGAGCTGCCCAGGTAGGTACAGTAATTTTTGACTTTGATTTTCTTGGCTTATTCAGCGCATACTTTGTAAGCGGTAAAGAGCTTGCACATTCCACACTATCAGATTTGGCTTTTAAGATAGATATACCTTTGCTGAATTGGTTTATTGATACCCTTATCCTACCCAACGATAGTATACAGATTCTTATGCAGTCATTTATCGTTGCAGCGGAAATATTGATTGGGCTAGCGTTGATTGGAGGCTTGTTCACGTTCCCAGCGGCTGGATTCTCTTTGATATTGCAGGCTATGTTCGTAACCACAACTGGATTGTATCTCGGTACCTTCTGGATGATTTTCGCAGGAGTAGCTGTTTTAATTGGAGCGGGCAGAACCTTTGGACTGGATTATTACGCAATGCCAGCACTAAAAAATGCATGGAAGAAATTACCGATTATAAGAAAATCATATTTATATCATGATTAAGGAAAGTTTTATGGGAAAAACAGTAGAAAAAAAATTCCTATACGAAGAAGCATTTGAACAAGCAAAAAATGAGGTGGTCAGGATGTTGAACAAGGCTCCGCTGATAATACGGAGCTATACAAGACATCTAGCCGCCTCGACAGGAAAGGGTATTCGAGCAGCATCCGTCATCGCATGTGCGATGGATGAGGAAGGCCTGGTGCCAGAAAATGCCATTAAACTTGCTGTAGCGATAGAAATCCTCCATTTGGCAACACTTGTACATGATGATGTGATTGATGATGCAGACATAAGAAGAGGAGAATTATCTCTTCAGAAAAAGTTTGGTCGGAGGACTGCAGTAATCTGCGGCGACTATCTGGTATGCATGGCTATGAAAATAGCTGTTTCCGCTGCGGAAGAGTCTGAGCAGGAAGATAATATGAAATTTCAAATGCCAGACTATATGAGCAGAGTTTGCTTGGGTGAATTATACCAACATATTAATAACGGCAATGTTGACCTATCAGTACGGCAATACTTGAGAATAGTTTCAGGAAAAACCGCTGCTTTATTTGAAGCATCTTTTTATGCGGGTGCAGCTTTTATTGAAGACGACATCCGCATAGTAAAAAAATATGCTAAATTAGGAAGATATGTTGGAATGATATTTCAACTGACAGATGATTGTATGGATTTTGAGGAATCAGAGGAAACAGCAAAAAAACCGGTCCAGTCGGATTATGAACAAAACGTGATTACATTGCCTTTGATTTATGCGTTTAAAAAACTGGAGAATTTTAAAAATAAGGCAAGAGAATGCATCTTGCCTAGAAGTGAAATAAATGAAATTGTATTACAAACAGGTGGTTTGGATTATACAAGAAGAATAGCTAGGGAATACTATAATAAAGCCTTGAAATTGCTCCAAGGTATGCAGCTGCCGCAGGAAAAGGAGAATAAGCTGAAAATTATTCTGGATAAATCCCTGCGACTGTAAGCAAGGAGACGGGGGTTAAAATATTACATGGTAAAAAGATTTTTGGACTATGTTGAGATAAAAACCAAGATAACAAGCATCTTTGCGTTTTTGATGACAATTGCCTTCTTATTTTACAATAATCAGCCAATCGATTGGAACTTGACCCTTATTTTCTTTGGGGCAATGTTCTTGTTCGATCTGGCGACCACAGCGATTAACAATTACATAGATACAAAAACTAATGATCAAAAGCTTCAGTTCAAGAGAGGTAACGCTTTGGCAATCTTGATGGCTTTACTGGTTGCCAGCTTAATACTTGCCTTGTACCTTGTTTATCTTACTGATATTGTAGTACTTTTACTAGGTGGACTCTGCTTTTTATGTGGTGTTTTTTACACCTATGGACCGATACCCATATCGAGACAGCCTTGGGGCGAAGTGTTTTCTGGGATTTTTTACGGATTTTTCATACCATTTATTTTGCTTTATATAAATATGCCGCAAGGAACCTATCTGGTTCTAACTGGGAATCTGCAGACTATTAATATCACCGTGGAGATTTTCCCGATTTTTACAGTAATAATGCTGTCTATCTTACCTGTATGCTCCACAGCGAACATCATGCTGGCTAACAACATCTGTGATCTGGAGCGTGACCTACTAGTTAAGCGCTATACTTTACCATACTATTTAGGAGTAAAAAAAGCTCTCTATCTGTTTGCAGGAATTTACTACCTCTGCTATTTGGCATTGGTGATTATGACAGTTTTTCAGATATTATCGCCAATCTGTTTATTGTTCATGATTACGATTGTCCCTGTGCAGAGAAACATAAGATTGTTCTTTAAAGAACAGGAAAAAAAATCGACATTCATGGTGTCTATCAAGAATTATTTAATTATTATGGGAACTATAACGGTGCTGATTTTTGTAAGCGGTTTGATTTCCTGATAAGAGGCGGAGACAGAGTGTATGAAATTTTTTAAAAGAACAGATATTATAATAATAGCATGTATTCTTATAGTTAGTGGAGCATTAATGGGTATTTATAGGTTTAACATGTCTGAGGGTGATGTTAAGGCGGAGCTCTATTATTATAATGATTTGATTAATACTGTGGATTTAAGCCAAGGTCAGGAAAGAAAATTCACCATACCTCAGAATGAGAATATATTGCTGCAAGTATATGAGGATGGCACCATAGCTTTTATAGAATCTGACTGTCCCGATAAAGTTTGCATTCAAACAGGAAGGATAAGTAAACCAGGTGAATTTGCAGCCTGTCTTCCTAATGGAGTCATCATGAAAATTGTACCTAAGGAGCGGGATGAGAAAGATGTAGATCTGGTCATTGGTCAATAAATTGAAAGGATTGTCATGGACTATAAGCTTATGGCTAAATCAATGATAGAAAATAAAAACAAGACAGAGATTATGGTACTGAACTCAATGGTATTTGCAGCTGCTCTGGTACTTGCCATCGTAGAAAGTATACTTCCGCCGGTTCCTATTCCGGTTCCCGGGGTAAAATTTGGATTATCCAATATTGCTGTCATGTTTGCGCTGTTCTTTCTAGGGAAAAAACAAGCGTACACAATAGGAATTCTTAAAGGATTATTTGTTTTTATCACGCGAGGAGCAATAGCCGGTTTATTGAGTCTATCGGGCGGACTGCTTTCTATAACAGTCATGATATTATTGATGGTAATATTTAAGGATAAAATAACCTACATGGTTCTAAGCATATTTGGTGGGGTGAGCCATAATGTTGGACAGTTTATTGTTATAACCATAATTTATACGGGTATGAATATGTGGGCATATTTTCCTGTATTGCTTATTTCCGGATTAGTAGCCGGGATAGTGACATCAATGCTTTTAAAGTTTGTTATGCCAGCTTTTAAAAGTCTGATGTGAAATAATTATATTTATTATGCCAGTTATTAACGGCTGGCTTAATAATAAATTAGGGGTGTTGTCAATGAGGGTTGAATTTCAACTTGCAGATTATTAGCCAAGCCCCATTACATTAAAAAAAATATTGGAGGAGAACTATGAAAAAGAAACTAGTACTACTATTGGTTCTTGCCATGGTAATGCTTGCATTCGCAGCATGTGGCGGAGGAACAGAGCCCCCGGAAGAACCTCAGGTGACACCAACAACAGGTGATGCAAAAACTGGTCTTGCAGTAATAACCTCAACTGGTAAGACAGTAGATGCAGGCGAAGAAAATGGGATAGCACAAGTCGATTCTGTTGTGGTTGCTGTAACTGTAGATGATGCTGGGACAATTTTGAATTGTGCCATTGATACTGCACAGACCAAGATTGAAATTTCAAATGAAGGAAAGATCGTTACTCCACTTGATACCGTATTTGTATCAAAGCAGGAGCTAGGTGAAGAATATGGAATGGGCGAGCTGTCATCCATAGGTAAAGAGTGGAGCGAACAAGCTACGGCATTATCCAATTATGTTATTGGCAAAACCGTCGAAGAAGTGAAAGGTATTGCTTTGACCGAAACAGGTGCTCCTGCAGATGAAGATCTTGCAGCGTCTGTAACAATCAAAATTCAAGGATATATCGATGCGATAGAAAAAGCTGTAGCTACTGCGCAGAGCCTTGGAGCAGCTGCTGACGATAAGCTTGGGCTAGGTGTTGTTACAAATATTGCTAAATCAGCTGATGCTGGTCAAGAAGAAGGAGTTGCACAGGCTTACACCTACTACACTGCTACTACATTCGATGCTAATGGTGTTATAACAAGCAGTATCATCGATGCTTCTCAGACCAACTTATATTTCACAACTGAAGGCAAATTCACTTCAGATATCAATGCATCCTATAAGACTAAGAATGAGCTGGGTGATGAATATGGTATGAGAGCAGCATCTTCTATCGGTAAAGAGTGGAACGAGCAGGCTGAAGCATTTTCAAAGTATGTCGTAGGCAAAACTTTGGATGAAGTAAAGGGAATCTCACTAGAAGCAGGAGTTCCTACAGAGGAAGATCTGGCATCTTCTGTAACAGTACATGTAACCGATTTTATTACGGTTCTTGAAAAAGCTTATAACATGTCAAAATAAGAAATTGTTAAGCGCTGGTTTATAAGAAATAGCGCAAAATGCAATAATTATTATTCAGAAAGGGATAGGCTGTAGTATGATTCGCATTATTATAAGTATAAAGCTTATCCCTTGCTGTATTGATTAGTTAAATTGGAGAGAGGATCCTTGGTAAAAAGGATAACAGCAATATTTATTATTATAATATTATCTTTTAATCTATCTGCATGCTCTAAGAATGAAAAGAGCCGATACGAGGCTGAATTTTTAAGATTGTTTGATACCGTTACGCAAATTGTAGGATATTCTGATAGCAAAGAGGAATTTTCTAATCAAGTACAAATGATTTATGATAGCCTCAAAGAGTATCATCAGCTTTATGATATCTATAATGACTACGATGGAATTAATAACATAAAAACTATAAATGATAATGCAGGGATAGCCCCAGTTAAGGTAGATAGCAGAATCATTGATATGCTTCTTTTTTCTAAAGAAATATATGAGTTGACTGATGGCAAAATCAATATCGCTTTTGGAGCTGTTCTAAAAATATGGCATGATTACAGGAATGAAGGTATCGAAAACCCGGAAAAAGCAGAGCTGCCGCCGATAGATATGCTAATGGAGGCTGCAAAGCACACGGATATCAATAAGGTCATTATTGATAAAGAAAACTCCACGGTCTTTTTATCAGATCCAGAAATGAGCCTTGATGTGGGTGCAATTGCTAAGGGTTATGCTGTCGAAGAAATTAGTAAAATGGCATTAGAGAACGGCTTAAACTCTGCATTGATCAGTGTTGGCGGAAATGTTCGATCTATTGGAGTTAAAGCAGATAGTGGATCAAGGTGGACTGTGGGCATAAAAAATCCACTAGATAAAGATGGTAAAAGTATAAGTAGAGTTCAATTAGAGGATGCATCACTGGTAACCAGTGGTATATATGAAAGGTATTATACTGTTGACGGCAAGAGGTATCATCATATCATTGATCCAGATACACTATTTCCTGCTGAATACTACGCTTCTATTTCTATACTTTGCCCTGATTCAGGCATGGCGGATGCACTTTCTACATCTGTCTTTACCATGCCCTTTGAACAAGGCTTTGAATTAATCGAAAGTTTGCCTGACGTGGAAGCTGTGTGGGTGTTTCATGATGGTGAAATTAAATACAGCTCGAATTATGAAAAGTATTCTGCTGACTAACAAGCTTATCTCAAACGTACCGCTGCCATTGCACATGCTCCTTCATGTACAACCTTAAAACCTTTTTTTTCTGCAAATTCAACGATCTCCTCATCGTATGTACCCGGTTGAAGCCAAATATAAGGGTATAATTCAGGATCTAATTCTTTCAAACTTTTTAATGTTATATCGGGAGGGATGACAAAATCGATGCATTCTGCTCTTTTGGGAAGGTCCTCCAAACTGGGATAGCATTTGGAACCGTCCTCCATTTCCGTATAGTTTGGGTTTACTGCATAGGTTTCATATCCGTGTGAACGGAGTGTATGATAAATTTTGTTAGCAGTCTTACTTTTATTAGGTGTTGCACCTATAACTGCCCATACCTTTTTTTCTAACATTTCATTCATTTTCTGCCTATTGTTACTCATAATATATCCTCCTGTTTTGTTTCTTAAGTACTTTCTATTATACCGGATTTAATGGGGTTATTGAGAAACCGATATAATTTATTAAATCTAGATATGTTAATCAGTATCTATTTATTATTACCCAAAATACTGGTAACAAACATTCTATTAAGCCTAATAATTTTAACATCAGATTACATCTAAGAGGATTTACTGGTGAGTCAGTTGTTACCTTGATACTATTTTTGTATATTTTTAAATGTTCATATGCTAAAATAAGTAGTAAAATTAATTTCATCGGATAGTACATTTAAGGAGGAATCTCAAAATGAGAGCAGTAATAACTGTAATCGGTAAAGATATGGTTGGTATCCTCGCAAAGGTAAGCACCTGCTGTGCGGAGGCGAATGCAAATGTGATTGAAGTAACACAATCAGTACTTCAGGAGTTCTTTGCCATGGTCATGCTGATTGATATAGAAAATATGAATTGCGACTTAGGGCAGCTTCGGGAGAACCTGAAGCAGAATGTACCAGGTATGAAGATACATGTAATGCATGAGGATATTTTCAACTCTATGCATCGTATTTAAACGTATTTTGGAGGTAGTTTATGCTAAATATGACCGATATCATGGAAACGATAACCATGATACAGGAAGAAAATCTGGATATCAGGACTATAACAATGGGGATTTCATTATTAGATTGCTGTGATAGTGATATCGAGCGTTCTTGTAATAAAGTATACGAAAAAATCTATCGCTGTGCTAAGGATCTGGTTCAGACTGGATGCGACATCGAGCAGAAATATGGAATTCCCATTATAAATAAAAGAATTTCAGTAACACCGATTGCTATGCTTGTGGGTGCTTCGGGAGGTGATCCTCTTAAATACGCTCTTACCCTGGATAAAGTAGCAAAAGATGTAGGCGTGAACTTTATCGGCGGTTTTTCAGCTTTGGTGCATAAAGGCTTTTCACCTGGTGACAGAGAACTAATTGAATCTATACCTCGTGCCTTAGCAGCTACCGAGTATGTCTGCTCATCTGTGAATATAGGTTCAACTAAGTCAGGAATCAATATGGATGCCGTAAAAACTATGGGCTCTGTCATACGAAAAACAGCTGAACTTACTGCAGATAAACAGTGTATTGGTGCTGCAAAGCTAGTTGTTTTCTGCAATGCGCCGGAGGACAACCCCTTTATGGCGGGGGCATTTCACGGAGCTGGAGAACCAGATTGTGTTATTAATGTAGGTGTTTCGGGTCCTGGAGTAGTACGCGCTGCTCTTAAGAAAGCTGGTCAAGATTGTGATTTGACACAAGTTGCAGACATCATAAAAAGAACAGCATTTAAAATTACTAGAATGGGACAGTTGGTTGGGAGTGAGGCCTCAAAGCGTCTTGGAGTTCCTTTTGGAATCGTAGATCTGTCCTTAGCACCAACGCCTGCAATAGGAGATTCAGTTGCACATATATTAGAAGAAATAGGCCTGGAAAAATGCGGGGCACATGGTACTACTGCTGCTCTTGCACTACTGAACGATGCAGTAAAAAAAGGCGGAGTAATGGCTTCTTCAAATGTAGGAGGCTTGTCCGGAGCCTTTATTCCTGTGACTGAAGATGCAGGGATGATAGAAGCTGCCCGCAGCGGAGCGTTGACCATCGAAAAACTTGAAGCTATGACAGCTGTTTGTTCAGTAGGAATTGATATGGTTGTGATTCCGGGAGATACACCACTGGAAGTGATATCAGGCATTCTGGCAGATGAAGCAGCCATCGGAATGATTAACTCTAAAACTACTGCAATAAGGCTAATTCCAGCCATTGGAAAGGATGAAGGGGAAGAGTTGGAGTTTGGAGGTCTTCTAGGAAATGGACCTGTTATGAAGATCAACAAAATGTCCCCAGCAGTGATGATCAATCGCGGCGGCAGGATACCTGCACCTATACAGAGTTTAAAGAATTAAGACATGACGGCGTTAACGAGTTAGATTCTAATATTTGATATTAGCTCGATAAGTTTGATTATTAAGACTTGGATCCACATTGAAAGTAAAATGGAAATGTGGATATTTTTTTTCAAAATATAATTTATTGGACTTTTTGTTTCCTATCATATATGAGAGGGAAGTTTCATTGCTGTAAAAACAAATAACGGGCAGATATTTTATATGAGTATCGCTTTGAGTATTATTTTGAGTATTCGTTTGGGTACTATTTTGATGTACTTTATTTAAATTCTGGCTGCTGTTAATAATCTCTTGAAGCTGTTTTTCCAGATCTTCTTTGGCAATCTCTGCTTCCACCAGCTGACGGAAGGCAGGGTGGTAGGTATTTCCGATAACCTGGCCATTTTCATTTATTATATCCGTACTTTTTAGTCCAATCCTAATAACATTAATCCCGGAATTTTTTAAGATACGGTACATTTCTTTTGACGTTTTAATGGCTTCATCAAGAGTTAACGGTGCATATTCTCCCCTTTGATGCATATTTGCCAACTCGGTATTCTGTATAATGATCGTAGGGTAGATACGAGCTATTGAGGGATTGATCTTTACAGTTTCCAATGCAGATTCTATGGATTTCTCAAATGTGTCCCCAGGAAGTCCTATCATTAGCTGCAACCCCAGCTCAAAACCGTAATCCTTTATCATCTTTGAGGCTCTGAAAACTGATTCACGATTATGACCTCTGTTTGATAGGCGAAGAACCTCCTCATCAAAGGATTGTACTCCAAGCTCAATAATATCTGTATCGTATTGTTTGAGATTGGTTAATATTTCATCATTGATATAATCGGGACGCGTTGATAGGTGTATTTTCTGGATAAGTCCTTGATCTTTATACCATTTTGCTACAGAAAGATATTCCTGCTGCTGTTTTATAGGAATGCCTGTAAAGCTTCCCCCATAAAATGCGACTTCCACTATTTTGATTCCGCGGTTTGATAGTGTTGGTAGGTATCTTTCGATGATATCCTTTACATCATCCTTCCCAAGAGGACTCATCCGAGCTGTTATTACCTTTTGATTGCAAAATACACAATCATTGGGGCAGCCAAGATGTGGAATAAATATGGGAATGATTGCGTGAGTTTTCATTAGTGTATCCTCTTTCTATTAGGCTTCTGGATTTTTGATTCTGACTGATTGTTGCAGCAAATATATTTATTTCGTTATTTGTATTATCGAACCGATATCCTCAAGGGGATATTCCTCGAAAAATACAACTCTTAATCCTCTTTCCTCTATAAAATCCTTAATTCTTAAGTAATCAGGATGAGCACTCAGGTTTCCGTTGAATATGATTTTATCATCGATGCGTCCAGAGGCACCTCCCAGAAAACCATAAGGGAAGCCTTTTAGCCTTACGTTTGCGGTTGAAATAGTCAGGGTATCAATACTGTGGGATTTCAGAGCAGCTGCAATTCCGTTGTCAGATGTGATAGCCGAATTCATATCTACTGTGACGATATTGCACTTTGTATAACCTTGATTAATACATGTATAAAAATGAGCCCTTTTTCTTGCGCAGTCTTTAAAAGGACAGGATCTGTATATTTCATATTGTGTATAAAGTGCTTTCCTAATTGTACTGCATTATACCTAATGTTTTCAGGGTATTTATATCCCATAGTGGATGAGCCGGGGGTATACTTTATCTCATACTTAGTCAGCAGTTTTTCCAGGAGAGGAAGCTGTTCCATTGAAATTACAAGCTCATCATCCAGCTTACACAAATAAATGTCGGGATGAGAGGACACAGCATCATAAACAGAATCAGTTTTAACTACCTCACAAAGTATATGTCCCGTATTTCTCAAGAAATCCTTTAGTATTATATTTGCATTTTCAGAAATTAATATTATACTCATAAAAATATTATACACTATTTTAGGCTGTAATCGATTAATTTCAGAATTTTGATCCAGAGCATGCAATTATTGATAAAATCTTAAGCAAACCCGAATAAGCCGATAATCAAGTACCCTTTTCAATTGAAAACAACTGTGATATAGTTGTTACAATAAAAAAACAGGTAGTTGATAGAGCATTTTTAATTTTCAAGGAAACATAACAAGGAGATATTACATGATCTTCTACTTCACCGGTACGGGGAATTCTTTATACGTGGCTTGCGAAATTGCAGAAGCTCAAGGTGACAAGCTGTATTCAATTGCTGCTTTGATGAACAACAATGAGAGTATCTATCATTTTGAACTGGACGATAAAGAGCTGCTTGGTTTTATTTTCCCTGTTTATGCCTGGGCGCCGCCCAAAATTGTGCTTGAATTTATAAATAAGCTTGAAATCATCGTTAAGCCTGCTGCTGACAATGATAATAAAGATATAAAGTTAAAGCCGTATATATTCTATATCAGCACTTGCGGAGATGAAGAAGGAAATACAGAAATAGTAATCAGAAGGGCTCTGGCAAAGAAAGGTCTTTTGCTCGATAGCAGTTTTTCAATCCGCATGCCCAACAACTATATTCTCGGTTTTGATGTTGATACCAAAGAAATAGTAGAGAAAAAACTAAAGGATGCGGAGTTGATGCTTAAGGACATAAACAAGGCTATCGGAAAAAGGCAGAAAAATATAAAAATGAATATTCCGGGGCGATTGCCAACTTTGAAAACCTCACTAATCAATCCATTTTTTAACCGATTTGCTTTGAATACTAAATATTTTACTGTAAATGATGGTTGCACGGGTTGTCAGATCTGTGAAGAAATTTGCCCGTTACATTCAATTAAGATTAACGATTCCGGTAAGCCGGTTTGGAGTAAGGATTGCACCCAGTGTCTGGGATGCTTTCATCGCTGTCCGGTTAATGCAATACAATATGGTAAGAAAAGTGAAAAAAAAGGGAGATATCACCACCCCGATATAGATACTCTGGAAAGAAGAATTAAGGAGGTTCAAAATAATAGATAGGTTTTATGGTGAACATAGGTAATGACTGGGACAAAATCCTGGATGGAGAATTTGAAAAAGAATATTATAAGAATTTAAGAAAATTCCTGATACAAGAATACAAAACTCAGATAATCTTTCCATCAATGTACGATATTTTTAATGCTCTTAAGTATACGGCATATAAAGATGTAAAAGCTGTTATTCTTGGACAAGATCCATACCATGAACCAAATCAGGCACATGGTCTATGTTTTTCAGTCAACAGAGGATTTAAGAAGCCTCCTTCACTTGTAAATATTTTTAAAGAGTTACAGAACGACCTTGGAATACAACCACCTGATCATGGCTGTCTTGAAGGTTGGGCAAAACAGGGTGTATTGTTGCTAAATGCTGTGCTTACTGTTCGCATCGGGCGGGCGAATTCACATAAGGGGAGAGGATGGGAAGTATTTACTGACCGGGTTATAGAGTTATTAAATCGGAGGGAAAAGCCCATGGTATTTTTGCTGTGGGGTGCGAATGCTAAAGCAAAGAGTTCTTTGATTACTAACTCAACTTTCCCAGCTTAAAAAGCTGTATGCACCTTGAAAAATAAATATGATTACGCACATAACTGTAGTTTGCTTTTCCATAGGGAAGGCAAACTGTTGAAAAAAGAAGTCAAGAAGGCCTGGACTGTCTTCTCAGAAATCGCAGGAAACTCTTCGAGGGTCCTTCTTAGAATCTCAAGAAGTATGGTAAGGGCTTCGGCAAAACGGATATCCTCTATCTCATCGCAAATCAGATAGAAGAGCCCGCCTACCGTCCTATGATCCACGGAATTTCTAGCTTCTAGTGAAAGCATGATATACCTAAGAAATACGATAGTGGTGTGAGCAGTCATCATGTCATAGCTCCTTCCCTGAAACTCCTTGGAAAGAGCAAGATATGACTTGCACATTTTGAAAAAAACTTCGATGTCCCAACGCTTTCCGTAGATTCTAAGGACTTCGTCATCGGAAAGACTTGTATCTGTTGAAAGTACGGCAAGGAAGCTCTTCGAATTTCGGTCTTCTACAAATACTATCTTGACATCTATGGTTTCGGGATTTTTCCTGGATTCACGGATGCAGACCTGAATCGAACCTAATATCTGCCCTTTCTTCATGCCTTTTTTCTTGACGATGCTATGCAACTTTGCAAGATCTATCCACTCTCCATTATGGCCATAGTGGATTTTGGGACTGTTCTTTATCATACAGATGACATCATAGTTTCTCTTACAGATTTTGTAGATTGTCTTTGGAAATGCGAACCAACTGTCAAAAAGGACATATTTTGCTGGAAGATGCCTTGCAGTGTCAAGGAGCTCAAACAAGGCTTCAGTTGCTGAGGAAACGGCTGATTTTCTTCGTTTGTAAGCGTTGGTCCTTTTATCTATGCCTTCATTGGCAGGGCACAAGATATTGCTTTCCTTTCTGGAACTTAACAATGAGAAGGAAACCGGGATGAAGGTACTACCGTCAGACCAACCTAAAGTAAGCATTTTGAAGCCTTTGACATATTTATGCATGGAGTGGTCAAATACTCTGGCAAGCAACTCCACTTTCTTGCTTCTGTTCCTGTCATAAAAGGAATCGTCTATAATCAAAACATTTACTCGATCCTCTGATGTTGCTGCATTAACAGTGTTTATGACATTTGAAGCAGTCAAAGTCAGCAGTCGGGACCAGTTATAGCGCATGGAGTTCAGAAAACGGTACGCAGTATTCTTCTTAAATCCGATTCCTCCCGAATTAGTTTCCAGCGTTCGATACAGGTTCTTGTCTGTAAAGACCAGCGTAAATAGTGTCTTTAAGATCTCCACACAAGGAATTCCTGATTCCTTGTAAAAATTTGACTTCTTGAGTAGATTGGACAATCCAATCTGTTTGAAAAACAAATCAATTCTTGTTGAAACAGTCTGTTCAGTTCGTAAATTATCTGCTATAATAGTATTCATAAAAAGTCCCTCGTTTCTTTGGTATTTGTGGGTTTTAGTCGATTCTATTATACCAAAACACAGGGGCTTTTTCTATATTTTACAGCAGATTCATATTGATTTTTCAAGGTGCATAGGTACTTTCCGGGTGGGAAAGTTGAGTTACTAATAAGAAGCATCTTGTTCTAACGGCAGCTCATCCGAGCCCGTTGTCAGCTTATAATGGTTTTTTTGGATGTCGGCACTTTTCTAAGACCAATGAGTTTCTTTCTAAATATGGGGAAGAAATTAACTGGGGCTCTTTGTAATAATAAAGTATAGAAAGAATAGTAAAGAGAGGAGTAAGTTATGAGTATGCTTAGTACGTCAAGTATAGTTACGTTTGTGGCTTTTGCTTTTATCGGGATGGCTCTAGCAATGGTTTTTTATAAAAATAAATAGGAGGACAGGGGATGGGAACCGGTAGTATTATAATTTTAATTATTTTAGCAATTATTGTCATTTTATCGATCTGGGTGATTTCAGCCTACAATGGTTTTATACGTTTGCGTAATATGGTTGAAGAGGCTTTTTCCACGATGGATGTCTATCTTAAAAAAAGATATGATTTAATTCCTAATCTTGTGGAGACGGTTAAAGGTTATGCTAAACATGAGACTGGCACTCTGGAAAAGGTTGTGGAAGCCAGGAATTTCGCTGCTGGCGCAAAGACAATTGAAGGCAGGATTCAGGGGGAAAATATGTTAGAAAATACTTTGAGAAGTTTATTTGCTTTGGCAGAGGCATACCCCGATTTAAAAGCTAATACAAATTTCCTTGATTTGCAGTCACAATTACAGCGCATCGAGGACGAAATCGCAAATTCTAGAAAATACTATAATGCTATAGTGAAAGAACTCAATACCAAGATAGAGTCCTTCCCAAGCAATATAATTGCAGGAATATTCAACTTTGGTCGCAAACCTATGTTTGAGATACGTGACGAGGCTGAAAGGGATGCGGTCAAGGTCCAATTTTGATTAAATGGTAAGTCATTGAAATGAAACAGTAATACTGTTCATATTTATGCCTTATGTAATTTTGTTCTAAGATTGTAACGTTTGAACTCTATTATTGGAAAGTGTGTGATGACATGAAATGTATTAAAGCAATTCTAATTTTATCGATATTTACCGTCATGTTTTGGGCAAATGCGGTTTTTGCTGAAGCTGAATCCTTCGTGACAAGAAATTTTGATGTACAGATGGATCTGTATGAAAACAATTCCTTTGTTATTTCAGAGGATATTAAGGTGGATTTTACAGAGCCCAGGCATGGGATATTTAGGTATATTCCTTATAACGGAACAATCATAAGGCAGATTGACGGAGAGACTGTAATAGAGAAATACCGAATTATAATCTCGGATGTAAAGGTCTTGGGTCACGAATATGACACGTACCGTGAAAGTGGGAATCTTGTGATTCGGATTGGAAGCCCAGATAGATATATAAACGGTACTCAAGAATATCGTATTAGTTATCGTTGTACTTTGTATGACGATGAAAACACAAGCTTTGACAGCTTGTACTGGAATATTATCCCCCAGGGGTGGAGCACTCCTATTGAAACTGTGTCTATGATAATTAATATGCCTAAGCCTTTCAACTCAGATTTGGCTGAATTTGTAGCAGGAAGGTACGGAGATGCTGACATAGAAGCGGTGAACTGGTCAGTGAACGGAACAACTATAACAGCAAACACAACAAGGGTTCTGCAAACCGGTGAAGGTGTTACATTGAACATACTGCTGCCTGAGGGATATTTTATCGGTGAAAAAACAACGGCTTGGATGTACTGGGTAATGATGCTTCTCATCATTACTGCTCCCTTATTAAGTATACTACTCTGGATTTTGTTTGGTAGAGATCATAAAATAGTCAAAACTGTAGAATTTTATCCTCCGGGGGGCGTTAATTCTGCCGAGCTGGGATATATTATCGATGGTGCAGTTGACAACAAGGATATAATCTCTTTGATAATTTACTGGGCTAACGAGGGGTATTTAAAGATTCGTGAGGAAGAAAATAAAGAATTTACTTTGATCAAGCTGAAGGATCTCCCTCAGAATTCAAAGACCTATGAACATACGATGTTCCATGGATTGTTCAATAACAGAGAGACGGTTGCCCTGGAAGATTTAAAAGAGGATTTTTACGGAACTTTTGAAGCAACGAAAGGACAGCTTAAAGCACACTTCACAATGCGGAAAGAGAATAGAATTTTTACTCAAAGCTCAATAGGAGCAAGGGCTATTGGACTGTTGCTGATGCTGGTGCCGACGATTTCCTTATCAATATTCGGGTTTATGCTTAATAAATCAAACGGTGCTTGGGTTTTCTTATCCTTTTTTGCATTTATTGCTGCAATTATTGGATTCAGCTCATTTATTACAGCGTACGATAAAAAAGACAGTCTTAAGAAAGCACAAATAGCAGGTCTGAACCTTCTGGGAGTAATAACTGTCTTCATCTTTGGAGCGGGCATCATCTTTTTCAGCTATGTAGTATTAAACAATTTATTAATTGGAATCACAGTCGTTTTGGCTTCTCTGGTATCTCTGACCTTTACAATGAGGATGAAACAAAGAACTAAGAAAAGCAGCAAACTGCTTGGAAGAATACTTGGATTCAAAGAATTTATAAGAACAGCTGAGTTGGATCGGATTCAACGCTTAGTGGAGGAAAATCCCAGCTACTTCTATAATGTGCTGCCTTATGCATATGTATTTGGTCTTACAGATAGATGGGCTAAGAAATTTGAAGGGATAACAGTTCAACCTCCAGCATGGTACGATTCGGGGTATGGAGGTGTCTATATGTTCAATACCTGGGTATTTATGAGCTCCTTCAATAATTACTCGCGTGCAATTCAGCAAAACATATCAGTACCACCTGCGCCATCAGGAGGTATCAGCGGTGGAGGCGGTGGCTTTTCAGGAGGCGGAATGGGCGGTGGCGGCGGCGGCTCCTGGTAACTGGTAAACACTACCAATTAATGAAACCACTCATTGCCGTCAGGCATCGGACCTTCAGCAGTGAATAGTTTGTTGACTTATTGTAAGTATAGTCTCAGGATAAAGCCCAGGAAAAAAATCGATGCGAATATTATTTTTTACATTTAATATAAAAACAAAAAAAGGTTGACGTCTGTGTACCAATGTGATATTGTTAGGTGAACAGACGTCTACTCAATTGCAATTGAAATTTACCTCGCAGATATGGAGGGCTAGTATATACTAGAAAAATTACAAATGAACAATTTGTAGATTATTATCGTCTATAATTAAAAGGGGGATTTAAATATATGAAGCGAATCAATTTATCTGATGGAGAGTGGAATATCATGAATGTGCTTTGGGAGGAGGCTCCTAAGACCATTACTCAGCTTACGGATGCGTTGAAAGAATCCACAGGCTGGAGTAAGCACACCATTATCACCATGCTTAGACGGATGGAATCGAAGGGGGCAGTAAAGTACGTGCAAGGGGTCAGGGCAAAGCAATATTACCCAGCTATGGAACGTGCTGAAGCAGCACTGGAAGAGACCGAAAGCTTTCTTGACAAGGTTTATTCTGGAAGCCTGGGATTGATGTTAAACACTATGGTAGAGAAAAATAGTTTATCAAAGGAAGAAATAGACGAGCTCTATGCCATATTAAAAAAAGCAGAGGAGGAAGAGAAATGATCGATACAATTATATCTTCATCTGCGCTAATAGTTATCATATTAATTATAAGATTTGTATTTAAAGGGAAAATCAATCCTATGGTGCAGTATGGACTCTGGAGTCTCGTGGCACTGCGATTAGCAGCTTTTAGCTGGTTGAGTCTTCATCCCATAGAAAGTGCATTAAGTTTTATGAATTTAGTCAGTAATGCGGAATCGACAATTCGGGAAGCAGCATCAGCAGAGCAAGTCATTGCTGGTAACGTAGAGGCAGGAGCTATTGGCAACGCTGTACCGATCATGGATAACGTACATATAGGTAGTATGACAAGTGGCGAAGGAATAGCTGCGTCAGCGGCTATAGACTGGCAATTAGTGATTATGACTATTTGGGCTGTAGGAGCATTTACCTTAATATTATGGCTTATTTATGTAAATAACAAATTTGGAAAGACAATATTTAAAAACAGAAATTTTTTGATGTTTATACAAACAAACCACAAGGGTAAGCTAGACACTGATGAAATAGGGATTATTTACGAAGGAACTGGCATTAAAAATAAAAAAATGCTGCCTGTATATGTGGTAAAAGGGTTGGATTCTCCTTGTCTAATGAGATATAAAAGAGAAGTAGCTATATATATACCTTATGAGGTTGCAACAGATAAGGAAAAACTGCGATTTGCAATTGCTCATGAGTTATGTCATTACAAGCATCACGATTTAATCTGGGCTATAGTCAGAGGAGGTCTGTTAGCATTCTATTGGTTTAATCCTTTGGTATGGATAGCTGCAGTGATGTCTAAAAGGGATTGTGAACTTGCTTGTGATTATGGTGTGCTCAAATCAATAGGAAAAGAAGACAGATTAGCCTATGGGAGAACATTAGTAGATTTAATCAGGCAAAGTAATCATAAGAGTGATGTTCTGCAAGTGGCTACTACCATGTATGGCAGTGCAA
>DUPP01000092.1 GCA_012838265.1 Clostridiales bacterium
ATTATTTCTTTTGCGGCGGATGATTTTATACATGACAATATAGATTCATTTCTATCAAATATAGAAATAGGAAATATTGTCGGAATTATATGATTGCTAAAAAAATTTGTACTTAACATTTTCCACAACCTCTCATTGTATATATATCTATTAGGAAAAAATAATAAGAACACTATATATTGTGTAATAGCTCGTAAATGGCTTAATAACAATTAAATACCCCATGGTAGTTTCCGCTAAAATACAAAAGATATAACAAAAATCCTATCTAATGATGTATAATGTAGCTAATAATGCTTGGACACATTAAATCAAACATTAGCAATGACACCCTTAGTGTATTATATCAGAAAAGGCCGGGGCTGAACAGCATATTTTGAATAGGAATTCCTTGGAGCCGCAAAGAATATCATCATTTGCTCTAAGGAAATCGCGGATAGGCATCGGCATAAAAATTATTCAATAACGAATTATTTTATTCGAAATTGAATTGAACTTTGTCGATATACCGCGAATTTTGAAATCCAAAAATGATTAATAAAATCATTAAATGCTGACACGTATCTGGCACTTGAAGAAAATTGTTAAAAAAAACACTAATGGCATAGGAATTGCTTGTTTGTTTGTATAATAGTGTCCTAATAAAAACCCAATCTTAAATATTAAGTTTTAGGAGGAAGAAAATGAAGAAGAAGATCTATTTTCTGATTAGCGTGATTTTGATCCTGTCACTTGCCCTAACTGGTTGCGGTGGCGGCGGAGCCGATACTGGCAATGATTCCGAAGGCCCTGTTGTATTCGGAGCAATATTCCCGCTGACTGGACCTAACGCCTTACTGGGTGATGAAAGTTTACGTGGAGCACAAATCATGGTTGATGAGCTAAATGCTAACGGTGGATTGTGGGGACGTGAAGTAGTACTTAACGTTGCTGACGCACCTGATGCAACAGCTGCTCAGACAGAAGCAGAACGTCTTATCACAAAAGACGGAGTAAAAATTATGTTTGGTGCTTACTCAAGTGCAATAGCAAACGTTGCATCTGACGTATGCGCTAGGTATGAAGTTCCTTATTTTGAATTTGGAGGAATCGGTACCGATATTATGAGAAAGGGTTATCCATATGTTTGGAGAACCTGTGCCGACGCATTTGGATTCGGAACTGGACAAGCTCAATATGTGACAGAAATTTGTCTGCCAGCACTAGGAATTGAGCCTGCTGATGCCAAAGTTGTACTTGCATATGAAGATTCTCTTTATGGAACATCCGTTTCTGAAGCTTGCCAGGAAGCTTTGCTGGAATTCGGATATAAGCCAGAAAACATTAAAAATATCCCATATGCAGCAACAAGTGTAGACCTTTCTTCGGTTATTCTTGATGCAAAAAGCTTTAACCCTGATGCATTCTTTACGGTATCATATGTAAACGATCAGATTCTTCTAGCAAGACAAGCCGAAGAATTAAACTTCCAGCCTCCAGTATGGATTGGAGCAGGTGGTGGTATGTCAATGACACCTACATTGGAAGCAGTTGGTAATGGTATGTATGGACTCACAGGAATTGACTTCCCTCAGTATGAAGTAGACAAAGAAAAGATCAATGGCGTTGACGAATTTGTTGCTAAATACGAAGAGAAATACGGAGCATTCCCAAGATCAGGACACTCAATGACAAACTATGCTGGTATGCAGATTATGATTGACATTCTTGAAGAAGCAGGATCCATGGATAAGGACGAAATCAAAGCTGCAGCAACAGCAATGGATAAACCATTTAACACATATATCGGCGGATGGGGTGCAAAATTCGACGAAACTGGACAGAATGTTAATGCTCCTCTAGTTGTTGGTATGTGGACTACTGAAAAGCTAGTTGCAGTTTGGCCTGAAGAATTCGCAATCACAGAACCGGTTATCCCAATACCTTCATGGTCTGATAAGAGAGCGATGTAAAAAAATTTAATAAGGTTTACCATCCTTCAGGATGGTAATCCTTATTTAGTCAATCGTGTGTGACGCACAAGGAGGAAATTTCTTATGTATTTAATGCAGGTATTAATATCTGGCTTGATGTTAGGTGGTATTTATGCCATGGTGAGCATGGGTCTGACAATGATATTTGGCGTTGTTAGAGTAATCAACTTTGCACATGGTGAATTCTTAATGATAGCCATGTATCTCGTCTACTGGCTTAACGTCTTGCTAGGAATGGACCCATATGTATCAATTCTTATTACAGTGCCCGTTTTCTTCGTGTTCGGAGTATTTGTACAAAGGATACTAATACAGCCGATACAAGAGTCACCAGCTACAATAAAAATATTTTCAACTTTAGGACTAGGACTAGTACTTTCAAATTTAGCACTGATGTTATGGGATGCAGACTATAGATCCGTAAAGGTTTCCTATAGTACGGCTGTAATTAATATCAGCGAATTGAGTATCAGCGTACCTCGTTTAATTGCGTTTATCTTTGCATTATTAGTAGCAGTGTTCATGTATTCGTTCTTAACTAAGACTGACCTAGGAAAACAAATTCGAGCAGTTTCACAGAACCGTCAAGCAGCATTGCTGATGGGAATTAATGTGAGAAAAATTTATATGATAGCATTCGGCATTGGTTCCGCACTAGTTGGTTTGGCTGCTTCGCTGTTAATGCCAATGTACTTTGTATACCCATCAATTGGATTATTATTCGGCCTGATTGCATTCGTTGTTGTTGTTCTTGGAGGACTAGGGAACATGTACGGTGCGTTTTTAGGCGGTTTGATTATAGGTTTAGTTGAAGCTATAGCCGGTGCTTATATAGATCCGGCATTGAAAGAAGTATTTTACTTCATAATCTTTATCTTAATCCTTCTATTGAAGCCATCTGGATTAATTAGCATGGGTCGTGGTTCAGAGGAGGTTGGATTATAATGACAAATTTAACAAATACTATATCTAAAAAGAATAAACATTTTAGTATGAACGTGTTTATACTAGTCCTGGCAATCATTGGAGCAGTACTTCCTCTGATTTGGGACAACCCTTACACGATGCAGATATTAATTCTGATTTTCCTTTACGCAGCAGCAGCTGGCGCATGGAATATAATAGGTGGCTATGCTGGGCAAGTATCACTGGGGCATGTAGCATTTTTCGGACTAGGTGCGTATACGACAGCATTGCTCTATAACTTTTTCGGCATCTCACCGTGGATAGGCATGATATTAGGCGGCATTTTAGCAGCCGTTGTTGCTGGATTAATTAGTTACCCTTGCTTCCGTTTGAGAGGACCGTTCTTCACATTAGCTACACTTGCATTTGCAGAGGTTTTGAGGTTACTCTCTATCTGGGCAAGACCGCTAACAGGAGGTCAGGTTGGTGTAACTATACTATTTAACCCGGGATTTAAAAACTTCCAATTCTTTGGAAAAACCCCTTATTACTATATCGCGTTGATTCTTATGTTCCTGGTACTAATTGTATCGATTTGGATTGAGCGTTCAAAATTCGGATACTACCTTACAGCTTTAAAAGAAGACCATGATGCGTCCGAGGCTCTGGGAATCAATACTGCAAAATACAAATTATACGCTATAGCCATCAGTGGATTTTTAACAGGACTATGTGGTGCATTCTATACGCAGCTCTTACTCTTTATCGAACCGCTTTCAGTATTCACATCACATTTGTCGAACCAATTTGCAATGATCGCAGTCGTTGGCGGGGCAGGCACTGCAGTTGGACCTATTTTGGGATCCGTTATAATCACGCCTCTTAATGAATTGTTAAGGGGAGCGTTAGGCGGAGATTTCCAAGGATTGAACTTCGTTATATTCGGTGCTATATTGATTCTGGTTGTTACATTCATGCCTAATGGACTCGTAGGGTTCTTCAAAGACATGAAGGCTAAAATCAATCATAGAAGTGAAAGCAAGTAGATCATAAGCAGATGATCAGAACGGATAATGAAAGGTGATAACATGTTAGAAGCTAAAAAGATCTGCAAGCACTTTGAGGGGCTGAAGGCCGTAAACGACGTCAGTTTCACAATCGAAAAAGGCGAAATTCTTGGTCTCATAGGTCCGAATGGTGCTGGCAAAACTACGATATTTAATATGATTGCCGCAGTATTCCCTTTAACAAGTGGAGAAATATATTTTAACGGCAAATTAATAAGTAATCTAAAAAAGCCAAGTGATGTCTGCAAGGCTGGCATCGGAAGAACATTCCAGGTAGTCAAACCCTTTGGTGGAATGACTGTATTGGAAAATGTAATGGTTGGTGCATTTAATGTTACTAACAGTGTAAGCGAAGCAACTGAAAAAGCGATGAAGGCAATGGATCAGGTTGGGTTGTTACGTAGAAAAGATATGCTGGCAAAAAACCTAACTGTTTCAGATAGAAAACGTTTGGAGGTTGCACGTGCATTGGCAACTGAGCCGCAATTGCTGCTGCTTGATGAAGTCATGGCTGGATTGAATCCTACAGAGGTTGAGGAAATTATTCCTTTGATCAGAAAGATTCGTGATGACGGAATAACAATATTTATGATAGAGCATATAATGGCTTCAATGATGGCACTTTCCGATCGTATTTTAGTTTTGCATCACGGAGAAAAGCTGGCAGAAGGCACTCCTGCAGAAGTAACCTCTAATGAAAAGGTTATTGAGGCTTATTTAGGAGGTAAACACTAATGCTTAAAATTGAAAATTTAAATGTCGCTTATGGAGACGTTCAAGTACTATGGGATGTCAATATGGAAGTTGAAGACGGCAAGATCGTTGCGCTGGTAGGTTCCAATGCAGCAGGCAAAAGCACAACGATCAACACGATAAGTGGCTTAATGAAGCCAATGTCGGGGAGCATTATATTTAATGAGCATAAGCTGCATGAAATGAATAGTTGGGATATTCCAAAGGTCAACGTAATTCAGGTACCAGAAGGTCGTAAGCTTTTCTCCCATATGACTGTCAGAGAAAATTTAGAACTTGGCTCTATGGTTCCTGAAGCGAAGAAAAAACGTAAAGAAACGATGGAAATGGTTTTTGAGCTACTTCCAGATTTAAAAATGAAGGAAAATAGCTTAGCTGGTGAATTGAGCGGCGGACAGCAGCAAATGGTTGCAATAGGGCGCGGATTGATGGGTAATCCTAAATTACTCATGCTGGATGAGATGTCTCTAGGATTAGCGCCACTTCTCGTAGAACAGACTTTTGAAATCGTAAAGAAAATTAATGCAACTGGAACTACGATATTATTGGTAGAGCAAAATGTTCAGCAATCGCTGGCAATTGCCGATTATGCATACGTACTTGAAAATGGGCGTATAGTTATGAGCGGTCTTGGCAAAGATTTGCTTGCAGACGAAAATCTGAAAAAATCATATTTAGGTATGTAATTTAGATAAAAAATAGGAGGGAGTAAATCCCCCCTATTTTTTGGATTAAACTTTATTTTGTTTGAAATTATTTGATTTAGTCAAAGAAGCCATCTAACAATGCATCCTTTTCCAGCCCCCATATATAATGTCCCACATCAATATTAGCTATTGCTTGTTTTATTATTGTTTTATCATATTGCAATCCAATGAAATGTTTTGTTAATTCTTTGATTTCACCAACTCCGAAAAAGTCACCGTATATGGCGAGGCCATTAATAATGCCGGATACTACATTAAGCTGCAGCTCGATAGTACCCTTATCAAATCTGAAGATATTATTATAAGTGAATTTCGGCGTATTTCCATATACCCATTCCCAAGTGGAATATTTATTTTCCGCCAAATCTAAAATTGCAAATATATCTGATTCACTCAGTTTATAAAGCTGTGCATCTGGCATCTCATCAAAAACAGCTTCGAGAATTGCATTCGTAAAATCCTTTAAGCTGATTTTATCCACAAGAAAGTCACGAATATTTGCAACTCTACTTTGTACTGACTTTACGCTTTTATCTTTATACTTTATAGGAGAAACATTTAAGGCGTTGGATATGGCGGTTAGATCTGAATCAAAAAGTAAAGTTCCGTGCTGCAGAATCTTCCCTAACGATCTATACTGGGCATTACCGGATATTTTTTTATCTTCGATTACTAGATCATTTCGACCAGAGAAACTGGCATTAGCTCCAAGGCGCCGCAGGGCGTGTAAAATAGGCTTTGTATAGTCGTGAAAAACCACATCAATATCTCTGTCATCATTCTTGACTATAAAGCTAAAGTTAAGGTTGCCAAAGTCATGATATACTGCCCCTCCCCCTGAAAGCCTCCGCACAACTTTAATATTGTGTTTTGATACATAATCTTGGTTTATTTCCGAGTAGGCATTTTGATTTCTCCCTATAATAATGCTGGGTGAATTTATATAGAGGTAAAAAACATCATCGTTAAAAGTTGACATAAAGTATTCCTCACCGGCAATATTTCTATAGCAGCTATCAAATGGGCTGATGATACATTTCATTAGTAAATAAACCTCCTAGAGTTTTTTAATTGCGATATTCTTGATAGTTAATTTTATACTTCTCCATTTTTCGATAAAGTGTTCTTCTGCTGATTCCAAGCATAGCTGCAGCACTTTGAACATTTCCTTTAGTCTTCATAAGACAAGCAATTATAGTGTTTCGACTTGACGTATGCAGGCTGTAATCAGAATTTATCTGACTTAATTGCTGTTCTTGAGATATTATGCTTGCCCCTGGTTGTGGCTCATCCCCAGAGCGTTCTTGAGTAATAAAATAGTCTTGAATAGATTTAGGCAAGTGCTCAAATAAAATTTCATCCTCATCTGTTATGTTCACTGCACGCTCGATGGCATTTTCCAATTCACGCACATTACCATACCATGGATATTTTATTAGCAAACTGCTGACCTCTTGTGAAAGCCGCAAGTTACGACCTTTTGAAGAAGCAAAATTGTCAATAAAATGATTTGCCAGTTCAATGATATCTTGCTTTCTATCCCTCAAGGGAGGTACTTGTATCGAAAACACGTTTAAACGGTAATATAAATCTTCGCGAAATGTCTTTGCCTCAATTAATGTCTCCAAATCTCGATTTGTTGCAGCGATTATACGCACATTTACTTTTCTTGGGTATTTTCCGCCAATTCGGATGATTTCCTTGGTTTGAAGTACACGAAGCAATGAAATTTGTACATCGAGAGGCATATCTCCCACCTCATCCAGAAAAATTGTACCGCCATCAGCTAGTTCAAATTTCCCGGGATTGCCTTCTTTATTGGCTCCAGTAAAAGAACCTCGCTCATAACCAAACAACTCGCTTTCAATCAATCCCTTAGGCAATGCTCCGCAATTTATAGCGACAAAGGGTCCGTTTGCGTACTTACTTGCATTATGGATGGATTGAGCTACTAATTCCTTTCCGGTACCGCTTTCTCCCAATATTAAAACATTGAGCGAGCTTTTAGCTACACGATTACATGCATCTATCATATCTCGGATAGCGGGGGAACTGCCAATTATAGAATCGAAGGTGTAAGAGGACTGATATCCGCTAATTTTATTAACGAGCTTATGTATCAGCTTAGGTTCATTTAAACGTATAACCGTACCAGTCCGTAACCCTCTGCTGTCTTTTACAAAATTAGTGCTCATATTAAATTTAACTGGCGGCAGGTTAGAATTCTTATAATAAATATCTGTATCCTTATTATAAAATTCATAAGCTTCTTGTGAGAAGTGAAATCCATCATCATTTGGATCATCTATACTTATCAGATCAAAAAGATTTTTACCTATTACATCTTCATATGTAAAATTGAGCATAGACAACGCATTTTTATTAATCTGAATGACATTATCTGCTTCATCCAATAAAATTAATCCAGTAGATATGGTTTCTATTATAATATTTCTTTGGGCGCTGACCATTTCGATTTCTTGGTTTATTTTGCGTATTTTTAGCTCTTTCGTTATCCCATCGGCAGCACTAGACACCATGCCTAAGGTGTGGGTATGAATTTCTGCCTTGCTTCCTGTAATATTTAGGCAACCCAGCAGATTGTTGTTGGAATCAAAGATAGGGGCGCTGCTGCAGCTAAATTCCTTATGCGGCAAAACGTAGTGCTCGCCATCCCACATTTGGATAGGCTTTTTTAATTCCAGGCAAGTTCCAATAGCATTGGTTCCGGCGTATCGCTCGCTGCGGTTTGCACCAATAACGAGCTGTGTATCCTTTCCCTTTTCAATTATATCTTTATCGCCTATCATATCGAGTATATATCCATCTTTATCGGCGATAAGAAGGTATGAACTTGACCCTTCAACAATGGAATAAAGCTTTTCCATATACGGTCGTGCGGTATTTAATAGCAGTAGATTCGAATTTATTCTACTGTTCAATTCTTCGGGAGTTAATATAGTTGTCTTAGAATGAATGGGATCCACTGAAAAGGCGCGCGAACGCTTCCATGACTCCAGAATTTCAGGGCGAATTGAAGAATAATCGTATTCCTGTGAATTTATGAACTTTTTCCATGCAATGTCTAGCAGCTTACTATAGTTCTCATCAAAATTAAACATAAAACCTGTGTCTCCTTATCTAGTCACCTTCAATCGACAAACAACCTAATTGAATATATCACGATGTGACATATGTGTCAATGAAACAACTGATCATGTCACATGTGACAAATATGTCAAATGTGACATATTTGTCACATCAATATCAGTTTATACTTAGATTTTCACTGTTTTTGCTTGGCATGGCATTTGCTAGTTAGTAATCCTAAGATGTTAATAAATCAATTGTGCAGGTGAAATTTACAAATTAATACTTGTTATTTACCTGCATACGTTCACCAGCAATTTTACCTAAATTACGTGAACTGATATTTGGAGGTAGAGCATGGATACAAAGGGATATAATCTGGAACAACTAAAGAGCTTCTACACAGTAATGTATAGAATGCGGCGATTTGAAGAAGAGGTTTTTGAATTTTATAAAAAGGGCATGATGCCTGGTTTGGCGCATCTGTATATGGGTGAAGAAGCAGTAGCTGCAGGAGTCTGCGCAGCACTGAATGAGGACGACTTCATAGGCAGCACTCATAGAGGTCATGGTCACTTGGTGGCAAGGGGTGCTGACATCAACAAAATGATGGCAGAAATTTTAGGAAAAAAAGACGGTTATTCGAAAGGGAAAGGCGGCTCTATGCACATAATGGCTATGGATAAAGGCATTCTTGGAGCGAACGGTATTGTCGGCGGTGAAATCCCCATTGCAACTGGTGCGGCATATACAGCCAAATATCTGGGAACGAATCAAGTTGCAGTATCATTTTTTGGTGACGGTGCATCAAATGAAGGGACTTTCCATGAAAGCATAAATATGGCTTCAGCTTGGTCACTTCCTGTAATTTATGTCATTGAGAATAATCTATATGGAATATCCGTTGATATAAGAGATGTAACTAATGTTGAAAACCTTGCGGATAGGGCAATCGGATATGGCATTCCTGGAGTTGTGGTGGACGGCATGGATGTGCTTGCAGTTCACAGAGAAGCTGAGAAGGCTGTAAAGCGTGCGCGTAACGGAGGAGGACCTACTATTATCGAATGTAAAACCTATAGATGGCAAGGTCACCATGTAGGAGACCCGGGAGAATATCGAGCAAGAAGAAACGAAAATGAAAAAGCAGAATGGATGGCGCGCTGTCCGGTAGAAAATTTGCGAAAAGTTATGCTGGCAGAGTATATGAGTGAGGACGAAGTTTTGGCTATGGAAGCCACGGTAGAAGAAGAGATTCAAAATGCTGTGAAGTTCGCGATAGACAGCCCTTATCCAGATGTAAGCGAAGCATATACTGATGTTTTCGTAGAATAATGATAAAATGAGGAGGCCAAAAATGAGAGAAATATTATATAGAGATGCTATCCGTGAAGCACTGGATGAGGAAATGGAACGTGATGACAGGGTCGTATTGCTGGGTGAAGATATTGGCTGGCTAGGGGGAAATTTTAAAACGACAGCCGGATTATATGAGAAATATGGTGATTTAAGAGTAAAAGATACACCAATTTCGGAAGCAGGTTTTGTTGGCATGGGAACAGGAATGGCGTTAACGGGATTAAGGCCAGTTATAGAGCTTATGTTTTCAGACTTTTTATTGGTTGCTGCAGATCAGGTTATCAACAATGCTGCAAAAATAACCTATATGTCTGGCGGACAGGTGTCAGTCCCAATGGTGATAAGAACACCTATCGGCGGAGGGAGATCTTCTGCTGCGCAACATTCCCAAAGCATGCAGGCAATGGTATCACATTTTCCTGGTATGAAGGTTGTTGTCCCATCTACTGCTCAGGAAGCGAAAGGTTTATTGAAAACAGCAATCAGAGATAATAATCCAGTTTTATTCTTTGAACACAAAATGGAATACACAAATAAGTTTTTGATCGATGATGAGATTGAGCTTATTCCATTTGGGAAAGCAAATATTGTAAGAGAAGGTACCGATATTACAATAGTTGCAACCTCATCACAGGTGATGAAATCCATGGACGCTGCAAAGAAATTAGAAGCGGAAGGGATATCGGCTGAGGTCATCGATTTGAGAACCATCATTCCGTTAGACAGAGATTCAATTATAGAATCAGTTAAGAAAACAGGAAGACTGTTAATAGTTGATGAAGCTTATGAATTCTGCGGAATTGGCGCTGAAATATGTGCAAACGTGATGGATGACGTCTTTTATTATTTAGAAGCTCCTATTGCCAGAATCGGTACTCCGAATGTTCCGATTCCGTTCAGCCCTGCCCTTGAATTCCCAATCATCCCATCTGTACAAAAAATATATGATAAAGTTAAAGCTTTGGTAGAACAGAGGTGAGGACATGGCAGATACAATTTTAACGGATGCATCAAGAGCGACGGGCATGGTCAAAATAACACCGAGAGCTAGAAGGGTAGCAAAGGAAAAAGGATTGGACGTAAAAACGCTTAATATATTAGGAACTGGCTATCAAGGAGGAATCAGCGAAAAGGATATCCTGAACTACCTGGCATCGAATAAAGTGAGGGTTTCTCCAATTGCCCGCAGGATTGCAAAAGAACAAGGAATTGAGATCGATGGAATCACAGGCTCAGGAGTGCACGGTAAAATAATGAAGCGAGACTTAGTGAGCATTCCTGTTGAAACCGATACTGTTGAAGCAGTTGCTGCAACGGTACAGACTGATGCACAATATAGCCCGGATGGTAAGGAAATACTTGAAGTGATTCCTTACAGCGGGGTAAGAAGGATCATTGGTGAAAGGTTATCGCAAAGTAAATTTACATCTCCGCATCTTTACTTTACTCAGAAGGTCAATTTAGAAAAATTGCTTGATCTTAGAAAGCAGATAAATGAAGCGCAGGATAAAAAAACATCGGTCACAGACTATATTGCCAGGGCTTGTGTAATAACACTCCAAAAATATCCTGATATGAATTCCACTTTGGCAGGCGAACAAATAATAAAGTATAAAACTATAAATTTAGGAATAGCAGTTGCAGCACCTTCTGGCTTGATAGTTCCAGTTGTTAAAAATGCTGGAAAGAAATCATTACTGGAAATATCAAAGGATTCAGGAGTATTAATTGATAAAGCGAGAGAAGGTAAGCTGTCCCCTGATGAATATAGCGGAGGTACATTTACTGTATCAAACCTTGGCATGTTTGGAATTGAAAATTTTACAGCAATAATTAACCCTCCTGAGGCAGGGATTTTAGCTGTGAGTGCGACTAAGGATGAACCATTTGTAGAAACTGATGAAAACGGAAATAAAACAATTACAATTAAACCTATGATGAATATAACACTAAGCGTTGATCACCGAATTATTGATGGACTACTGGCAGCTCAAGTTGTTACAGAAATAAAAAGGCTGCTTGAAAATCCGATTGAACTGCTTATATGAATACATGAAAGGGGATAAAAATGGCAGAAACAATTATTATGCCTAAGCTCGGTTTTAATATGAGCGAGGGGAAGCTACTGAAATGGTATAAGAACGAAGGAGATAATATTAAGAAAGGAGAACCTCTTTTTTCCATAGAAACAGATAAGACTAGCATCGATATAGAGGCCACAGACGATAGCGTATTAAGAAAAATACTTGTTGAAGAAGGGGAAACCGTTCCGGTTACACTCCCGATAGCAATTGTAGGAGATTTGGGAGAAAACATCGACGAGTTACTGAAAGAAGCACTGGTGCAGCTTGGCAAAGAATCAGCAATTGTTCCGACAGCTCCAAAAGCGGACGAACCCCTTTCCCATACAGCAGTAGTAGAACAGCCTGCTAAAGCAAGCGGCAGGGACTTCGATATCATAGTTATCGGTGGTGGTCCTGGAGGCTATGTGGCGGCAATCAAAGGAGCTCAATTGAGGAAGAAAGTTGCAATAGTGGAAAAAGATTCTTTCGGCGGAGTATGTATTAACAAAGGCTGCATCCCCACAAAAGTCCTTCTTAGAAGCGCCGAATCATTAGATGAGGTTAAGAAAAGCTCAAATTTTGGCGTAATAAATGTAGACACCTCCAATGCAAAGCTTGATTTGAAGCTGGTTCAAAAGAGAAAAACCTCCGTCATATCCCAATTGGTTGGTGGAATTAACGGTCTTATGGCAAAGAATAATGTAACTGTTATTAAAGGTGAAGGATCGATTAAAGATAAAAACACCGTAATAGTTGATGGGAAACCATATTCTACGGACTACATTGTTATAGCAACAGGCTCAGAAGTAAAATCCCTTCCAATTCCTATCGATTCAGGCATGAATATTCTTACAAGTGATGATGCTTTGAATTTGGAAGAGATTCCAAAGGACATCGCGATTATAGGCGGAGGAGTTATTGGTATTGAATTTGCGTACTTTTTTGCAAGCATAGGAAGTAAGGTAACTGTAATTGAATTTTTGGATCGTATATTACCTATGGTAGATGAAGAGATTACAGACCAGGTTACTGCCATGCTGAAGGATATGAAAGTGGATATTTATACCTCGGCTAAGGTTACTGAGGTCACAAAGGATGGAGTCAAATTTGAAAAGGACAATAGGCAGCAGTCTATTTCAGTATCCAATGTTTTGATGGCTGTGGGGCGAGTACCTGACTATAAAGGCATTGATTGTGAATCTTTAAACATAAAAACAGACCGCGGCGCGATCGTTACAGATTTAACGTTAAAGACATCGGTAGATAACATTTATGCTATAGGTGATGTCAACGGAAAATATATGCTGGCACACACCGCTTCCGCAGAGGGGATAATAGCAATAGAGAATATTTGCGGACTTATACGCACCATGGATTACGACAAGATTCCAAGTGCGGTTTATATACAGCCAGAAATTGCCTGTGTAGGTTTGACAGAAGCGCAGGCACGGGAGAAGTATGGCAATATAAAGGTTGGAAGGTTCCCAATCCTTGCCAACGGAAAAGCCAAGGTGGCAGGTAATGAAAACGGCTTGATCAAGGTAATCCTGGAACCTAGGTATAATGAAATACTGGGTGTTCATCTATTTTGCATACACGCAACGGATATGATTGCAGAGGCTGTAGCCGCTATGAATCTGGAGGCTTCTGCAGAGGAAATAACGTGGTCAGTTCATCCACATCCAACAGTTTCAGAAGTTTTTCATGAGGCTTTTCATGCTGCTTTGGATAAGGCAATACACTTTTAACTGATAAGGCAATACATTTATTGCTAATAAAGAACACAGTGGAGATCCTGTTTATACCACGGGGAGGAAATGATATGAAATTAACTAATAAAATAGCAATAATAACTGGCGGGGCACAGGGAATTGGTTTAGCAACTGCTGAGCTTCTGGCTTCAAAAGGTGCTGTTGCTGTTATAGGCGACCTGAGCATAGCCAAATCTAACGAATTAAAGAAAAGGGAATTTTCGGGGGAAGGCAGCCTTTATGAAGGGAGGCTGGATGTTGCAGATGAGGAAAATGTAAAGAAATTCGTCAAGATGGTAGCGGATAAATTTGGCAAAATAGATATACTGGTAAATAATGCAGGCATCTGCAGGAATGCATTGCCTTTCGAAGAAATACCAAGAAAGAGCTGGGATAAAGTATTTAATGTCAATACATTTGGAACAATAAACTGCACTAATGCGGTAATTCCTTACATGAAGGCTCAAAGAAGCGGAAAAATCGTGAACTCCACGTCAGTTGCAGCCGAAGTAGGCGGAATAAGAACGGAAGCGAGCTATGGCGTATCAAAAGCTGCTAATATTTGCCTTACTATGAGTCTTGCCAAGTACCTCGGCCCCTACAATATAAATGTAAATGCAGTTTCTCCCGGAGTTATCGACACGCCAATGACTGACGCATTGGAATCTGCCGATATTAAATCCATCCCCTTAGGAAGAATTGGCAAACCTGAAGATGTAGCTAACACGATATTGTTTCTTGTAAGTGATCTCTCAGATTATTTAACGGGTGTGGTAATAGACGTGAATGGCGGAATGTACATGCGGTGAAATAAGCCAATTTGAATGGAGGATGTACTACATCATGAAAGCATTAGTAAGGAAAGGCTTGGAAGCTGAACAGTTTTTTTACGAAGAAGTATCCAAACCAAACTATATGAATAATGAAGCTCTGATTAAAATACAAGCAGTTGGAGTTTGCGGAACAGACTATCACATGTGGACTGGAGGGGTCATAACAGATATCCCTATAATTCCAGGCCATGAATTCTGCGGTATTGTAGAAAAAGTTGGAAGTGATGTGACCTCAGTAAAACCGGGGGATAAAATTGTAAGCAGGCTTAATATCGGTGTTTGCGGTACATGTCGATCATGTCTTAGCGGAAATCCTCACATGTGTATCAGCAGAGAATGCCCTGGATTTAAAAGAGAAGGTGCTTATGCAGAATATATATCTATAGATGCAAAACAACTGATTAAGCTGGAGGATAATGTATCCTTTGAAGAAGGTGCACTCGTAGAACCTATGGCAATAGTTGCTACAGCGCTTTTGGAAAGAGCAAAAATAGAGCCAGAGGATTTCGTCGTTGTTTTTGGGCCAGGGCCAATCGGGTTGATTGCAGTCCAGATGGCCAAAATTTATGGCGCGAACAAAGTGATCATGATTGGAACTAACGTTGATGAAAAAATGAGATTGCCCTTAGCAAAAAAAATTGGAGCAGACATAGTAATGAATGCACAAACACAAGATATCGAAGCAGAAATAATGAAAATCACTGGCGGAAAAGGTGCTGACCTTGTGGTGGAAGCATCAGGCTCAGAACCTGCTATAAATTCAGGACTTAAAGTTTTAAGGAGGTTAGGCAGGATGTGTGTTCTGGGACTGCCCTCTGAACAACAGAATAATATATCATGGCTTACTGCAGCGGAAAAATCATTAAGCATCATTTTCAGCTATAGCTCAGCCCCATGGTCCTGGAATACAGTTACCTCTATGCTGGCAAGAGGGGTATTCGATGCAAAAAGTTTGATTACCCACTCTTATCCGCTGTCCGAGTATAAAGTGATGTTTGATAAAATAAAAAAAGGTGAAGTAGTTAAAGGAATATTTTTACCATAAAAATGGTGAACATAACAGAATTGTTAAAAAAGTGGCGTGCAATGGGGAAAGCCCTTTGCCGCTTTTTATTTGTCTATCGATAAAAGTATAAAGATGTTGTAAGCATTACATTGTCAGTTTTGTAACGAATTTTTAATGAAATAGGGAAATTTCTTGCAAAACTTAAATGGCATGGTAATTGCATATTTATATGTTAACAAAAGATGCTATAAACAGCTGAAACAATTAAAATTTCAACGAATTTTTGAAATATTACCTAAGATTGATCGTAGCAGTGATTTTGAAAAGCGATCTGTAAATGTATGTAGTGGGCAAAACAGTTGAAATTAATGGATTTAGAGCATATAAAACAGACTATGAAAGAGCCAATTTTATATGCGGAATTCATAAAATAGGGAAAATAATTCAATCATGAATCGTTTAATCTAATAATGGATTAGGATAGTACAAAATACACATAAACCCCACTATACCCGTTGAGATTTGTTAAAAAAAAATTAAAAAGCTTGGCATCAATCTTGCGCTTATTTTAATGGTGTAAGCGTAGATAAGTAAACTCATTCAGATAAATTTATTTCAGGAGGAATTATTTATGTCAACAGAAAAAATGCCATTAGCAGGTCTAAAAGTCCTGGACTTGAGCAGAGTTTATGCCGGTCCATACTGCACAATGATGCTGGGAGACTTAGGTGCTGAGGTAATTAAAATCGAGAGACCGGGATTCGGAGATGATACCCGAGACTTCATGCCTAAAAAGGATGGAGAAAGCGGATATTTTGCTTATATGAACCGTAATAAGAAAAGCATAACATTAGACTTAAAAAGTCCAAAGGGAGTAGAAATTGTTAAAGAACTGGCAAAGTGGGCTGATGTAATGGTAGAGAACTTTTCGCCAGGAGTGGTTGATAAGCTGGGAATCGGCTATAAAGATATTGTAAAAGTTAACCCGGAAATTATATACGGATCAATATCAGGGTTTGGACAATTTGGCCCTTATAAAAGCAAACCTGCATACGACGTAGTCACTCAGGCTATGGGCGGTTTCATGGCCTTGACCGGTGAAAAAGATGGAACCCCATATAAGTTAGGTCCTTCAATCGTAGATGCTTCAGCTGGAATCCATATGGCTTTTGCTATTATGGCTGCACTTTATTACAAGAATAAAACGGGCAAAGGGCAGTATATCGACGTTGCAATGATGGATACCGCATTTTCAACTTTAGAGAATTTCGTAGTAACAAAAACTTTGACAGGAGTTGCTCCGACGAGAAACGGAAATGCCAACCTGGGCTCAGCCCCATTTAACTGTTTCAAAACAAGTGACGGTTATGTAACAATTGCATGCGCAAACGACAGCCTATTCAAGAAACTGACAGATGTTATGAACAGACCTGACCTGTTGGAAATACCTGAATATGGTTCAAATTCACTCAGGAAGCAAAACGAAGAGCCATTAAATGCGGAGATAGAAAAATGGACAATGCAATATAAAACAGCTGAAATCGTTGAAATGCTGGACAAGGCTAAAGTACCGGTAGGACCGATTTTAGATGTTGATGATCTGGTTGAAGATCCACACTTAAAGAGCAGAAACATGCTTATAAATATACCTCATCCTGTATTTGGAGACATGATCTACCCTGGCAATCCACTGAAATTTTCGTTAACAAATGAAATACGTATGGATTCAGCAGCATTATTAGGGCAGCACACTGATGAGATTTTGGAAAACGTTCTGAAAAAGAGCAAGGAAGAGATCGAAGAGCTGCATAAGATGGAAGTCTTATAAATTATCGACGTCGTGTAAGTTTTCGAAATAAATAAAAGAGGTGGACTGTTATGGTAGAAAGGAAAATGGTTGCCTGGATCAAGGAACCTGACAAAAATGGGTTGACAAAAATACGGTGCAACATTCCTAAGGTAACCAATGATAATGTACTGGTAAAGGTGAAAGCCACCGGTATCTGTGGAACAGATTTTGGCATTTATAATGGTTTACGGAAGGTTAAAAATAATCTAATTCCAGGTCATGAGTTTTGTGGAGAAATAATTGCAATTGGTAAGAATGTAACAGGTTATGAAATAGGGGATTTAGTTGTTCCTAGCATTGTCAACCCTTGCGGCAGATGCTGGTCCTGCATTAATGGGTATGAAGCTCAATGTGAAAACCTGGAAGAGATAGGAATCCATATTGATGGGAGCTTTGCGGAATATGTATCCGTACCCTCAGCTACACTTCATAAAGTACCAAAGGACATAGATCCTATCGTAGCAGCTTCTATTGAACCTGTAGCAGTAGCATATAGCGCTGTAAAAAAGGCTGGCACCATACTGACGGGTGCAAATGTCATTGTATTCGGGCCAGGGGCTATAGGTTTATATATTGCTCAAATTGCTAAACTCGCTGGAGCTAATGTAATAGTGGTTGGAACCCAAGGGGATGAAAAAAGACTAATTTTGGCGAAAAGTTATGGCGTGCATGTAATTAATAACTATATCCAGGATTTAGACGAAGAAGTAAAAGCATTTTTCCCAAAAGGGAAAGCAAACGTTATTTTTGACGCAACTGGGGTTGCAGGAATCGTAGGGGGCATGCTGCAATACCTCCTGCCTCATGGCCAATTGATTCTTGCAGGTATCTATAAAGATAGAAGCTCAGTAAATCTGCTCGAAGTTGTAAGAGGAGAATTTACAGTTAAAGGTACGTTTTGCTACACATTAAGCGAATTCGAGGAAGCAATACAGATAGTGATAAATAATAAGATAAATTTTGACGGTATTATTGATGAATTACCACTTTCAAAGCTTAAAGAGGGCTTTGAAAATGCTATGAATAAAAAGTCGTTAAAAGTAATTTTATTACCTTAAAAAATATGAAGAGGAGGGGAATATGGAGCTATTTTCACTAAAAGGAAAAACTGCTATCGTGGTTGGTGGCAGCAAAGGCATAGGAAAAGCTGTAGCAACAGGATTTTCAGATGCCGGTGCAGATGTCGTAATCTGCAGCAGAAATCAGGAACAACTTGATGCGACTGCTAAAGAGATTTCAGCTAAGACGGGAGGAACAGTTGTAGGTATTTCTGCAGATATTAAATCTATGGATGGCATAAATACCTTGGTAAACAAGGTGATAGAAAGATTTGGCCATATCGACATACTAGTAAATGGTGCTGGAATAAATGCCAGAGGTCCAGCGATCGATTTCACAGAGGAAGACTGGGATTTAGTACAAGACGTTCAGTTGAAATATGTTTTCTTTATGTGCCAGGCGGTTGCAAAACACATGAAGGAAAAAGGAATTAAGGGAAAAATCATCAACGTTGCATCACTGACAAGCCTTCTTGGATTAAAAAACATGGTTTCTTATGCATGTGCAAAAAGTGCAATCGTTGGTCTTACAAGGGTATTATCAAACGAGTTTGCTGAATATGGAATTAATGTAAATGCCTTCGGGCCGGGTTATGTTAAAACCGATATGACAAAAGCAGTATTTGATGACCCTGAAAGAGTAAATAGCCTTATGTCAAGGATACCAATGAATCGCTTTGGAGATCCAGAAGATATGATAGGTGCAGCAATATTTTTAGCATCATCTGCGTCGGATTATGTAACCGGCCAGGTAATATATGTAGATGGCGGCTGGCTGGCCAGCTAAATTGGCACAGAAGTTGCATTAGTATAAAGTATAAGAGTTACACCTCAAGTTCTAATTGTAAATAAAGAAAAGGAGAAATGTTACCATGATGAACGGAAAAGAGTATAAAGAGAGTTTAAAAAAACTTAAACCAATTATATATTATGATGGGGAAAAAATCGAGGACGTAGTAGAGCATCCAATGACAAAGCCTCATGTAAATTCAGCAGCGATGACCTACGAACTAGCATTTGATCCGTTATATGAAAATCTTATGACAGCCACATCTCATCTTACAGGGAAAAAGGTAAACCGTTTTACTCACATCCATCAAAGTAAGGAAGATTTAGTAAACAAGGTTAAAATGATGAGAATGATAGCGCAGAAAACAGGTACATGTTTCCAGAGATGCGTAGGCCTGGATGCAATCGGTGCTACATTCATTACAACCTACAACATGGATAAGGCAAAGGGAACTAACTATCATCAAAAATTCTTAAAGTGGCTTGAATATATTCAAGAAAATGATTTTATGGTTGCTGGAGCCATGACAGACGTAAAGGGAGATAGAAGTCTTAAGCCTTCAAAACAAGCAGACCCAGATCTTTTCACTCACATTGTTGAGAAGAGAGAAGATGGAATAGTTATTAAGGGTGCTAAAGCTCATATGACTGGTATGGCAAACTCCCATGAAATGCTTATACTTCCAACAACAAACCTATTGCCAGGCGATGAGGATTATGCTGTTGCATGTGCAATTCCGATAGACGCAGAAGGTGTATTCCACGTATTCGGCAGACAGACAAATAGTGACAGAAGACTCCATGGAGATATAGACACAGGTAACGCAGAATACGCAATCGTAGGCGGCGAAACCCTAACAGTATTGGACAACGTATTTGTTCCTTGGGACAGAGTGTTCATGTGTGGTGAAGTTGAATTTGCACAAGACTATGTAACTCGTTTTGCTGCATATCACAGACAGAATTACGGCGGATGCAAAGTTGGAAACGCTGACGTACTGATTGGAGCAACTTCCCTAATAGCAAAATATAATGGTACAAGCAAGGCAAGTCATATCAAGGATAAACTTATCGAAATGACACATCTTGCTGAAACTATGTATGCTTGTTCACTGGCATGTTCCTATGAAGGAGTTAAGATGGAAGCAGGGAGCTACTATGTAAACACACTGCTTGCCAATGAGGTTAAATTGAACTGCACAAGAAACATGTATGAAATCTCAAGACTCGCACATGAAATAGCAGGCGGATTCATAGCAACATTACCTCACGAAAATGACTTAAAATCAGAGGTTACAGGCCCATATATCAGAAAATACTTTGCAGGAGATGCAAAATATCCAACAGAAGACAGAATCAAGATTGCAAGATTGCTTGAAAACATGTCGGGAGGTACCGCACTGGCAGAATCTATGCATGGAGCTGGTTCCCCACAAGCTATGAGGATTATGATTGGCAGGGAGTCTAATATGGAACAGAAAGAAAAACTCGCGGCCGATCTGGTCAATATAGACATTTCTAAATATTAATTTTAAGGAGGAATATTATGAGAGACGTTGTATTTATTGAAGGCGTTAGGACAGCAACAGGAAAATTCGGCGGATCATTAAGTAACATCCCAGCTCCTGTACATGGTGCAGAATGTGTAAAAGCTCTTGTAGAGAGAACTGGCATTGATCCAAAAGAAATTGACGAAGTTATTATTGGGACTCACTTTCAGGCCGGAATTAAAGCTAACTCAGCAAGACAATGCATGATATACGCAGGATTACCGGATACGATCC
>DUPP01000093.1 GCA_012838265.1 Clostridiales bacterium
ATTCAAAGGGTAATAAGGATTATTTTGAAGCCATGCAAAATTGGTTTTTGAATTCATTTAATTGGCATGTACAGCCAGATTGGGTTACAAACACGCCAAGTGTAGTATTTGCCATGTGCACTGCTATTCGTGGGCTTACAAACAAAGGAGACGGAGTTTTAGTCCAGCAGCCAGTATACCATCCATTTAATAACTCAGTCATCAGAAATGAACGAAAGCTCATTGTCAATCAGCTTATCTATTCAAATGATAAATACACGATTGATTTTGCAGATTTTGAAGATAAAATTATTAACAATAATGTCAAGCTTTTTCTCCTTTGCAGTCCCCATAATCCTGTGGGGCGAGTATGGACAAGAGAAGAGCTTATTCGTATGGGAGATATCTGTCTAAAATATGATGTGATTGTTTTGTCTGATGAAATACATGCTGACTTTACTTTTCCAGGGCATCAGCATTACGTGTTTGCAGATTTAAAACCAGAGTATTCAGATATTACAATAACCTGTACTTCACCAACTAAAACCTTTAATCTTGCAGGCCTGCAGATCTCCAATATTATTATTTCCAATAAAGATATTCGGCGTAAATTCAGGGCTGAAATCGCTAAAAGCGGCTACAGTCTACCGAATATAATGGGGCTCATCGCATGCAGGGCTGCATATGCCGGAGGACATGAATGGCTTAAACAGCTGAAAGACTATCTTCACAGGAACCTGAATTTTATAAGAAGTTTTTTTCTTGAAAAAATACCGGAGATAAAACTAGTTGAGCCGGAGGGAACTTATCTTGTGTGGCTTGATTTTAAAGAATTAGGCCTTGACGATAATGCCCTTGATGACTTTATTATAAATCGCGCGGGTTTATGGCTTAATGCAGGTACAATGTTTGGAGCAGGAGGCGAGGGATTCCAACGCCTTAATATTGCTTGCTCCAGGAGAGTTTTAGAAAAAGCACTCATACAGCTTGAAAAGGCAGTAAAAAGTTTAGAAGTATAAAATATATAAGTATTATATTAAGTATAAAAAGTATCGAAGTATTAAAGTATCAAAGTATGATAATAAACCAAATTACAAGGTTAAAGCAAATGATACTGAACAGTCTGACTGGGATTACAAGATATAGCACCATAGTACCCGTATCCATAGATGCTTGGTAGAAAAAAACCGCAAAGGGTATACTATATTAAAATAACTTAACTGTAGTGTTACTCTGAGAGGAAAGATAGATTAAATGAATAATGATTTGAATAAAGATACACTTAAAATTACAGGTATGACTTGTTCAGCTTGTGCTGCTAGAATAGAGAAGGTAGTCAGTAAAATGGATGGTGTAGAACAAATTTCAGTTAATCTGGCAACTGAAAAGGCTACTATATCTTATGACCCTGGCGCAACGGATTTATCTGCTATTAAAGAGAAAATTGGAAAGATAGGCTACACTGCTTTAGAAATAGAAAAAAAGAAACTAGTTGATGAAGATAAATTGCGAAAAGAAAAAGAAATAAAAATACTTTGGACGAAGTTCATTATTTCCGCTGTATTTGCTGTGCCTCTTTTATACTTTGCAATGACACCTATGATATCATGGCATCCATTTCCTATACCGTCTTTTTTTGATCCCATGCACCATCCGTTAAATTATGCAATACTGCAAGCCATATTGACTGTACCAATAGTTCTTGTGGGATACAGGTTTTATACGGCAGGGTTTAAAGCTATCATAAACAGAGGACCCAATATGGACTCACTGATTGCTATGGGTGCCTCGGCGGCAATCATATATAGTCTTTATTCTGTTTATATTATTTCGACTGGTGATGTATCAGCACTGGATGGTCTGTATTTCGAAACTGCCGGAGTTATAATCACATTAATACTGCTGGGGAAATCACTGGAAGCTGTAAGCATGGGCAGAACGTCCGAAGCGATAAAAAAACTTATGGGACTTGCTCCTAAAACGGCAATTGTAATTAAGGATGGGAAAGAGTATGAAGTACCTGTTGACGAGGTGGAAATAAATCATGTCATATTGGTAAAGCCAGGCGACAGCATTCCTGTAGATGGTGTTGTGTTGGAGGGGGTCACATCTGTCGACGAGTCTTTGCTTACAGGGGAAAGTATACCAGTTGAGAAAAAACCAGGGGATCAGGTTTATGCAGCAAGTATAAATAAAAATGGTATGATACAGTTTAAAGCTACTAAGGTAGGAGGAGATACCGCACTTGCTAAAATAATCAAATTAGTTGAGGAAGCACAAAGTGCAAAAGCACCAATAGCACAGATGGCTGATATCGTATCAGGATATTTTGTGCCAATAGTTTTTCTAATAGCATGTATTGCTTCGATGGCTTGGTTTATAAGTGGTGAGTCAGTAGTATTTTCACTTACGATATTTATTTCTATACTTGTGATTGCCTGCCCGTGTGCATTAGGTCTTGCAACTCCCACGGCTATCATGGTCGGAACCGGAAAGGGGGCGGAATATGGTATTTTGATAAAGGGTGGAGGTGCATTGGAAACTACTCATAAAATCAATACTATTGTATTCGACAAAACTGGTACTATCACAGAGGGAAAACCTGAAGTGACTGATGTTATAACAGCCGCAGGGGAAGAAAGAGAACATATTATTCAAATTGCAGCTTCTGCTGAAAAAGGCTCAGAGCATCCTCTGGCAGATGCTATCGTAAAAATTGCTGATAAAGAAAATGTTGAATTGTTAAAGATAGATAGATTCGAAGCAATTCCTGGTCAAGGTATTGAAGTTGAGATAAAAGGGATTAATGTTTTGTTGGGGAACAGGAAACTCATGGACAGACAGAATATTTCACTAGCGGAATTGGAAACTCAATCTGATATTCTTGCATCTGAAGGGAAAACCCCAATGTATATCGCAATGGACCATAAAATATCTGGCATAATCGCAGTCGCTGATGTGGTAAAGGAAAGCAGCTCTGAGGCAATCAAAAGATTGAAGTCTATGGGAATTGAAGTGGCAATTCTTACAGGCGACAATAGAAAAACTGCCGAAGCAATTGCAAAGCAGGTCGGAATCGATCATGTGCTTGCTGAGATACTGCCTCATGAAAAATCTAATGAAGTTAAAAAACTACAAGCAGGAGGCAAAATAGTGGCAATGGTAGGTGACGGTATCAATGATGCTCCAGCCCTTGCACAAGCAGACATCGGAATCGCCATAGGCTCAGGGACTGATGTTGCAATGGAATCTGCAGATATAGTTTTAATGAAAAATGATCTGATGGGTGTTCCAGCTGCAATACAGCTGAGCAAGAGCACGATAAGAAATATTAAACAGAACCTATTTTGGGCGTTTGGTTACAATGTGGTAGGAATACCTATCGCAGCTGGCCTGCTGCATATTCTTGGAGGACCGCTGCTTAATCCTATGATTGCTGCAGCAGCCATGTCACTAAGCTCTGTATCCGTGTTGACAAATGCATTAAGGTTAAAGAGATTTAAGCCATATAGTTGAAAAAATCTTAGGTTTGTAAAAAATTATTATTAAAAGTTTATAGTTTTGCTTCGTATTCCCACATTAAGAACGATGCCAAGGGCGATCATATTTGCAACTACGGAGGAACCACCGTAACTGATAAATGGGAGCGTAATGCCTGTTACTGGCATTATACCCATTGCCATAGCGATATTTTCGAAAATCTGAAAAGTAAACATAGCAAGAATGCCGATTACTATTAAAGAACCAAATGTATCCTTTGCATTATCAGCAATTTTTAATATTTTATATAAAAAAATGGTATAGAGTAAAATCAAGAACGCGCCTCCAATTAACCCTAACTCCTCAACTAAAACGGAAAAAATGAAATCAGATTTTTGAACGGGCAGAAATCCTAGCTCTTTTTGAGTTCCCTGAAACAACCCTTTTCCAAAAACACCGCCAGAGCCGATCGCCACCTTGGAATTCCATACTTGATAAATTCCAGATAGAGAAAAATTGTCTGGATGAAGAAAAGCATCGATTCTATCTTTTTGATGAGGCGCCATAAATCGATATATAATTGGAAGTGAAATTAAGAAAAGACCTCCAAGCTTTGCAAATAGCTTATAATCGATACCTGCACAAAAAATCATGGCAATCGTAATAAAGATCATGACAACAGCAGTACCAAGATCCTCTTTCAAAATTATCAAAATAAAAGGGGAAGCAAATAAAAATGAAAGTGCAACTCCCTTAAAATGTACTAAGGAGTCACGGTTTCGTGCCAGATAGCTTGCAAATATTATGATAAAGGATATTTTTACAAGTTCAGAAGGCTGCATATCAACGGGACCGAGATCTATCCAAGCCCTTGCGCCAAAGTGTTCTACTCCCAATCCTGGGATATATACAGTCAGCAAAAACAGTATGGATCCCACATAAATGATTTTTTCCATACTTTCAAAATTTTTGTAATTAAAGAGCAGAACAATAAATAATGCCGCAGTTCCAAGGCAATAGGCGGCAAATTGAACTTTAATATCCTTAGTTATAATAAATTCCCCTTCATAAGAGGTGCTTCCAATCATGATAATGCTAATTACCGCAAAAAAAACCGGCAGTAATAACAATATTTTATCAATATTCTTCAGCAAATTTCTGAAATAATCCATGGTAAAAGCCCTTCATTTTGTGTTAATGGAATCAGATAAAATAGTGTATTTATTACAAATATACGCATTGCCTGAGGTCTAATTCTCTTGACATCATGCTATAATAAACATTATAATATATAATTTTACCACTAAGTCAAGTACTTTCTTTTCCAACACACAAATTCAATATTTTCCAGAGAATATTTATACACCCAATATTGTATCAGCTTCTTCCTGCGTTATCCATCCTTTACTAACTGCATTAGTTACTACTGCGGGATTACCAGTTTTTACATACAATCTTCTAATCGTTTCAGACATAATTACACCCCCAAACTTTCAAGAACAAGAACATCAACCGTTTCAATTAGCGATTCTAGTTGTATTTCCTTATAGGTTTTCTGCGCCATAATAATAGAATATCTTTCCTCTGTTATTTCTGGGTCTGTGTCTGTTGCTGGCATGATAACTACAGGCATCAACGCCATTTGTACTTTTAATGTATAGTTGTCGTGTATGTAGCTTGTTTCGCCCTCTGATAGTGTAATTTTACTTGTATTGTTTGGATTGGAAAACAATTCGTCTAATTCCTCGAAAGTCTGTGGAATGGATTTAGCTAATTGAAATTCTAAACTATCTCTATTCTCTCCTTGGTGATAGCGTGAACTTCCGTTTGCAACTATTATATCTAGTTCAGTATTGTTATTTAATGTTAGCCTCATACTTTAACCTCCTTATAAATCACCTGTTAGTGTGGAAGGGAACGCCCTATTTCTACCCCAAATGATTCGAACTGCGCCATTAGCACCAACGCAAAGGTCTGCGGACGACCCTTCATCTCCACCGCTACCGCCACCATAAGAGCCCCCGCTGGGATTAACATATGATTGCTGCCCATCGGAGCCACCTGAACCTCCGCCTCCACCAACGTCTCTAATTCCAGCTGCTCCACTCGCACCTTCGCCATATATCCCTACTCCGCCGCCGCCCATACCTCTAGTGTTTCTAGCAATAGAGCCGCCGCCCCCACCGCCTGCACCGGCACCGGCACTACCAGCCGTAGTTATTCCACTTCCATGCCCGCCGTTTCCAGAGTACCCACCTGCACCGCCGCCGCCTCCGCACACGCCACCAGAAACCGTTCCGCCTGCGCCACCATTACCGCCCCCTATAATGCCACCATAAAGACCTACCCCTAGCGCGCTACCGCCGCCTCCGTTACCTCCTGTACTGCTCCACCGAGTACAGGTTCCGCCAGCTTCTGCATAAATTAACTCATTATCTCCTCTTTTTAAAAAGCTATTTGTCCCATTTACAGGATAACCATTTGTCCCTCCTTGAAAAGAGCCACCGCTCCCGACACTGACAGTAATAGTTTCACCAGAATTAACAGGCAAATTATTAACATACCTCAACCCGGCACCCCCGCCTCCAGCTCCTGCGTGAACCGAGCCAGACTGCCAAGAGCCACCACCCCCACCTCCGACTAATACGGCACAGATGGATGATACGCCGCTGGGTACTACAAAAGAATAAGTACCAGGGGAAGTATATGCGATTTGACCAACAGTGTCTCCAAACACTTTTCTATTAACCCCACTCAAACCACGATACTGTTCTTTTATTTCTCTATTGACGCCACCTAATCCTCTAAACTCTTGTTTTATTTCTCTGTTGACTCCACCGAGTCCTCTATATATCATCATATCACCACCCTAATAAACCATGTGGATTGCACCTTCGGCAAGTGCGGAGGATGGGGCAGATGTTGAGATGGTTACGTTGTTTGTTGAATAAAATTCAAACCACGAACTCCAAACCCCATTGTTTAAAGTCCTAATAAATTGTTTTGCCAATCCAGTAGGTTG
>DUPP01000094.1 GCA_012838265.1 Clostridiales bacterium
CAATTAACAATGTTCCGGAGCAGGTCATAAACAGGTTATGCCTGCGAATGTAAAATCATTATCGTAATCTATATATGTTCGATAATCTTGTTGATATTACTGAACCGATATGCCAACAAATTAATGAATTTAAAGCTTCTATGACAATTTTTGATACTTCTGGTATTGAAGCCTATGTTACTGAAAATAATCCAAAGTTTGCAAACCGCATTATCAGCCAACTTAAATCATTTAAAAAAGCAATGAAACTTGATGATTCGTACGACCCTTACAAGGCTGCATATGGTTCTATGCCTTCACATGCTTCGTCTAACCAAGAAATCAAACAGCTTTACATAAATGGTCATTTCTGTTATGTTTACAAGTTTGGCTTGATTACCAACGGTCTTGGCATTGTTAGAGATATTTCTTTTCTAAATAAAGATTTTCTATTATCTCACCCTGATATTACTGTAGATAAAAAATCTGATTCTCCTGATGAAGATAAATCTCTCCATGACTCTAAGGCACTTATTCCTGTGCTAAAGGATTTCTTTGATAAGCATCCTTTGATAAAACCAGATATTTTTCTTGGTGATTCTGCTTTTGATACAATCGCTATTTACAAGGACTTGTTCGAAGACTTAAAATTCAATAAGGCTTACATACCATTGAATCAAAGGTCTGCTTTAAAAAATTCAGATTATACAATCAATTCAGATGGTATTCCTTGTTGCCCTAACGACAATAATCTTTTAATGAAACCTGAAGGTAATACTTCACATCTTAGAAGTAAAATTCCTACTTTTAAGTTTGTTTGCCCCAAGATGAAATGGACTAAATGTGATGATGGTAAATATCGTAGACGTCATAATTGTGAAAATCCATGTACCTCATCGCCTTCTGGTCGAATGGTTTATGTTTATCCCGAAAAGGACCTTCGTGCCTATCCTGGAGCCATACGTGGCACAGAAATTTGGGATCTAACCTATAAAATCCGTTCTACTGTAGAGCAATCAATTAATCATTTTAAAGATAGTTTCTGTATTTCAGGACGCAAAACACAAAATGAAAAAACTCTTCATGCTGATTTATTACTGGCTGGAATCACTCAGCTAATTACTGTTGTACTTGCTGATAAAATTCATAAGCATCAATATATTAGAAGCTTGAAGCCACTAATTGCTTAGAAAAATTAACTCTTTATCAATGCCTTTCTTTTGTGTGCCTATTTTTATTTTTCTAATTTATTTCTACCTTTTAAGCACTAACTTCTTACTCTATTTTCCCAATGTGCAAGTTTGGTTTTCATTTATTCACTTCTGAAAAATAGTTTCGCAATTACCTAATATTTTCAAGTAATATTCTTTATTTTACCCTCTCATGTTATTCAAATTATATTGGATATTAATTATTATAGTTTTAATAGAACCTAGATTGTAATTGCAATTATAACCTTAACTTCATTATTAATTGTTCTTCTTTTTGAACCAATTTCATTTATATTAAATGTAACATGAATCGTTTTGTACTTAAACTTATAAACAATTCTGCATTTATGCAGGATTGAAGGATTCTTTTTATAATGTTCTACATCTTCATTTTCTGTATTTCTACCACGCACTCAACGTGCACCGTCCAGGGAAACATGTCTACTGGCTGTACCCTTTCCACTTTAAATCCCCCTTCACTTAGGTACTTCAAATCCCTTGCAAGGGTTGACGGA
>DUPP01000095.1 GCA_012838265.1 Clostridiales bacterium
GAAAATGTTATCTATAGTCACGATACTACTTCCCCTCCTCTGTTTCCCGTGTATTGTCAATATCTTGTTCACCGAAGAGCTTAGCAACGCGATTTGCCATATCGCCTCCATGTGGGACTAGGTCCAAACCAATCTCATTCGTGATTGCATGCACGTAATAAACATCATCTACAATATCTATAGTTACTGTACCTGGAGTTAAGGTAATAGAATTTGCAAGTGTAGCATGGGCTGCGGGGTTTGACATTTGTCTCTTAAAAGATATAACCGTTGGTTCAATAGGCATTTTAGGGTTAAGAACTAATTTTACGACATAAATATTTGATTTGATAATTTCACCAAAAAGCCATATACAATAGACTAGAAATTTAAAATAGGGGAAATCATAAGCTAGAAAAGTCTCTTTTTGGTCACTTACTGAATTCATACGCAGTAAAGAACGGGTAAGCCATGCAATAATGATTGATGAGACAAGACCAATAATAAGAAATTTAATATCAAATACACCAGACAGAATAAGCCAAAATCCATAAAGAACTATCGTTAGAAATACGAATTGCTTAAGCTCTGAACCATTAGTTTTTGTTTCCTTATCTTCTTTTTTATTCATTTAGTACACCACCCAACTATTTTTTAAATAGGGAATGATCGCACAAAATCGCGTTAGCGATGAAATCACTACGTAAGGGCGTCCTATGCAATTACGCTATGATTGGTGAAACTTTTATTATAATTAACAATGTTTTCTTTCGCGAAAATACAGTAAGTAACAAAAGGTGGTCTAGTTATATAAAAAATCTTTAATTTCAAAATAAAAACTTTACGAGCGAAATGGAAATTCGCATATATACAACACCATCCATTCCTGCTTAGAAGTCAAATCACAAATTGACTGTTAATAATGATGAAGCTCCTCTTGTTGGGATTTTCAAATATTGACATAAAACTTGAGTCTATTTGCCGGCTAGTCAAAGGATGGATAGAAAGGTTTCTGTATTTATTCAAGATGTATAATTCTATATATTACTTCCTTAATACATATAATATTATATATATAAAAAAATGCAATTAAAAATTTTTTCAAAATTCTGTATTTAGGCAAAATATTACCGGCAATTTGCTGTTGTTATGAAGATTTTAGCCTCATTCAAATTTTTTGGTTGCATCAAGATATTTTACTAAGTTACCAATATTAGCATAATACATTGAGAATTTATCTTGCTTTTTTACTTGTACTAAATCTGCATTTACTAATTTTTTTATGTGTTGCGAAATAGTAGCCTGTGAATAATCAAAAGCCTCTACTATATCTTTATTACATACAGAAGTTCGATTTCTATTGCATTGCATGATAAATCTAAAAATCTTGATTCTAGCTGGGTGTGCTAAGGCGTCTGATACTTTTGCAATAAGTATTATTTCTTCTTCCAGCATCTCATCTGATTCTTTTCTTAATCTCATATTACGTCTCCTTAAGCTATATTATTCCTAAATGCTAAAATATCGTTTATTTACAATATACTATTATATGTTGTAGAGTGCTGTAAAGTCAACATTGTTATAGTTCTGTATTGCTATGGTGCTTGCTTTCTTTTCTTTCTAACTTCAGCAGATATGTTTTTTTATCTAGTCCGCTGCCGTAGCCAACTAAATCACCGTTTGTGCCGATTACCCTATGGCAGGGAATGATGATTGATATAGGATTGCGGTTGTTCGCCATTCCTACTGCACGACAGGCTTTAGCGTTTCCTGTCATCATAGCAACTTCTTTATAGCTCCTTGTTTCACCATAAGGTATTGTTAGCAGTGCTTTCCACACTCGCATCATAAAATCTGTGCCTTCAGGCGCCAAAGGTAAATTGAATTTATGGCGTTTACCGTCAAAATATTCTTTAAGCTGCCGTGCAGCTTCTGCAAGGATAGGTGTTTCCACTAACTCCTGATTCTTTTCATTAAGCTCTTCTAATTCTTCGTGTTTAAAAAAAAGATGGGTTATTTTATCGTTTGTTTCTGCAATCCCGATTTCTCCAATTGGTGTTTCATAGTAGAACAGATTACCCAAATAAATCAACCTCTTCTCTTTCATCTTAATCAGATGTTATTTTGAACATAGCTTTTATCAAAAGTAATAACTACATAGTAGGTGCTATCTATTGACTGAAGCTGGCTTTCTACATAATCTTTGATGTAGGCTTCAGTAAGTTTGCATTCCGGTGAAATTACAATATCAAAAATTATATTGGTATGAGAATAGCCTGCTACAACACGCAGGTCGTGAAATCCGACGATTCCATCGAGAGGCTCCAAAATTTCTGCAACCTTTTCGTTTAAGGTTTGGGTAAGAGGGTCTCTAGTCTCCAAGGGGTCCATATGCGCCACCAAGTGGATGCCTAATTCCTCACTTAAATTTCTTTCAATATTGTCAATGATATCATGGCTATAGATCAAGTCTCCGTAAGCGTCTACTTCTATATGAACTGAAGCAAATATTCTCCCGGGTCCATAATCATGAACGACTAGGTCGTGAACACCTAATACAGCATCCTCCTTACAGATTCGCTCTTCTATTTCCCTGACCAATTCCGGATCAGGAGCCTTCCCCAGTAATGGGCTGGAGGTTTCTTTTATCAACTGTATCCCTGAATATATGATAAACAAAGCTACAAGCAAGCCTATATAGCCATCAAGCTGAAAGCCAGTAATTTCTGAGATAATAAGGCTGATTAGCACTGCAGTTGTTGAAATGACATCATTTCTACTGTCCATACCAGTTGCTTTCAATGCAGAGGATCCAATATCCTCACCTGTTCTTAGATTGAAAAGTGCTTGCCATATCTTTATAAAGATAGCTAAAACAAGAACTATTATGGTAATATAGCTGAATTCCAGTGGGTCAGGTTTCAGCACTTTATCAAAGCTGGCAGTGAGGAGCTTAAAACCGATTATTAATATAAGAAATGACACCACAAGACCAGTCAAGTACTCAAAACGAGCATGGCCGTAAGGATGCTCTATATCACTTGGTTTGGCTGCCATTTTAAATCCGACCAAAGTAACTGCAGAAGAAGCCATATCAGTCAGATTGTTTATTCCGTCAGCAATAATGGCAATACTGTTCACAAGAAGGCCTATAACGATTTTTGAAGCACTTAAGATTAAGTTGGTAATAATTCCAACTACTCCTGCAAGTATTCCATAACGTTCCCTTACCTTAGCGTTCTTAA
>DUPP01000096.1 GCA_012838265.1 Clostridiales bacterium
AGAAAATAGAAAACTTGTATTGTGCGGGCCAGTTTAATGGAAGCTCGGGTTATGAAGAAGCTGCGGCACAAGGACTTATTGCAGGCATGAACGCTGTTTTGAAGCTTAATGGGAAGGAACCATTTTTACTTGATCGTTCAGAAGCCTATATAGGTGTGCTTATCGATGACCTTGTTACAAAAGGAACAAACGAGCCTTATAGAATTATGACTTCAAGAGCAGAGTATCGATTAATTTTAAGACAGGATAATGCTGATGTTAGATTGACAGAAAAATCATATCGTGCTGGACTGGCATCAGAGGAAAGATACCGTAAGTTTGTAAATAATAGAAATCTTGTAGAAAAAGAAAGCGAAAGGTTAAAAAGTACCTATGTTCTTCCAAGCCAGGCAAATGATTTTTTAAAAAAGCATAACAGCGCACCGATACAAGGCAGAATATCTCTTGCAGAGCTGATTAAAAGACCAGAACTGACTTATGAGATTCTAGGCGAGATTGATCATGACAGGCCAAAAATACCAAGACATTGTGCAACTCAGCTGGAAGTAGATATTAAATATCAAGGGTATATAGAGAAACAGCTGCAGCAAGTCGAGAAATTTAAAAAGCTTGAAAACAGAAAACTATCCTCGAAACTGGAATATAATGAGATTGATGGATTGAGAATAGAAGCAAGGCAGAAGCTTAATATGATGAAACCTGCATCTATAGGACAGGCTTCCAGAATTTCCGGAGTTTCTCCTGCTGATATTAACGTTCTGCTGATTCACCTAGAAAAATTAAGGAGAATGAATAAAATTGAAGAAACAAATCAATGGAGAGCTAAATAAATGGAGAAACTTGCAAGGGCGCTGAACCTTTTAGGAGTTAATTATCAAGAAGACACTTTAGATAAATATAAAAAATATATGGACTTGGTATTGTCCTGGAATAAAAGAGTAAACCTCACATCGATCACAGACAAAAATGAATTTGTAACAAAGCATTTTATAGATTCAATTTTTGTTTGTGGATTTTCACAAATGCATGAGATAAACAAGGTTATAGATGTAGGAACTGGAGCCGGTTTTCCTGGCATCCCTCTTGCGATAGTTTATCCAGATAAAGAATTTCTATTGATAGATTCTACAAATAAGAGAATCAAAATAATCTATGAAATATCGCGTGAAATCGGTTTAAAAAATGTAACTTTTTTGCATGGAAGAGCTGAAGACATAGCTCATAATAAAAAGTACAGAGAACAATTTGATTTATGTGTTTCTCGAGCAGTCGCGAAACTTGCAGTATTATCGGAATATTGCCTTCCTTTTGTTAAAGTTGGGGGTTGGTTTGCGGCATATAAAAGTCAAGGGATAGAGAAGGAATTGGCAGAGAGCCAGAATGCTTATAAATTACTTGGTGGACATTTAGAAAAAAACAATAGTATTAGTATAGATGGATTTGGTTTGGATCATAGAATACTTATGATCAAAAAAATTAAACAGACTCCTGCGAAATATCCGAGAAAAGCAGGAACTCCCACGAAAGACCCTCTGAAATGATGATTTCAGAGGGTTTTTGTTGAAGGAAATAGCTTTCATGTTGGACAAGCATGCTGTTACTATAAAAAGAGAAGAAATATTCTGTAGAGAGGAGGGTAAACATGTTTTTGAGGAAAGCAGACCAGATGGAAATACCACTCGAGCTGATCAGTACAAATCCAGATCAGCCAAGAAAGTTATTTGAAGATAAGGAATTGCAGGAACTAAGTGATTCGATAAAAGAATTTGGTGTTATTCAACCGATTATTGTAAAGAGGAATGGCAAAGGGGTTTACATATTAATTGCTGGTGAAAGACGATTGAGAGCAGCAGCATTAGCTGGATTAAAAAAGATACCGGCAATTATTAGAGATGCAGATGAAAAGGATTCTGCTTTGTTGGCTCTTGTAGAAAATGTACAGAGAGAAAATCTGAACTATATAGAAGAAGCAGTAGCATATAAGCGTTTAATGGATGAGTACGGATTGACACAGACTGAAATAGCAAGAAGAGTTGGCAAGCAACAATCAACTATTTCTAATAAAATACGAATATTATCTTTGCCTCCTGATATTCAGCAAGTACTTGCGGATAATCAGTTGACTGAAAGGCATGCGAGAGCATTACTGAGGGTTGAAAATGATACTATAAGGAAACAAATTTTGGACAGAATAATTGCACATAATCTAAATGTGAAGCAGACTGAGAAGCTAATAACGGATGTGCTGACTAAGCATGAGGAAGAAAAGAGAAGTGGAGATAAACTTAGGTTTATAAATTACAGAATTTATCTAAATACTATAAAAAAAGCTTTTAATACCATATCTGAAGTTGAAAAGAGTGCTAAATATTATCAGGAGGATAAAGGGGACTTTCTCGAGGTCCGGATATTAATACCAAAAAAGGAAAACAAAACCAGATTCATTCTTGCAGATTAATCGAATCATGATAGTTCGCAAAACTTATTGATTATGTAAGGTTTCAAAGTGAATGTTTCACGTGAAACCTTTTTTGTCGCTCACTATGTACTTAACTGTAAGACTTTATAGTATTATATTTTTAAAAAAACATGGAGAATTATTTATGCATAGTATATAATAAAAATATAAAACAATTTGCTGAAACGTACCGAAGATAATTTTGTCTTCGTATAATATTTATTATAATACATAAACAGCTTTGCTTGTCGTATATTTAATTGTTCAGCAAGATTAATGACAGCATTAAGATTTAAGTACATTAGGAGGGCAATATTTTGGGAAAAGCCATAGCCATATTTAATCAAAAGGGCGGTGTAGGAAAGACAACAACGAATATCAACTTGGCTGCCTGCCTGGCTTTAAAAGGGAAAAAAATACTAATTCTAGACATTGATCCACAGGGGAATACCACTAGCGGGATGGGCATATCAAAAAAAGGTCTTGTTAGAACAATGTATGAAGTCTTGCTTAGTGATAAAATCGAACCTAGCGATGCTATTATTCCAACGAGGGTAAAAAATCTCGATATTATTCCAGCAAGTGTACAGCTTGCTGGAGCAGAAATAGAACTA
>DUPP01000097.1 GCA_012838265.1 Clostridiales bacterium
AAGATTAAATGGCACAAATATAAATGAACTGAACTGCTCGCTTTCGATTCTGATAACTATAGAGTTCGTATAGCAAAAAAATATCCTGTGCCAAGGGGAAATAGTCTCCCCGCCCATATATAAGGAGGAGAATTATGAACGAGAGAGAATTGTTGTATGTTAAGACGATAGCCGACACCCAGAGCATTTCAAAAGCTTCAAAAAAACTATTTGTTGCCCAACCCTCGCTAAGTCAGGCATTGCAAAAAATTGAAGACAGATTAGGCACCCCTCTTTTTATCCGATATCCAAATGGCGTTAAGCTAACTTTAGCTGGCGAAAAATATTACAGGGCTGCTACAGCAATATTAAAAATTTATGACGAATTATGCAACGAGATAACAGAAATCAATAATTTAAAAAAAGGAAAGATTACAATAGGAATTACGAACTATTTGGCTGTGTATCTCCTTCCAAAAATCTTGCCGAAATTTCATGAAAAATGGCCAAATATCGAAATTTATATTCATGAGGATAATTCATATAATATTGAAGATCTTTTAATGAAAGGATCCCTTGATTTTGGTATTATGCATTATGAATCTGACGATGATAACAGGTCATTAAAGTACGAAGCGCTATGTGAAGATATGTTTGTGCTAGTAACAAAGTGCAATCACCCCATGGCAAAATATGCAGAAAAAGTGGAAGGGTTGCCATATCCTGTGATTGATTTGCACCTCTTTGAAAATGAAAATTTTGTTTTACTTGAAAGGGATAAGAGAATCAGACAAATTTGTGATAGTATATTTGATGAATTAAATTTTAAGCCTAAAATAGGTTTATTGCTCAGAAACTATGAAACAGCACGCAGACTCGCGTCTGTGGGATTTGGCGTAACATGTATACCTTTCGGATATATAAATATATCCAAAGGAGAATATGAGGCTGATTATTATTTTATAAAGGGGAATATCAAACCTGCCTGGAAGACTTGTGTTGTGATAAATCCCAAAAATTATTTGTCAAAAGCTGCGAGAGTCTTTATTGATTTGGTGAAAGAATATTATAAAACAAATCAACTTACAACTTAAGATGTTATTTCTTGCATTGTAAAGGGGAATGGATATTGAATTGGAGCAATTTTTGCTTTTATGTAATGAAACTGGCTGAAAAGGCACTTTTATATGAAGTATCAGCAACACCAAAGCCGGGGCTGGTGGATAGAAACAATGCCGGTGCCCACCATGATATGGATTATTACACTTTTTTAGACAGCAGTATAGCTTTGATGGATTATTTTTATAATTGTGCTATGGCAGGTCTGACATTTGACGGTCCAGATTACCGTATGCTGCTGGAAGGGATTAGGCCCATTGGAATTAAAGCAGAACACAGTATGTTTGAAGTTACAAACGGTGTGAATACCCATAAAGGAATAATATTTTCTTTGGGAATAATCTCAGCGGCTGCTGGTCTGCATTACAAAAATCATGGTTCCAGATTCATTCCAGCAGAAGAAATATCGCAGCTTGTGAAGCTAATGTGCGATGGTATAACGGAAGAATTGAAAAATGTTGACTATAAGAGAAGTTTGACTTATGGAGAAAAAATGTTTAAGAAATACGGTGTAAAAGGAGTCAGGGGAGAAGCAGAAAGTGGTTTTAAAACGGCGTTGCAGCACGCATTGCCTTTATTGAAAGATTTAATAAATGCAAAAGTAAATATTAATGATATTTTAGTACATATTTTACTAGCACTTATTGCAAATACAGAGGACAGCAATATATTGGGCAGGCATAACATGGAGATGTTAGAGTATGCTAGAAATAAAGCAAGGACTGCTTTAAGTTTAGGTGGATATTTAACACCTGAAGGTAAAGAGTTTGTGTGGGAAATGGATAGGGACTTTATACAGAAGAACGTAAGTCCAGGTGGTGCAGCTGATTTGATAGCAGTCACCATGTTTTTATATTTTTTAGAAAATGGCGATAATATTTTGTATACGAGAGGTTGAATTGAATGGAAGAATTGCAGGTGGATAATAAACTATTAAAAATCATTCTAGACTCTCGTGAGGCAAGGGCTGAAAAGCAAAGAGAGATACTGAAAAATTTTCCTTATACCCTAATTTCGTTTACTTTAAACATACCTGGGGCTAAGAAAAATTCGGATTTATACTCAAAAATCCATGAGGTAGGTATGGAAGCTATTTTAAAATCCCTTTATGACAGCAATAAAAGAATATATTATATAAAAACATATAATTATTCAACAGGGCCTGAAGGCTTTATATCTGTCGATATGGATCCACTTGAGGCCAAAAAAATGATGGTGAAATTGGAAGACATGCACGAACTTGGGCGCATATTCGATGTGGACGTATTTGATAAAAATCACAATCAAATTAATAGATCTATGTTAAACCTTGAGACGAGAAAGTGCTTGATCTGTGAAAAAGAGGCCAGGTACTGTATTAGAAATAGAAGCCATACCTATGAAGCACTTATTGAAAGAATTGAGGAAATAGCCCATAAATATTTTTCAGGAAAAGAGAGGTTATAAAATTTTAGTGACCGGTAAATCTCTTTAAGTAGATTTACCGGTCGATGCATTTATAGGGGAAATGTAATACAAAGATGATTATTTAATTCTAAGTCATTCGAAAGCATAAAGTATAGGTAAATCCTATCGACAATATAAACTTTTAATATTAGTATTTTCTGAATATATCAGATAGAATAGTATGTAAAGATACATAAAGCATTATATTTCAATACCAAGAGTGCTAGTTGTATTTCAAGGCTTATAAAAACTTAGTGCGTTCCTTATTAATTTTAAATAAGTTAATCTGCTTTTAGCTGCAGCATTAAGAGAGAATTGCAGCAAACTAAACTGGTGTCAAGCAAGAAAAGCAGTATTTCTGTTAATATTCAGGCTATATTGTACAGAGGGGAGGAGAGGATATCTATATTATATAGTTTTTTAAATATCAAAATATATCAATAGCGTATATAAACAAGGAGGATGAGTATGGGAAAATTATCTCTAAAGGGTGTTGTTGATTTACATGTTCATACTGCTCCTGATATTAGGGAAAGGGCGTATACTGACTTCGAATTGTTGGATGCAGGAGTAAGAGTTGGAGCTAGAGCTATTGTCATTAAATCACATCA
>DUPP01000098.1 GCA_012838265.1 Clostridiales bacterium
AGAGGGAATAAGGTCTGCTGTCATTTATAATATTACCACAACTGATGCAATATATGTTTGAAGGATAAATTAAATCGAGAAAACCTTCGCCCAAAGCAGACAAAATCCACCATATTTTCAGAAACCTTTTCATAGCTTTTGCTCCTTCTGCATTAAGCCTGACTGCTTAGATTGTTTTGATTATCGGTCCATAAAGGCTTTTAACCTTACTGCCAGTCCAGAATAGCGTTCTGTTATTCTATTGTTATCTATCATCGCATGCATTCTATTTTCAGAGCCGACAAGAATCACTGCCTTCTTACCCCTGGACACTGCGGTATAAAGCAGGTTTCGCGTTGCAAGTATAGGAGGAAACCAAGATACCGGCATTATTATAATTGGGAATTCACTGCCTTGACTTTTATGAACCGTAATGGAATATGCATGCTCGAGTTCGTCTAATTGTGAAAAATCATATGTCACATAGCGATTCTCATCATAAACAATAGTGATTTCATTAAACTCCTTATCAATTTTTTCTATATATCCCACATCTCCGTTGAATACCCCTTGACCTTCCGAAAAATCATCCAATCTCCTCCATTCGAGCTGATAATTATTTCTGTTCTGCATAACCTTATCTTTTTCTCGAAAAATCTTATCACCAAATGTTTTTTCCTCTCGGTCCCTGGATGGTGGGTTCAGAACATTCTGAAGCTCCTTGTTGAGATTTATGCTGCCTAGAAGCCCACGCCTGATGGGGGTTAGCACCTGAATGTCGCGTATAGCATCATAGCCCTGGTAGTAATTGGGAAGCCGTTTAACACAAAGAGTTTTGATTGTTTCAAGCATCTCTTTTTCACTCTTCTTACGAAGTAAAAAAAAGTCTTTATCTTTTTCATTGCATTCAGGATATTCTCCTTTGTTTATCCTGTGAGCATTAACTACAATCAGACTTTCCTTTGCTTGACGATATATTTCAGTAAGTTTTACCGAATTGATCATCTCGCTATCAATCATATCCCTCAGCACGTTTCCAGCACCAACAGACGGAAGCTGATCCGCGTCCCCAACAACTATTAGTCTTGTTCCTGGTTTTATAGCGTTAATTAATCCATTCATCAATAGAATATCAACCATGGATGCTTCATCAATAATGACTACATCATATTGAAGAGGATCCTCGCTGTTTTTTCCAAATCGCATGGTATCCTCATCTTCAGAATAATAATATTCAAGCAGGCGATGAATTGTGGTTGCTTCATAACCAGTTGTTTCCGTTATACGCTTAGCTGCTCTCCCAGTAGGCGCTGCAATAGCAGTAGTAAAACCATTGTTTTCAAAGATTTTAATAATTGTATTGATTATAGTTGTCTTTCCTGTTCCTGGCCCTCCTGTAATTACCGAGACTCCATTCTGAAGCGACGATTTAACAGCGTACTTCTGATTTTCAGATAATACTATCCCTGTTTCTGCTTCTGTCGCATTAATGAGTTGATCCACATTCGATTGAATATGTTTTAGTTGGGAGTTATTCAAGGAAATCAAGCCTTTACATACATTTTGTTCGGCTATGAAATAAGGCATCGCAAATACCACTGGCCTGCCTTCCAGGTTTTCTATATGTATCTCACCTTCAAAAGCAAGTTGGATGAGCACCTCATATACTTGTTCTGACCCTATGTCCATTAACCTGGCTGCATTCTCACAAAATTGTTTTTGAGGCACGTATGTATGTCCTTCATTAACGTAAATCCAAAGGGCATACTTTATTCCACTGCGGATGCGATAATCCGAGTTCCTGTCAATACCCATTCTTTCTGCAATCTTATCAGCTTTTTTAAATCCAATTCCGAAAACATCATCTATGAGTTGGTAAGGATTTTCTGTTACTGCTTGGATGGTATCTGCACCATAAACTTTGTATAGTTTCATCGCATAGACTGGTGCAATGCCGAATTGCTGGAAAAACAATGATATCTGTGCAAATTCCTTATGAGTTTGGAAAGCCTCAGAAATTGCTGCCGCCTTCTTTTCTCCGATGCCGTTTACTTCTGTAAGTCGGTGAGGCTCATTTTCTATCACAGCAAAGGTCTCTTCACCAAACTTCCTGACAATCGCTGCTGCTGTTTTCCTACCTATTCCCTTAAGAACACCAGAGGAAAGGAAGCTCTCTATCCCTTCATGAGTGCTAGGCATTTCCTCTTGATATTCAGTAAAATTGAACTGTTCCCCATAAGTTGGGTGGTTCCTCCAATTACCGCGAAAACAATATGCTCTGCCTCGGTTGGCTGTAGGAAGATATCCTACGACAGTAAACTGTTCTTCCTCACTTTCAACTACTGCAATAGTGTAGTAATTATCTTTATTATGGTATATCACCTCTGCAATTGATCCGCGTACTTCAATCATATTAACCTAACTGTCATCCTTTCAATACGTGCAATCATTAAGCCTTCGCTATTTTTCTACATTTCTCTGCTCGTATCCCCGTATTCTTAAATCTTCCGCTTTTTGAAGTAAAATAGTTTTTTTATTATATTCCGGAAATTCATGCACCATCTCAAGCAGAATCTCAAGGATTTCACTCATTTGGCTATTTTCTTGAATCCCAACTTTCTTAAGATCGTTGCCGTCAACTGCCAGATCCTTTATAAAAATAGCTTCTTTGCCTCGTATGCACTCAAACATTGCAATCTGATTCTTCAGGGCTGAATCATCAAGTTCAAAAGCTATACATTGCTGCTTTTTTAAATCAACTAAATACTGGTATTTATTTTCCCCTAACTCTTTTATAAGCTTTTTCAAGCTTTTTTTGTCCTGCGCATCTGTAAATTTATCCAACATTAAGACTGCCAACCTAAGCTGTTCTCTCATTTTATTGGAATACCTCAGGACATCTATAGATTTCAGTGCCCTTTCTCTTTCAAAGCACGAATATACCAAAGCTGCTCTCGTTTCCGGAATGATCAGTGTTTTATCTATTTTTTTTGTTAGTATATCGAATTTCTCCCATTCTATATCCGAGGCATTTTTTATACACTCTTCTCCTAAAATATGAGATAGTACTCCAATTTGGACAAATAAGGCCAACCCCTTCCCACTGTTTTGTGTAGATATTGTTTTAAAAAATTCTTCCCTGATACGATCAGTACTGATATTAGTAAGAAGCTGCATTTTTGCCTTCATGGCTTTTAAAGTTTCACTTTCTATATCGAAATCAAGCTGCGCTGCAAAACGTATACCGCGCAGAATTCTCAATGCATCTTCTTCAAACCGCATACCGGGATCACCAATCCCACGTATCAACCTTTTTTCTATATCTAATCTACCATTATGGGGGTCCAATTTACCCCTTATTGGATTTATTGCAACAGCATTAATTGTAAAGTCCCTGCGTCTTAGGTCCTCTGTAATGTTTCCAGTAAAAGTCACTGTTTCTGGGCGTCTGAAATCCTTATATTCACCATCTATACGATAAGCTGCGACATCCGCTGTAATGTTTCCCTGTCTAATCCTCATTACACCAAGCTTTTTATTTACAATTACAGCATCAGGAAATAATGCTTTAACCACATTTTCTGGAGCATTGCTTGCCAAGTCCCAGTCTTCCGGCTGCTTGCCTAAGATGGAGTCCCTTACACATCCTCCAACCGCATAGGCTTCAAAGCCTGCATGTTCGATAGTTTGTATTATTTTCACGATTTCATCGGGAAACTGTATCATCTTTTTCCTCACAATTATAATCGAAAATAAAATGTTAGAATGTTTCCGGCTTATATAGTTTTCTGTTATCCAGTGTCCATACCCTATCAGAAAATTCTCCTGGAGATGTACTCTCAAGTGCTTCCTGCATATCGTACATTCTTGCATCGATCAAATCTAAATAATGCAGGATTTCCGCTTCTGGGAAAAGAGGCTTCTTGGGACTTCCAAATTCCGGCTCATAATGATGTGATAAAATCATATGTTCCAGCATTATCGTTTTCTCTTTTCCAATCCCCAGTTCTCTTGCCAATCGATCTATGCTTTTTATTCCTTGGACCAAGTGGCCTAAAAGCTGACCTTCAAAGGAATACCCTGTTGATACACCCAAAGTGTCTGATTCAATCTCATTGATTTTTTCCATATCATGAATGATTACCCCAGATATGACCAAATCTCTATTTAGGTTCTGATAAACCTCACAAATTCTTTCCGCAGTCATCAGCATTCTCTTTATGTGATACAGCAGACCAGCCATTTCAGCATGATGATTTTTTTGTGCTGCAGGATAGTACATAAGCTTTTCTTGATTATCCTCCAAAATACGCATGCATAGTCTTTTCAGCTCCTGATCCTCCATAGAATCCACCTTTTCCAGAATGTACAAGTACATATCTTCCGCCTTCTCGGGAGCTGCTTTTATATAATCCGTTATATCCGTTTTGTCTTCCGGTACTGCTTTACGTAGCTTCAGCACACGGAACTGACGCATCCCATTCCATTCTGTTATAACACCTTTCAATTTGATGATATCACCGCTTTTAATTAAGTTTAAAGACGGAAGCTCCGTATCTGCTATGTCCCATTTCTTTGCAGTCAGCTCACCGGTTCTATCACTTAGCAGCATATCTAGGTATTGCTTTTTGTTAGATCCTATTTTTATTGCTATGGTTTTCACCATAAAAAAATCTTGTATCTCATCATCGGTCCGTAGTTGACCTATGTAGTGTTCTTTCATTTATTACTCCTCCCATATAGCCAATTTTCCTTACGACTAAACTAAAACTCCGTCGGATAGAGTCTTAGCCTATTATATACCAATCCTTCTTTAAGTAGCAATAAAAAAAGGATTCTTAGGCTTTCCCTCAATATCCCCACAATTATCGTATAACAATCCTGTGATATAACTTTATAAAGATATATTTTTAAATACCAATTTTGTGACAAATAATCGTAAACTATCCTTTAATCTAAATATGGATTAATTATATTATATATACTATTCATTTTTGTAATTTACTTACATGTTTCCCATTTATAGCATAACCGTTGGCCATATTGATGTCAAATCAATTAATTCATCGTTTTTCTTTTACTTTTCCATTTATTTGATATAATAATTATTACAATATATTACACATTACTATTAAAAATATGAAATAACAATGAGTGGAGGATACAATGAATAAAATTGGTCTGGTCCGAGCAGCTGCCTTTTCTCCTGTCCTTAAGGTGGCTAATCCTGACTTTAACAGCAAAGAAATTATCAAATGTATAAAAGAGGCAGAGGCAAATGGTGCAGGTATCGTTCTTTTTCCTGAACTATGTATAACAGGATACACCTGTGGCGATTTATTCTATCAGAACTTTTTATACGCTCAATCCATCGAAGGTTTAAGGGAAATTACTGAGTCTACAAAACAAATTTCCTCCATTGTTGTTGTTGGCTTTCATCTTCGCTTAAATAATAGTTTATATAATTGCGCCGCCCTGATTCAAGGAGGCAAAATCAAAGGTATCGTTCCAAAGATGTTTCTCCCGAATACAAAGGAGTTTTATGAAGCACGATGGTTCGAAGAGGGAACCACAGCCGCAAATATGACTAAATCAGTTAAACTTTTCGGATATGAGATCCCTTTTGGGCATGTTCTTTTTGAAGATGAAGATAATGGCTTAAAACTAGGCATTGAGATTTGCGAAGACCTCGAGAGGCCTATTTCTCCAGGTTCATATCTTGCTTTAAACGGTGCTCATATTATCTTGAACTTATCAGCCAGCAATGAAACCGTATCAAAATCAGAATATAGAAAAAATCTGGTTACAGTTGAAAGCAGTAAGAATATCTGTGGATACGTCTATGCCTCGGCAGGAGTTTTCGAATCTACAACTGACCTGGTTTACGGAGGTCATAAAATTATTGCAGAAAATGGTGTCTGTTTAGCAGAAAGCCCTCTTTTTGAAAGGACAAATTCTGTACTATACAGCGATATAGACTATGAAAGGATTATCTTCGAAAGATCTATGGACCAGAATTTTAATAGTTGTGCATTTTCACATGGCCATCAGATAGAGTTTATCAAAGCCCCGCTTTCGCCAATAAAGGTACTAGGAGTAAATGATACTCTTATTAGAAAGTTCCCGAAAAATCCGTTTATTTCTAATGACCCTGCTGTAATGGACCAAAATTGCAATAGGATTTTCAGCATACAATCTGAAGGTTTGGCAAGGCGCCTAGAGCATACCGGCTCAAAAAAAGCTGTTATCGGTATATCAGGAGGACTTGATTCAACACTGGCACTATTGGTTTGCACAGAAGCCTTTAGACTGATAGGGAAAGACACAACGGATATAATTACTATAACCATGCCAGGGTTTGGTACCACGGGAAAAACCTTTAATAATGCGCAAACCATCATGAAACTTTTAGGTACAGACATGCGGGAGATATCTATTAAAGAATCCGTGCTTCAACACTTTATAGATATAAATCATGATCCGACACAATATGATGTTACTTATGAAAATTCCCAGGCGAGGGAAAGAACACAAATCCTTATGGATGTCGCCAACAAGGAGGGCGGGCTTGTCGTTGGAACGGGAGATCTCTCTGAAATTGCACTTGGTTGGAGCACTTACAACGGAGATCATATGTCAATGTATGGTGTCAATTGCGGAGTACCAAAAACTCTGATACCTTTCGTGATCAAATGGGTGATGAACAATCGTCTATCTGGTCCTGGCGAAAAAATAGGTTTTAGCTCTGATAATGTACTTCTTCGTCAAACACTTCAGGATATCATAGACACGCCAATATCACCGGAACTTCTTCCGCCTGATTCAGATGGCAAGATTGCGCAAAAAACGGAGGATACAGTTGGCCCCTATATCCTTCATGACTTTTTTATGTATTATACGTTACGCTATGGTATGGAACCAAAAAAGTTACTGCACATTGCGGCAGAAACTTTTAAAGATGAGTACACCATAGAATTTATAAAGAAATGGCTTATCGTTTTTTACAAGAGATTTTTCGCACATCAGTTCAAGCGAAACTGCTCTACAGACGGACCTAAGGTTGGATCTGTCGGCCTTTCTCCAAGGGGTGATTGGAAAATGCCCAGCGATGCAGATTCATCGGAATGGTTGAAGTCATTGTCCGATTAGCAGGTTTGAACGAAGCTTTCAATTGCTCTTAAAACCTCATCACGGCTTTTGCTCTGAAAAATCATATGCCCCCCATGAGGCAGCTTATAAACAGTTTTATTTGCGCAGACTCTTTTATATATATGGTCTGCGCTTTTATGGTAAACCGTATCATCATCCAAAGCCTGTATTACAATTGTCCTGCATGTGATATTTCCGAACATTGGTTTTGTTTTTGTCAGCAGTTTCTGAAATTCCAGCATGGATGATATGGTCTTATCAGTAACCGCCTGAAGGTATTTCCTCCAGTATTTTCTATAATCGGTTAACAGATTTCTGATAATGATATAGGGATTCCAATAATACACGGGTGTATTAACCGTCACCAATCCCGAAAACCCATAATGCCAAAGGTTGACTGCCAATAGACCACCCATAGAAAATCCAATCACTATTATCCTTTTGCATTTTCCGGCTAATTTTAAATATGCCTTTTCGGCAGAAGCTATCCAATCACCATAGTCTGACTTTGAAAGCTCTTTTTTTGTCTGCCCGTGTCCCGCTAAAACCGGGCATTCTATAATATAACCCTTTTCTTCCAAAAATTCAAAGAGAGGTCTGACTTCTTCTGGATTTCCTGCAAATCCATGAATCAACAGTATTCCCGTTTTATTCGGAGTACAAGTTTTTTTTCTGTCCATTACAATACCTCTTAGCAAGTGTCTTTAAACAAAAACTCCCTTATAGTGTAATATTACACTATAAGGGAGTTTTTAGTCAACGCTTTTTAGTATTATCGCATATTTTCTAATTTTGTTTTAATAGTTTGAAGTTCAAATGATGCACAAATTCTTCTATCGTTTTGGTCAAGAAGCCTATAGTGTCGTGAAATTATATTCTGCTGTATCTTATATTTACCGGTATCCTCCAAAGTATTCCACCAAATTTTACCTCCCATAGTTTTTGGGTAATCTGGTTCAGTATCCTTAAATGCCAACGCCATAATAATGTCAGTGGTTTCTCCACCAAAAGCAGCTGCCAGAACTTCGCTTCTTTCAAAGATAGTACAAAGAACAACAGCACCAGACCAGCCAAGGGAAGACCGTCCTTTCTCAATCTGCACAAGTGTCTTCTTGGATAAACCCAAAATGTCAGCCATCTTTTCCTGATTGTATCCATATTCTGTTCGTACCAGTTTCAGCTTTTCATCCGCCTTGCGAATAAATTCATTTCTGTCCATTCTATCTCCTTACATGGTTGCCTGATGCAGTAATAAGGCAGCCCCTTTCCGAGATAAAAGATAAAAAGATATCTTTGCTTCGTTATCGAATATTATAACATCTTTTGAATATTTACAAAGAATTGATCTAATCTCAGGATTCTGATACTGTCAATTTTTCTGATAATGCTTTCATTGTTGGCTTAGATACCCTCGTTTTCTTCCTCATAAGCTTCAAGCATAATGCTTGCCTTAAACAAGTCTCCATCTATTTTGATTTCAAACCAGCCATTCTGAAGTCTCACCAAATCCTTTGCTATCGCTAAGCCTAATCCGCTTCCTTCGGTTGTTCTGGATTCATCTCCTCGCTTAAAGCGTTCCATTAACTCATCTGCGTCAATATTCAGCTCAGATTTTGAAATATTCTTTATCTCTAGTATCACATTTGGTGTTTTTCCTTGTCTTGCATTCTGCTCCTTAATATCAATGTAGACCCTAGAGCCTTCCAGAGCATATTTTAGAACATTGCCTAACAAGTTCTCAAGGACTCTCCATAGCAGCTGTCCGTCCGCCTTGACGTAGTACTGAGTTTTCTGGGCGTTAATTATAAAATTAAGTCTAGAGGCTTCAATCTGATTATTCATCTCTCCCAAACCTTGATTGATAAGAGATAACATCTCAACCTTTTCGAATCTAACAGGGATTGCTCCGCTGGATGCTTTTGCAGCATCGAATAGATCCTCTGTCAGTTTCTTCAGCCTGATACTTTTCTGATCCAAAATCTCAAGGTATTTCGGTGCATCGGTACTATCCAGGCCTTCTCGTTTAAGCAAGTCGATATACGTTATAATTGAAGTCAAAGGTGTTTTTAAATCATGCGAAACATTTGATATCAAATCGGTTTTAAGTCTTTGATTCTTTAATTCATTCTGGATTGCAATGTTTGATGCTTCCGAGATTTCATTTATCCCTTTTGCCAGCTCATCCAGCTCTCCATTCCCACTCAATGGGATCTTATACGTTAGGTTTCCGTTTTTTACCTCGTCTACACCTTTTTTTATTTCTTCATATTTTTTAACCCACTTTGGCGCCAATATGATTATCAGAATTGCTACAATAGGTGCCAGGACAACTGTAGCAGATAGAATACAGATGACCAATGTGATCAATACGGTTTTCCGCATCACGCTTCCGCCATGATAGAGACTCATCAAGCCTTTAATAATAGCGGCAGCAACAATATAAATCAATGAATTCTTAATAAATCGTCCAGCCTTTATATTTCGCACGCAGGAAAGAATAAACAACAACCCGATTCCCGCAGCAGTCAACCCAATGATTACTGCAATGGTCATGGATAGAGTAAATGAGCCTCCATAATAATATACTGCCCCGTTCAGATTTAGATTATATATAGCATCGAAAAGGAACTGTACGAACAATACACCTCCGCCGAAAAAGCAAAATGCAATAATAATAAGTTGAATTTCAGTAAAGATCTTGTCAATTTTATAAACTTGTCGGTTGCCCTCTTCATCCCTTCTGCCTGTTGTTGTTACGAGAAAAATAAAAGCTGCTAATGTAAGAATAATACTGGCAATTGTGTAAGGGAGCCATTTAAATATGTCTCTTCTTACTAAGCTGAAAGCTTCTTCATGCTCAGCTAAGTATTCTTGATCAAATGATAGGTAAACTCTTAATTCCGGATTATATTCTCTTGCAATTCGTGCTTCAAGCTTCTGTATAAAGGCATTGCTCTCATTACTTTTATCCGAGAGCTTTACATTCAATTTATCATTTTGAAAAATAAGGTATGCTGGCTTTCCCGTAAAATTCTCGGGCTTAACATACTTTCCGTCACCAATATCCCTCATATTAGTCAGGATATGTGTGCCATCCGAAGCAAAATAAGTAAATCCTTGTTCCTTATCAAGTTCTTTTGCGATCTCCCTGAAATATCTGAGTTCTTCTAAAATAAGCCTTTCTTTATTTTTTTCAGTTTCTTTAGCATAATCTTCACTTAGGGTCATGCCATTTCGAATGTATTCCTCACTTTTGTATTCATTAAGTAAATAGACGATATTATTTACCTTGTCGCTAACATCCCATTGAAACATTTTACTGTTCTGATATGAATCGTTAAGTAATAGGTCGTCTATGTCTGCCAAGTGTTCCAACTCTGATGACTTATTCAGTATAATAGCTATACCCATTAGAGAAGTAATAAATAGCACGATGCATAATACGAATATAAGTACTGTTAGTCCAGTGTTATATTTTTTCAATTTTGTATCCAATACCCCACACCACCTTCAAATATCTTGGATCCTTCGGATCGATTTCAATTTTTTCACGAATTCTCCTGACATGCACCGCTACTGTGTTTTCCGGATTGAAGGATGGTTCATTCCATACCGCTTCATATATTTTACTCATGGAAAACACCTTACCGGCATTCTCAGTCAACAACTTCAAAATTCCGAACTCAATTGGAGTGACAGGCACTAGTTCTCCGTCAACCGTGACCGTCTTTGCCTCGTCATCAACGACTAATCCCCCTGATTTATACACTCCTGTTTTTTTCTCCATACTTCCAAGACTCACGTACCGCCTGAGCTGAGATCTCACCCGCGCAATAAGCTCCAGCGGATTAAAAGGCTTAGTTACATAGTCATCAGCTCCTACATTTAGCCCCGTGATCTTATCATAATCCTCAGATTTCGCCGAAAGCATTATAATTGGAATGTTTTTTTCTTCACGAATCTTCATAGTAGCTCTCATACCATCAAGCTTTGGCATCATGATGTCCATAATAATCAGATTAATATCCTCTCTGCGAACGATATCCAAAGCTTCAACCCCATCATATGCTTTATAAATATCGTATCCTTCGTTTTTCAGATATATCTCGATAGCATCGACAATCTCTTTGTCATCATCGCAAATTAAAATATTCATCTCTTTTACTCCTTCATTGCTTACTTGCTTATCTATTGATAATACAGGTATCCCCTCCTTTTTCAATTACTGTTTAGAGGATACCAAAATATTCTTAACAAATTCCCTTTCATTTTCTTACAAATTTATTAAATTATATCCGATTAGATACAGCAATGCCATATGAACAGAAATTTCTTGACAACTTGCATTATCCCCCCTATACTAAGAAGATAATAGCAAAAACCGTTGATTAAGATTAGTAGGCATAGACCTTCATTTTACAGAGAGCCGCGGATGGTGCAATTGCGGTAAATGAAACTACGCTGAATGGACTTATGAGGGCAGAACGAAATTGCTTGTAGAGCCTGACGATGCCAACAATGCAGTATTACGCATAATTAACGTGAATAAGATTGCGCAGGTAATTTTGCGGAAGACAAGGCGTGGCAGAGGATGGCGAAGGACGCGTATACATAATACGCAAGCGAGCCTGACGATGCCAACAATGCAGTATTACGCAAAATTAACAAGCAAGAGTAGTATCTGACGGGAACTCCACCCGTTATCAAGGGAGCATATATGATAGTATATGGAACGAGTGGGCACTTGCGCCAATCGGGGTGGTACCGCAGAAGTATAACTTTTGTCCCAGAGAAATCTGGCACAAAAGTTTTTTGTTTTATATACACATATTATTTTATGTTTTGAAAAAACAAAAACGGATTTTGCAGATTAACAAGCAAAGAAAAAAGGAAGGGGAAAAGCAAACAATGAGCAAGATAAGTAAAATTCCACACAGATTATATTTAACTGAGGATCAGATGCCAAAGCAGTGGTACAATTTGAGGGCAGATATGAAGGATATGCACGATCCGTTGATAAACCCGGCTACCATGCAGCCTGTTAAGGTAGAGGACTTATATCCAATTTTTTGTGAAAAGCTGGCTCAGCAAGAACTAGATGCAAAAACGCAATATATCGATATCCCAGAGGAAGTACTGGAGATGTATAAAATATATCGTCCTTCTCCTCTGATTCGTGCTTACAATCTGGAGAAAGCACTGCAGACTCCTGCAAAAATATATTATAAGTTTGAAGGTAATAACACTTCTGGCAGTCATAAACTTAATTCTGCAATCGCCCAGGCATATTACGCAAAAGAGCAAGGTCTAGAAGGGTTGACTACAGAAACTGGTGCTGGTCAATGGGGAACTGCTCTTTCAGAAGCGTGTGCTTATTTTGGAATTTCACTTACAGTTTATATGGTCAAGGTGTCTGTTGAGCAAAAACCTTATCGAAAAGCTATAATGGAAACCTTTGGAAGCACTGTTATAGCAAGCCCAAGCAATACAACCAATGTTGGACGAGCAATATTAAAAGATGATCCCAGTTCAGGAGGAAGTCTTGGATGTGCAATTTCTGAAGCGATAGAGAAAGCAACAACAACACCAAATCACAGGTATGTTCTGGGTTCCGTGTTGAATCAAGTGGTGCTGCATCAGTCTATCATCGGTCTTGAAACAAAAATAGCAATGGATATTCTCGGAGAATATCCTGATATTGTAATAGGATGTGCTGGAGGCGGTTCAAATTTAGCAGGTCTGATAGCACCATATATGCAGGACAAACTTACCGGAAAAGCTAATCCAAGAATTATCGCTGTCGAACCAGCATCCTGTCCAACCCTCACCCGTGGGAAATACGCATATGACTTCTGCGATGTTGGAAGGATTACTCCAATGGCTAAAATGTACACCTTAGGAAGTGACTTCAAACCCTCCCCTAACCATGCTGGAGGCCTGAGATATCACGGGATGTCTCCCATATTATCAAAACTTTATCATGATGGATTTATGGAAGCAGTATCTGTGGAGCAAACAAAGGTATTTGAAGCTGCAACCCTTTTCGCAAAGGTCGAAACTATACTTCCTGCTCCAGAATCAGCGCACGCAATCCGTGCTGCAATTGATGAAGCATTGAAATGCAAAGAATCTGGAGAAGTAAAAACTATTGTTTTTGGATTAACTGGAACGGGTTACTTTGACATGAGTGCATACACTTCCTATATCGAAGGTACCATGACAGACTATGTTCCAACAGATGAAGATCTGCAGAGATCTTTCTCAACCCTGCCAAAAGTTCCTGAGGTTTTGTAAAAAAGCTGACATATAAAAAGGAAGCCTGATAATATGCTTGTCAGGCTCTCATATTTTTAAAGCTTTGTATTTATTCTCAATCCGTTTCCGCTTCCGAATGAATTACCAACACTGGGCATGGCGCCTCGGATATTACCTTTTGGGCAACTGATCCGATAAAAAAGCGCTTGATTTTAGAAAAGCCCCGATTGCCCATAACAATAAGATCCATCTTCTCTTTTTCTGCTGTCTCTAATATCTTTTCATATGGCTCACCAATGAGTACTTCTTTTTTGATATTTATTGTACCAAAATCAATTCCATCAGTGTAGGAATCAAGAAGCAATGATGCACTTCTTCGTATTTCATCAATAATCACTTGATTTTTCATTGACCTTGTGCCGCTGATTATTGATCCGTCAAACTGACGCCAGTGCCTTTCGCTCCTGCTGCGCCTTGATGCATCATCTATCACAGTGATTAACTTAATAGAAAATC
>DUPP01000099.1 GCA_012838265.1 Clostridiales bacterium
ACGAACAAGGCTTAGCATCAAGGCCACCAAGGCACCGAATACTGCTGATATTAAAATGACAAGCGCCTGTGATATTGACAATTCAAATGCCAGAAAGCTAACTTCCACTACTCCGGCGTTTTGGATCGCAAAAATTGCTACAATTATCGCAAAAATTAATGCTACTGCGAACTTCCAATCCATTTTTATTACCTCCATAACTTAAATTTGATTTATGTCGCTTTTGTCGCTTTAATAAGGGTCATTTCTCCTCTTAGATCTGTCGCCATGAGCTTCTTAACCATATTTATATCATAGCCTTTACTGAGAAGATAATAAAGTTTAGCTACAGCCGCTTCAATCGTCATATCATAACCACTAACAGCTCCGGCTTGTGCAAAACTGAGACTAGCTTCATACTCTCCTATCAGGGCAGACCCTCTTAGGCATTGTGTACAGACTACTATCACAGTCCCGTTTTTTTCTGCTCTTTCAAGTATTCTTTTTAGTGCTCCGTTGCTTTCAGGTATATTGCCGGCGCCAAACGCTTCAAAAATAATTCCCTTCAAATCCGCACTAAGGATTTTTTCGTATATTTCAAATTGTATTCCGGGGAAGATTTTTAGTACTGCAATATTATGGGATTGAAGTTCTGAAAGCCTTAAAACCTTTCCAGGTTCTTTGATTACTTTCTCATTTAGTTTAATTCTGACTCCGGCTTCCGCAAGAGGCGGATAGTTTGGTGAATCAAACGCAATAAGTTCATCAGAGCTAACCTTTGTTGCTCGATTACCTCTATACAACTCATTGCCGAAAAAAAGGCAAACCTCAGGAACCTTGTAATACCCCGCTATCATCAAGGCAGTAATCAGGTTGTCCCTGGCATCATTCCTCACTTCACAAAGCGGTATCTGTGAGCCAGTAAGGATTACTGGTTTCGTTAGCTCTTCCAGCATAAAGGACAGTGCTGAAGCTGTATATGCCATAGTGTCTGTCCCATGCAGAATTACAAATCCATCATACTCTTCATATTTTTCCTTAATATCCTGCGCGATTTTTATCCATTCCTTGACTGCTATATTTGATGAATCCAGTAATGGATCATACTCTATAAGATCAAATGCTGGTATCTCTTCAGATTTCAGTTCATTCATTTGTGAAAGGATCGATCGAATAAACCCTTTTCGGGGAGCATATCCATATTCAGTTCTAGCCATACCTATAGTGCCTCCGGTATTGATCAAACAAACCTTTTTCCTCATAAGAGCCTCCATCCTCTTTTTCACCTTTAGTTTTATTTTAGTTTTGTTTTATTTCATTTTCATATTCTCACCCAAATTTGGAAAACTGGTAATACAACATTTAATTTATACAGTAGGAGTCGAAAATTTTATTCAAATAAGATATAATAATATGATTATATCCTTTTGAGATTAATACCCGCAAGTGTTTAACAATAACTGGTACAAAAAAGAATTTTTCGTCTGCAGCATATATGCGTTGCAGTATTGTTTTATAATACAAGGGTGAAAAAATGGAGATTAACCAAGCAAAAGAATTAGTGATTAAAGCAGGTCATGAACTGGTCCGATCAGGGCTTATTGCTCGAACATGGGGCAACGTCAGCTGCCGTATAGATGAACACAGCTTTGTAATCACGCCAAGTGGCAGAGAATATCAGACTTTGACGCCCGATGAAATCGTAGAAGTTAAAATTAAAGATTTAAGCTATAGGGGAAATATCGTCCCTTCTTCAGAAATGGGTATACACCGAGCTGTCTATCAGCTTCGTTCAAGCAGTAATTTTGTTATCCATACCCATCAAGTAAATGCATCGGCTGTATCCGTTGCTGGGTTAGAATATTTTAAACCTCTGTCTTATTATTCTGAATTGGGAGATGAAGTTATTTGTGCAGAATATGCGCTTCCCGGTACTAAGGCTTTATGCGAAAATGTTACAGCCGCATTAAAAAAAACGCAAGGAAATGCAGTTATTATGAGTAATCATGGCGTCCTGTGCTTTGGGGAAAGCTATGATTCTGCCTTTCGTGCTGCCTACCAGTTAGAGGAAGCCTGCAGAGAATATATAGAAAAAAAAGTAACAAAATGCTGTACTTCAGAAATTAAAGAAGTTGAAGAAATTACAGCGGTTAAAGATATTAAAGAAGTTAAAGATATCGACCAAAAATTCACTAGTACGCTTTTAAAAATAGAATCTTTGTTAAATGACTGCAAAGCCTCAGGCATGCAAAAGATTATAAGATTTTGCACACATCCCGACGTGGTGCGCTTTTCAAAGCTTGGTACGGACTTAAAGCCGTTAGTGGACGATTTTGCGCAAATCGTCGGTACCTGTATTAAAACTGTCGAACCAGATGTCGATCTGATTACTTCTGCATTGGAATCCTCATCTGCAGTTTTTGTGAAAGATTTAGGTGCTATATGCATTGGGGACATCGAAAGAGATCTCGATGCAGTCATCATGATTCTTTGTAAAAATTGCACTTCGTACTTTACTGCTTCCGCCCTGGGAAATATAGATTATATTAAACCTGAGGAATGTGAATTAATGCGAAAAAACTATCTTGAGAAATATTCGCTGTTATCAGATGCATCGCGCAAAAGCTGAATTTCCTGTGCATATCCAGGCAATTCATTTGGAGTCTCTAAAAAAAATGGCAAATGTCTCAGCTTTGGATGATTAATTATATCTGTAAGTGCTTTCAAACCAATTGTCCCTTCTCCTATTTTTTCATGCCTATCTTTATGACTAGCAAGCGGATATTTGCTGTCATTCAGGTGGATAGCACAAAGTTTGTCTAGTCCGATGATTCTTTCAAATTCATTCAGTACACCTTCTAAATCATTGACTATATCATATCCTGCATCATATATGTGACAGGTATCTAAGCAGACCCCTATTTTATCATCAAGTTTTACTTTTTTTATGATCTCTTTGATTTCCTCAAAAGTACTCCCAATTTCACTCCCTTTTCCCGACATGGTTTCTATCAAAACCATGGTTGTCTGGTCCGCGGTCAATATTAAATTGAGTGCTTCTGATATCAGCTCAATCCCCTTTTCAATTCCTTGTCCTACGTGACTACCTGGATGAAAATTGTATAAATTGTTTGGTAAATATTCCATACGCACTAAATCAGCCTTTAATACTTCCAGTGCAAATTCCCTGGTTCTCTGATTTGCAGAGCCGGGATTAAGAGTATATGGGGCATGACCCAATATAGGAGCAAAGTTATTCTCATCCATGATCTTTAGCAAACCTTTTACATCGTTATCATCGATATCCTTTGCCTTGCTTCCTCGTGGATTTCTGGTAAAAAACTGGAAGGTATTTGCATTGATGCTCAATGCCTGTTCCCCCATGTGTGTAAAGCCTTTCGATGAAGATAAATGGCATCCAATATTAAGCATATGTGTTCCTCCTGCCTAGTAACCGTTTATTTATTTTATCACCGGACTGCATCACATGTCCAGGTTATTGCATTGCATTGCTTACAGACATCACAGCATCAATATTTTATGACATTTTTTAATTTCGATAATAATTGGTGTCATTTATGTCTACTGGAAAATATATTGATTAAGGTACACTCTTTATATTGATTATTAAGTATTCAATTATTGCTGAA
>DUPP01000100.1 GCA_012838265.1 Clostridiales bacterium
AACTAATAACCACCAAGATAACGCAAATAGAAACTAGCACCGTTCATAAGAATAAGATTTACAATGGTGTACACATAAGTGCGGAAGATGGTTTTGTTTCTGAGCGTTCAGATAAAAAAGCTAAAACGATCATGAATGCTACAGAAGGTATTTCTATATACTCCGATCTTGGGGACGGCCTTGAAAGAAACTTTTTTGTTGGGATAGATGGCCGGATCAAAGGCAAGGGAATAGATATAGATGGCAGCGGTACTTTCGAGGGAACAATAAGAGCCAATCAATTGTTAATTGGCGGTGAAAATGGCACAATAAGCTTTCAGGATCTATCGGATCAACCTTTTATACCTGATAATAGCTATATTACAACTATTACTGAAAATACAATTACAACCGCATACGTAAATGCATTAGAAGTTAAAGCAGGCAGTGTTGATGCAGAAGATATCACTGGGACATATATAACGGGTAAGACTATAAGAACTGATGTGCCAGGGAATGATCGGATGGAGTTTAGCGGAGCCGGTCTTATCAGTTATGGTCAAAACAATCAAAAAAACGGGATATCTGCAGAATATATATTCGGAGATTTTAGCAGCCTTAAATATTACGTATTTGGCGCTTTGCGTGGGTTTTTAGAGTATACAACTGGTAGATTTACTTTGGGTACTGCTGCAGGTGCAGATATTGTTTTGTCACCTAGTGGGAATGCTTATATTGGTTTTAATTCAGCACCATATGAAATAGCAACAAAAGGCGACCTATCGGGTTATGCAACACAAACATGGGTAACGAATAACTTTGCTTCAGACACACATAACCATGATAATCGTTATGTGCGAGGCGACGAAGATGATTTTGTTAAATCCAGATCTAGTGATGATATTTCTATTGCAGTAACTGATTATGGAATTGTGATCCGCAAAGATGGTGTTGTAATGGGAAGTATTTTCTACGATTAATTGTTGTTATATAAGCGAATTTGGTATATTATGGTATCAGGAGGTGGTTATTATGTTAAAAAGGAATAAGAAATTAATTCTTGGCATTATGATTGGTGTACTCATTTCTATGGTAACGCCGGTTGGGGCATCAATTAATGAATACACTTTAAGCAAGTCAGATTGCAAAATAGTAGTTGATGGTGTAGAAGTTAAAGGAGAATTGCCATTATTAATAATGGAACCAGGCTTCAATTATATCCCGGCAACGGAATTTCGGTCGATATGTGATAAAATGGGGATCGGGTTTGAGTTTGATGTTCCGACAAAGGAAATACGAATAAATACTAAAAAAGATAATCTTCCTATTCAAACAATAGGAAATGGAATGAATGAGGGTGAAAAAACAGTGATAGATAATAAAGGTGAAATCACATTGCTACCGGAATTACATCGGGGACATAAATCTTATATTAATGTTAATATGGCACTAAAAAGGCAAGAGAATAATCTAACTATATATGAAATATTTGGTACCGAATATATAGAAATAGATGTTGCTAAAGGTGTTGAGGGAAAAAGATTTCATCCAGTATGGGAATATGACGAAAAATCCGATTACGGTTATATAAATATTCTTGATAGGAATGGAACTCTTTTATTAGAAGATATCCCATTTGTTTGGGGCGGGGGATTGCACTATTCAGTTTTAATAGAATATGATTATTACTTAAACACAATCCTTCCACTAATTAGTAAATAATACAGATTGACGGCAAAAAATGATCTTAAATTTGCAGGGATAAATACCCTGCTTTTATTATTCTGTTTTTTAGGAGGAAAGTAACATGATAACTGTAGAATTCACACCAGAACAGTACCACGATCTAAAAGTATTTTTAAGCAGGGTAGATCTAAAAGGCCGTGAAGTACCCGCTTTTTTAGAGATTATGAAAGCAATAGAGAAAGGGGTGATTGAAGATGGCGAATAAATACTGTAACCTTGTCGGTACAAATAACATTAAAGACGAATA
>DUPP01000101.1 GCA_012838265.1 Clostridiales bacterium
GTATCAAGATCGGTGTTGCACCAGACACTGTCCATCCCTATTTCGCCGATTACACTGCAGTTTATTAGGTAAGTCATCATATCCTTCAGATCATACTGGTCTGCATACCATGGATGAAGGCCGAATGCTGGAATAATGCGTTTTTGGTGCTGCGCCAGTGAGGTTATCCATGCGCAGTCAGGGGGATTCGTACCGATAGTTAAACCGTAATAGTCCATTTCATCCATCATTCTTAGTATGTCATTTTCCACATCCGTTTTTGTAATATGCAAATGCGCATCTATTAACATTTAATGACTCCTTCATTAAAACTTTTTTAAGTAATAATAGATTTCCCTGTGAAGATCCCTTTGCCTAAATAGCCATTCTCTATTGCGATTATCAGCTTTTATTATAATCTCTTTCTTAAAGCTTGCCGGCTTGCCTGCCAATATAAGGACGCGATCAGACAGATAAATAGCTTCATCAATATCGTGGGTAACTAAAATTGCTGTCCTGTTGAGATCAGAGCGAATGTCCTGAAGCCAGTCCTGCATCACTCCTCTTGTAATGACATCTAAAGCTCCAAAAGGCTCGTCCAACAACATAATATCAGCTCCGCAGAGTGCAGTTCGGAGAAATGCTGCACGCTGCCGCATTCCTCCTGATAGCTCTTTTGGGTAACGATTTTCATAACCACTCAAACCAAATTTCTTAAAATTTGATATTGCCTGTTTTTTTACCATTTTTTTATTATGATGGATAGCACCATATATAGTAACATTCTCTAAAATTGTCTTCCAGGGCATAAGCAAATCCTGCTGCGGCATATATGCAAAGTGGGGTGACAATCCGTTGATTTTTACCCCGTCAACATAGACAGATCCTTCATCCGGAGCAAGAACTCCTGCAAGAATATTCAGTAAAGTGGATTTTCCGCAGCCTGAGGGACCGAGGATGCTGACGAATTCCCTATCCTTAACAGACATATTCAATTGGTTTAATACCAGTTCTCCATTATAAGAACATGATAGATTTTCCACTTTAAGCTTCATAAGATAACCTTCATTTCAAAAATTGATTTGTATAACAGTCAGAGGCAGGGATCATTTCCTTGATTAAACCACTTTCGTACATAAATTCAGTATATCCGTCCCATACTTCATCCTTCATAACGCCCCATCGCTCAACACCTTCACTGTACTTATCGGCAAGATATTTCTGTGACCTTGTAAGCATTTCAATATCATAATCAGGGGCATATTTATGAATGATTTGAGCGGCATCCTCAGGGTTTTCTATTGCATATTCATATCCTTTTGTAGTTGCAGCCATAAACTTTTCAACATGCTCCGGGTTGTTTTCAATAGTGTCATTATTTGCTACCAAAACAGGTGTATAGTAATCCAATCGAGGATCCAATTCCTTCAACTCAATGTAATTCATAGGAATCCCGGCTATTTCTGCGGCAATTCCATCCCATGCCCAAAAGAGCCATATCAGATCTACCTTATCTTTTAATACATTGTAACCAGAACCATCTGAGGTAATAATAGATAGTTTGGAAAAATCAGCACCTGCTTTTTTCATTACAGCTTTAATAACAGCTTCCTCAGACGGTGAGCCCCATCCCGCATAAACCTTTCCTTCAAAATCCTTTGGAGATAAAATATTTTTATCCTTATAAGATGCAAAGCCGGATGTATTGTGCTGAATAATAGCTGCAATCGCTTTTACAGGAAGCGGTTCTTCAGCAGTCAGTGCATAGGTGACATCCTCCTGATAGCTTACACCGAAGTCTCCTTTTCCAGCTGCTATCAATGTTAGCACTGCCCCTTCCGTAGGCTCAATAATGCGGACATCTAAACCCTGCTCTTCGTAATAACCAAGATCAAGAGCTGCGTAAAGGCCGGTATGATTAGTATTTGGCATATAATCAAGAATAACCGTTATCGGCTGAAGCTGACCTTCACCTGAAGTCGAATTCTGATCTGAGCCGCAAGCCCCCAGGGATAATGCTAAAATAATACATAACAAAACTATCAAATACTTCTTCATTATTATTTTCTCCTTATCTCTTGTTAATAAGTTTCAACAGGCTTTTTAAGCCATATCTGCGATGAGGTTTCTGGCGCATATGAGGCAGAACAGCATATTCCAGCAGCTTAACAAGTACATTCATCAGAAGACTTAATAATACGATAGCGATAATGCAAGCAAATACCTTGTCCAGCATAAAGCCGTTTTTAACGCGAAGCAAATAATAGCCCAGACCGCTTTCAGAAGAAAGCCATTCACCTACAACAGCCCCTGTAATACTGTATGTGGCAGCTACTCTAAGACCTGAAAAAAGTGACGGAGCAGCAGCAGGAATCTTCACAAGCTTATAAACCTGTAATCCTCTTGCACCAAATGAACGCACAAGATTGACCTGATTTGAATCTAGTTGAGCCATCCCATCGGTAAAGCTTACTGCAATAGGGAAAAAGCACATAAGTGTCACTGTAAGTATCTTTGGAGCCATTCCAAACCCCAGATAAATGATAAACAAGGGTGCTAGTACTATTATCGGAATGGTTTGACTCGCAACTAGCAGAGGATATACGGCTGATTTGAACAATCCGAATGCGTCCATCAGAATTGCAAGTATCATTGCCATTGCCACCGCAATTAAAAGTCCAGCTATAGTCTCAGTAAAGGTCACAAGCGAATGATGCCAAAGAGTAGGCAGTTCATGGAATAGTGTTACTAAAACCTTGGAAGGAGCAGGCAGAACATATAAAGGGATGTTTGCAATCCTGACAAGGAATTCCCAGATAATCAGAATGAAAAACAGAGTTACTGCTGGTAATATAATTTTTAAATTTCTTGTTTTACCCATTTTTCCTCCATCAAGTTTTAGTGAATAACATGAACAAAAAAGCTGAATCATATTTGTTGATACAGCTTAACAATACAAATATGATTCCCTACGGTGGCATTATCCACATCAGGTCTGCGGGTCGAAGCAACTTACAGCTTCCTCTCAGGCCATATTTGACCTCCCCGATTTTTTTTTAACTATAATCTTAAATATACTTTATACTTCTGATCAAATTTCGTCAATAGTATTTTTTCAAAACATTGATTTAGATTCATCGGTGCAAATTATGGTAGGTGTTTCCTGGTTGTAATGTTATTCCTCGATTGTCAGCCATCTCGCTCACGGTAACAAGCTGATATCCTTGATTTATCAACTCAGGAACAATCCTTCTTACAGCTTCAAGAGTGCTCTCATAGATATCATGCATCAGTATGAAATCTCCATCCTTTACATTGTTTATAATTATGTTGTAGATGTAATCTGCGTTTCTGCTTTGCCAGTCCACTGTATCAACTGACCAAAGTACAATGGGAAATGGTATCTTTTGTATCACCTCATCATTGAAAAAGCCGTAAGGAGGACGCAAAATTGTTGGAACCTTGCCAGTTATCCTTTCGACAATAACCTGAGGTGTCTCAACTTGATACGTCAATTCCGCATCATTCAGTAATGTAAAATTAAGATGACTGTAGCTGTGATTTCCTATTTCGTGACCTTCATTTACCATACGCTGGAGTATTTCGGGATGTTGTTCAGCTTCTGTACCGAGAACAAAAAACGTACCGGAAGAATTATGCTCATTCAATATATCTAAAATAGCAGGGGTGTACACCGAAGAAGGACCGTCATCAAAGGTAAGAGCAACCATCGGTTGGTCTGGAACAATTTCTGTTTTCAATTTTATACCTCCAATTTGCTTCAAAATTAAGAATCAGCTATCTATATTATATGTACTGCAATTCAGAATCGTTTCCGAATTATCACACACAAGGTTTAAGCAAAAATATATAGAGATAAGATATTATTCTACAATATGTTTTACAATTCTATTACAAAATACAAAAATCAACAATTTACTCTCTTAATATACTATAATGATAATGCAAGGAATGTACCATTAAAACAAGTTCTTGGTATTTTTAACAATAGGGTAATAGGGTGTAGTAGGAAAAAGAGAAAATATTGTGACATTTATGCATTATTAGGTGGGGGATATGAGAAGACTAACGAGATTATTATTTTTTTCTTTAGTAACATTTATAATCATGGCACATACAGCATATGCGGATAATCTCTTAATATCCCAGCGGGATATTAAGGAAGGACTTGATTTCTGCAGGGAGTTTCCTGTATCATTGCAGGTAGATGGGGAAACAATTATCTGTGATGTACCGCCGGTCATTATTAAAGATAGGACACTGATTCCTGCAAGAGCTGTTTTTGAGAGTATGGGGGCTGAAGTAGAATGGAATGAGGATGCCAGATTAGTTGAAGTAAGCCTTGGAACTTCAAATGTTCAGCTTACAATCGACTCGAGAATAGCTTTTGTCAATGGTAAGCAGACTCCTATGGATGTACCGGCAATGATTTTGAATGACAGAACTTTGATACCAGTCCGTTTTGTAGGTGAATCGCTTAGCTGCGCAGTGGATTGGGATGACCTTAGCAGAACGGTTAAACTGTTTTCGCCTGTTATTAATGAATACACTGAAATCAGCGATATTACTTTTATAGACGAGGCTGAGAAGTACAGGATAGTCATCAAAGGAGAAGGTGTAATCGAAGGGAGCAAATCCTTTGCATATAATAACCCTGAACGCTTTGGAATCGATATTAAAAATGCCCAGTTAAAGATTAAAGGAGATAGAATCGATACGGATAATGAATTAATCCGTTCTATACGATTTTCACAGTTTGAACCTGGAGTTGTTAGGGTAGTAATAGATTTAGAGGAGAAAATTGCAGGCAAAATTAGTTTTTCGACGGAAAAAGACAGCTTGTATATCGATTTCAACAAAAGCAAGGTAGATGAGTATCAAGAGCTTGGAGAGGTCACAAAAGATGGTTTGGCTGTTGTTGACTGGAGAGCAACAGAGAAGCTGGTAGTCATAGATCCAGGACATGGAGGAAAAGATCCCGGTTCTCGGGCTATTCGTGACGGAGTGGTGATATTAAATGAGAAGGAAGTCAATTTGGATGTTGCGCATAGATTGAACAGAATGCTGCAAGAAGCTGGAGTAAGTACTTATATGCTCCGGAAAGATGATACGTATATTACACTTTATGGAAGACCTGAATTAGCAAATGCTGCTAATGCTTACCTATACATTAGCATACATAATAATTATTCAGATAACCCAAGTGCAAATGGAGTAGAAACTTTTTATTATTCTAAAGAGAATGAGTGCGATTATGGGATTTACAGCGAAGACTTAGCTAAGATGATTCAAAAAGAAATGGTGAAATCCCTTGGTCTGTTTGATAGGGGAGCTAAAAGTGAACCTGCTTATGCAGTATTGAACAAAACTGTAATGCCTGCTATTATTATAGAAGGAGCTTTTCTTTCTAATGATGAAAATCTTGAACTTATGATGACAGATGAGTTTCGTGAATTATACGCCCTTTCTGCAGCAAAATCCATAGTTAAAATATTGAATGACAGTGTGAGGGATTAGAAAAAATAGAAATAGATAGGCATAACAGATATTAAATGAAAAAGATATTAAATGAATTTAAATATAGAGGAGAACAAAAATGACAAATAAGATGAATCTATTTAAAGGAAGCAGTGACTACGTAGTTTCTGACGAACTGATGCATGCAGTTAATGTAGCCATTGCACTTCAAAAGCCATTACTTATCAAGGGAGAACCTGGAACCGGAAAGACGATGCTGGCCCAATCAATTTCCGAAGCATTAAATAAGAACCTGATCACTTGGAACATCAAGTCCACAACAAAAGCCCAAGAAGGACTTTATGTATATGATACAGTACAAAGACTCTACGATAGCCAGTTCGGAGAAGGCGATGTTGCTGATATTAAAAAATACATTAAACTTGGAAAGCTAGGAGAGGCTTTTACTTCCGAAGAGCAAGCCGTGCTTCTCATCGATGAAATCGATAAAGCAGACTTGGAATTTCCCAACGACCTGCTCTGGGAACTGGATAAAATGGAATTTTACATTACTGAAACAAAGGAAACCATCAAGACAATTCATAGACCTATCGTAATTATTACCTCGAATGCAGAGAAGGAATTACCAGATGCATTTCTGCGAAGATGTATATTTCATTATATAGAATTCCCGAATCCGGAAAAGATGGAAGAAATCGTGAAGGTACATTTCGGGGATGTTGAGAAAAAGCTCCTAACCCAAGCAATGGAAACTTTTTATTGGATTAGAGACCTTAAAGAAATACAGAAAAAACCGAGTACATCAGAGCTTCTTGACTGGCTCCAGGCACTAATAATCAGTGGTACTTCTGTCGGAAAAATTAAGGATGAAATACCTTTTGCAGGAGTATTACTAAAAAAGAATCAAGATATTGATATAATGTATGAAATTAAAGAAAAGGGTTTTTCCCTAAAGAGATGGATGTAAGATAAATGTTTATTTCATTTTTTTATTTCTTAAGAGCAAAAGGCCTAAAAGTTTCGCTGAATGAATGGTTGGCTCTAATTGAGGCATTGGATAAGGGATTGTGCAATGCAAGCCTTATGCAGTTTTATCATTTATGCAGAAGCATTTTGGTCAAAAGTGAAACTGAATACGACAAGTTTGACTTAGCTTTCGCCGAATTCTTTAAAGATATCAAGACACCCGAAGCTATTCCTGATGAGATATGGGAATGGTTGAATAAGGATGTAAAAACAAAGGATATCAACGAGAAGGCAATGCTTGACGATTTTGTGCTGGAGCTGGAAGAACTTCAAAAGCGTTTGCAGGAACGTATAAAAGAGCAAAAAGAAAAGCACGACGGGGGAAATTACTGGATTGGTACTGGTGGAACATCGACTATGGGCTATAACGGATTCCACGAAAGAGGTATTAGAATTGGTGGTGAAAGCCGTCATAAAAATGCCGTCCAAGTGGCTCGTGAAAGAAATTTCAGGGATTTCAGGGAGGATAACATATTAGATACACGACAATTTCAGATGGCTTTTCGAAGACTCAGACAGTTTTCATCAAGGGTTGACGGAGCAAAGACAGAACTTGATATTGATGCTACCATCGATGAGACCTGTGAACATGCAGGCAACCTGCATATTGTATGGGATAGACCGAGAAAGAATACAGTGAAGCTCTTACTGCTGTTTGATTCCGATGGTTCGATGATGCCTTACAGTACTTTGTGCAGCCATCTGTTTCAGGCTGTGAGTAAATCAAATCATTTTAAGGACTTGAAGGTCTACTATTTCCATAATTGCATATATGATTATTTATATACGACACCTTATTGCAAACGAGGAGAATGGATCGATACGGAATGGGTGTTTAGAAACCTCAGCAGTGAGTATAAGGTCATCTTTATTGGCGATGCTTCCATGGCTCCTTCAGAGCTTATGAGCAAAGGCGGGAATAACTCTGTAGGTCTGTATAATGAGTTACCAGGTATAGAATGGCTTATGAGATTTAAGAGAAGATACCCAAAGCATATATGGCTTAATCCTATTCCTGCAAGGGAATGGGAATATGTTAATGGTCGTAGAACAATAGGAATAATCAGAGAAACCTTTCCTATGTATGAGCTGAGTATCGGCGGTCTGGAGGCTGGAATTAAAAAGCTGCTGGTATCTAAATAAAGGCAAAGATGTATTGAATTACTGTCATAAAATTATCCTTCATATGACAGGTATATCCAAACCTTGCATGCACATTGTATGCAAGGTTTTTTAATTTATTTCATTTTAATTAAAGAACACCTGTTTACACCATTGGCTGGATGTGGTACCATGTTAATGATATTTGTATAATAGAGTCAACACCCCCGATGCGTGCCACTTTTAGAAAGGAGAAGCTTTCCATGGAACCATTGAAGGAGCGAGAACGAAAAATTCTTAATTATATGAAAGATGAAATCAAGAAAAAAGGATATCCGCCAACGGTAAGGGAAATATGCACAGCTTTGGGTATTAAGTCTACCTCAACTACTCATAAAGATATTGAAAACCTTGAACTGAAAGGATATATAAAGAAAGACCCCGCAAAGCCCAGGGCATTGATGATAATTGATCCAGATCCAGTGGGAGATGAAGGGGATTCAGCAAATAAACATTATGATAATAGTAAGGATGAGCGCTTCGATGTAGTTGATGTTCCTGTGGTCGGCAGGATAGCTGCTGGAACTCCGATTCTTGCAGTCCAAAATATCGAGGATACTATACCTGTACCTGCTCGTTTTCTTTCCAGAGGGAATAACTTTATGCTTACGGTAAAAGGTGAAAGTATGGTAGAAGCAGGTATATTAGACGGGGACTATATTTTGGTTCAGCAGCAGGATACAGCAAATAATGGAGATATTGTTGTAGCGATGATTGATGGTTTCGAGAGTGAAGCAACGGTGAAGACTTACTATAAAGAAAATGGACATATTCGGCTTCAGCCGGAAAACCAGTATATGAGTCCTATTATTGTAAGTGATGTCAAAATACTTGGTCTTGTTAAAGGTGTTTTTAGATACTTATAATTAGATGCTTATTATCCAGTACTTATAAATAA
>DUPP01000102.1 GCA_012838265.1 Clostridiales bacterium
AATGGTTTTTGGGTAATTTCATTCTACTTGAGATTTGCTTTATGCTCTATATTTTTTTTGCAAAAAATTAAAATGCTGTGGCATTTAATTTTCTAAACACCACAACATTTATTATAGAGCCTTTTTTGTTTTGTTTTTTGCATACAGGCAAATTTCATTTAACCTGCAATCCGAGCAACGCGGCCGTCTGGCCTCACATACTCTTCTGCCATGCCATATAAGACAATGATGCAAGCTAATCCATTTTTCTTCTGGTACAACCTTCATTAGTGATAGTTCTGTCTTTAGTACATTTTGCTCATCTACAATACCTATACGATTTGCTACTCTAAAAACATGTGTGTCCACTGCTATCCTCTGCACTCCGAAACCATTTGCAAGCACAACATTTGCAGTTTTTCTCCCTACCCCTGGAAGCTGAATCAGTTTATCATAATCACCTGGAACCTCACCGTTATATTTGTCATTAATAATACGGGCTAACCTAACAATATTTTTTGACTTAGTCTTATACAATCCAATACTCTTTATGATCCGTTGGAGTTCTTCTTCCTCAATTACTGCAATTGATTCTGCATCAGGATATTTTGCAAATAATTCTTTTGTTACTAGATTCACGCTTTTATCGGTTGCCTGGGCTGATAGTACTACTGCTACAAGCAATTGGAATATTGAATCATACTTTAGCTCACTGCCCGCCTCAGGATACATTTCTTCAAGAAGCTTTATTACATTTAATACTTTTTTCTTTGTTAATACAGTCATTTTCTCCCTGCCTTAGAACGATAATTCAACACTTATTATTATAGTCAAATTATTATATGAAAGGAAAGAAATATTTTTTTGACTCGTCGGTCGGATTATTATTGACATGTTTTCCCCGTTAATGTAGTATGTATTTAACCTTCGACCCATGGGTCGGATTTATGATGTTTCTATCCAATTTTTAGCAAAGGGGAATCAAATGAGCAAAATGTCAGATGAGGTAAAAACATTTACTAATAAGAAAAAAGCAGTACTTGTATTAATAGCTGTATTTGTACTTTTCGGTGCTTTTCGCATTATTTCCAACAGGCTTGAAGATAAAACAGTGCCCACGAGTGACATTATCAATATAAAGGTCACTAAAGCTGCTATCACAACTTTGGAGAACACATCACCTTTGACAGGCAGGCTTGAACCTATAGAAGAGGTCTCGTTAGTCCCGAAAGTAATGGGTGAAGTTACCAAGGTTAATGTGACATTAGGACAAAAGGTCAATAAAGGAACAGTATTGTTTGAATTAGATAAAACGCAGGCAGCGACTGCATATAATCAAGCTAAAGCAAACTATCAGGACGCTCAGAACAATTTAAACCGAATGGAGACCCTATATAAGGAGGGAGCTATTTCTCTTCAGCAATACGAGCAAGCCAAAACAGCATATACAATATCTAAAGAAAGCTATAATGCCGCGAGTGACGGATTGAGCAATTATGTTGTATCCTCACCTATAGACGGTTATATAACCTCGGTGAATATTGATGTGGGAACAGTAGCATCTCAGGCTGTTGCCGCTGTAACTGTTGCAAACATCGATAAGCTCGAAATCAATACGAGTATTTCCGAAAACATGATAAATAAAATTGCAGTTGGAGATAAAGTACAGGTACTTGTATCTTCTGTATCCGATATTCCATTTTCCGGAACTGTCACTGCATTATCACCCGCACCTCCAGCCGGAACGCTGACCTATCCAATGAAGGTCTCTATTGATAATAAAGATTTGACTATCAAACCGGGAATGTTTGCCGAAGTAATCGTTACTTCTGATAAAACTGAAGGGGTAGTCACTGTACCATCCGCATCGGTGCTCATCAGATCGGGAAAACCCATTGTTGCTGTTATTGACAATAATGGCGAATTGGTTTTCCGTGATGTAGTTGTCGGAGTAGATAATGGAGAATTCGTTGAAATAAAGAGCGGAGTTCAAGCCGGTGATACTGTTGTTATAGAAGGCCAACATTATTTGGAAGAAGATTCAAAGTTCAACATTATAGAATAGGAGTGATAGCATGAATTTTTCAAAAACAGCAATAATGCGTCCTGTCTCAACAATCATGCTGATGCTCATAATAGTTGTGCTCGGAGCTGTATCGTTTACTCGGCTTCCTATCGATTTGCTTCCAAAAATGGAGCTCCCATATGCCATGGTCATGATTCAATACCCAAATGCAGGCCCTGCGGAAATCGAAAACCTGGTTACTAAGCCCGTTGAACAACAAATTGCAACAGTTGAGAATATTAAAGGGCTGTATTCATATTCAATGGAAGGAACCGCTATTGTTCTTGGAGAATTTGAAAATGGAACAGATATGAACTTTGCAACTCTTGATATGCGTGAAAAAATAGCCCTTATTTCTGATTATCTGCCGGATAAAGCAACAGAACCCATGATACTAACCATGGATCCGAGTTTAATGCCAATAGCACAGCTTTATGTTTCCAGTGACCTTCCTCTGGATGAATTAAATAAGATTATAGAGGATGAAATCATACCTTCTATCGAGCGCAGTGAGGGGGTTGCTTCAGCGTCCAGTTTCGGAGGTACAGAAAAAGAGATAAGCGTTAAGTTTAATCAGGAAAGACTTGCTGGCTATGGTCTTACACTAAGCGATATCAGCCAAATGCTGGCTGCAGAAAATATCAGTCTTCCCAGCGGGGAAGTGAAGCAAGGATCCAAGGAGCTGATTGTACGCACAATTGGAGAGTTTAAAAGTCTGGACGATATTAAGCATGTCCCCTTTGTATTGCCGACAAGAGAGGTAGTTTATCTGCAGGATTTAGCAAGTGTTGAAGAGGTTTTTAAGGAGCAGACTTCAATTGGGCGACTTAATAAAGTTCCTGCAATAGGTATAAGCATATCAAAACAATCGACTGCAAATTCTGTATTAGTTTCGAGAGCTGTAGACAAATCTCTTGATGAACTAATGGAAAAATATCCGGAATTAAACTTTACGTACTCATATAAATCATCTGATTATATTGAACGCGCAGTAATGAACGTTGCGGAAGCTGCTTTACTTGGCTCTGTCTTTGCCATCCTTGTCTGCTTCCTGTTTCTTAGAAATATAGCATCGACGATGATAATCGCCATTTCAATCCCTACTTCTATCATCGCAACCTTTATACTGCTGTATTTCACAGGCTTAACCCTAAACGTACTTACCTTAGGCGGACTTGCAGTTGCAATCGGAATGCTGGTTGATGACTCAATTGTTGTCATGGAAAATATTTATAGACGTCGTGATGAAGGAATTGGTGCCTTGCAAGCTTCTATTGTGGGGACAAAAGAAGTGACTATGCCTGTATTTGCTGCTACTATGACGAAGGTAGCCGTGTTCCTCCCGATAATATTTGTAGAAGGCATTGCAGCTACCATTACCAGAGAATTTTCTTTAACTATCTCATTTGCATTGCTCTGTTCCCTGGTTATTGCTCTTACGGTTGTTCCTATGCTTTGTTCAAGGCTGTTGAATATAAAGGATATGGGAACACATATTCGTATGGGGAAAATTAACTATGAATTAAAATTCCTTCCTATGTTTAACAAGGGAATAAAATATCTGACGGAAGAATATTTAAAATTTTTAAAGTATTCCCTTCACCATAGAAAGAAAATCATTGTCTGGGCTGTAATTATCCTGGTTTCCTCATCCATACTTGTAGCTTTCGTCGGTGGTGAGCTTTTCCCCCATACTGATGAAGGAAGCCTTACTATTACTGTAGAAATGCCCTACGGTACCTCGCTGGAAGACGCTGATAAAATTATCAGTGGCATAGAGGATTATATTGTTAATAATATACCTGAAATGACAGTTTGCTCAGTTGAAATTGGGAGCAGCAACATATTTAGCACGAATGACGCCAATCAAGCTTCAGTAACTGTAAATCTTGTTGACAGAAGTGAGCGTAAAAGAAGCACTACTGAAGTTGTCAATCAAATTGTAAATGACTTACAAAATATAGTTGGTGCAAAAATTACTGTCACAGAAATGTCATCCATGAATATGGGTATGGAAGCCAGCCCTATTTCCCTTACTGTAAAGGGAGATGATCTGGATACACTAAAGGATATTGCTTACGATATGGAAGAAATCATAAAGGGTGTAAATGGAACTTTCAATGTTACCACAGATATGACAGAAGGAAGTCCTGAGCTTCGTGTCATGCTGCAGCGGAATAGTGCTGCAAAATACGGTATTACCTCCTATCAGCTTGCAAAGTCACTTGAATCAGCCCTGAATGGCGCTACTGCTACGACGTTGAAAATGGATGGAGAAGAAATAGATATCATACTTTCTCTTAGCGATGACTATAAGTCTTCTATTGAGAATTTGAAGCAGATTCTCATTCCTTCTCCTACCGGTCAATTGGTCACAGTTGGAGAAATTGCGGCCTTTGCTTTTGATAACTCTCCTTCACAGATTACAAGACAGGATCAGGTAAGAACGGTTACAATTACCTCTAATATTTCCGGCAGAGATCTTCAGTCAGTATCAAACGATATACAAAAATCAGTATCAAAATACAATCTGCCTGCAGGATATTCAATTGAAATCGGAGGCGAACAGGAAGAAATGGTGAAATCCTTTACAAGCTTGTTCTATGCTCTGATGCTTTCAATCCTTCTCATATACATGATATTGGCATCGCAATTTGAATCTTTGATACAGCCATTTATTATTATGCTGGCGATCCCATTCGCTTTGACCGGAGCATTTTTGGCTCTGTTCATTACAGATACTCCTTTATCGCTTGTTGCATTTCTCGGTATCATAATGCTGGGAGGAATAGTTGTTAATAACTCCATATTGTTGATTGACTTTATCAATCAGAATAAAAAGGTTTATCCTACAAGAGAAGAGGCTATAATCAATGCAGGAAGATTCAGGTTACGTCCAATCCTTATGACCATGATGACCACATGTCTTGGTCTTCTCCCATTATCATTGGGTATAGGCTCAGGTGCAGAATTGCAGGCACCAATGGGTATAACTGTAATAGGCGGTTTGATCTGCTCTACCGTTATTACGTTAATCATTGTACCTGTTATTTATACCCTCTTTGATGATCAGAGCTTGAAATGGATCGAACGCAGAGCTGAAAAAAAGTCTGAGAAAATACGGCTTCTTCAGGAGGGACAGGAATGACACAAACAAAATCCAAGCGTGATCTTATACTTGATGCTGCGTATAACCTATTCATAAACAAAGGTTATTGGGACACCAAAATCATAGATATATCAGAGGCGGCGGGAATCGGAAAAGGAACGGTTTATGAATATTTTGAAAGTAAGGATGCTATCTTTCTTGAATTATTCAGAACCAAGGTGGAATCCGGTTATGATAACATTACAGATGTGCTTAGTAAAGAAATTTCCAGTGATAAAAAATTAAAGGAATTTATTGATATAGAACTGGAAAACACATCAAAATATACTTTTAACAAGAATTTTTTACTGGATTTAATGTTAAAATCAGATGCCTTCCGAAATCCGGAGCTTATTGCTTCTATCCATAATCTGATAGCTAAAAAATTTTCCGTTTTATATCAAATTATTGAAGAAGGTATCAGAAACGGCGAATTTATTCAAATGGATCCGCTGCTGGCTACTGCTTCTATCACAGGAGCAATCAATTTATATATAAGCTTTGACTTGTTCCCTATTAATCTTGCAGATGTCACAGCTTCTAATAAAACAAAAAATTGGAGAGAGGAAGAGTTTTTAAACTTGCTGTTAAACGGACTAAAAACATAATTATTATAAAATGCTGTTATATATATATATTAGTTTCTTATGATTAGTTTCTAATGATAATTGATGAGCATATTAATTAAACCCCGCCATCCCATGACGGGGTTTTAGATAATTCACTCGCATTTATGCATATATTGATTAATAAACATATCCATAAACAAAACAGATAGAAGAATTGTTACCGTACTGGACATACTCCGCTTTCACATCCATCATTCCCGATATCGTACTCTACTTCTTCCTTTTCGTACTTCGAAATAAGCGATGGTACAAAGGGGTTCATCTCTGCTGCCCTTTTCTTATACTCCTCTTCCGATATTTCTTCAAATGGAAGCAGTTCATAAAAGCTATCCTCATATGATAGGAATGACAGCGCAACTGTATCCTCCCAGTTCTCCCAGACCCATTGTTCTACTTCATCCCATTCGTCATCCCTTACATGAACCGTTATAGAACAATTGTGATCTACATAGTGAGTCATGAACATCTTATAGATTTCAAGCTGCTCTATAGCACTGACATCTGCCTTGAATCTTTTGCCGGGGGCTTTTACCGGAAATTCCACCACTTTTGTTACACAAGTTTCTGGATCCTGCCCAACCTCTGGAAAAACAGGATATCCAAGTTCTTCGCAAACCTTAGTCAGTGGGTCGTCACTGCTGATTCTAATTCTTCTTACATAGTATGGTGAATGTGAAAAATGAACACCGCTTGAAACGACAGGAAGAAGGCTTAAGGTCCCTTCTGGTTTTATTGTGGTTACAAGCAATGGCTCCTTTTGTCCCATTTCTTGTGCATACTCGGCAGCTGCCCTTCTAGCTGCTTTTCTTAATTCAGCAAGCAGCTTCTCCTGGGCTTCTTTATCTAAATCCAATGCATTCACCATATCCTGCCAGCCTGTCAGTGAGCAACCTAGAAGTTTGTCCCTCTGCTGGATTGCATCCCATTCCGGAATCTCTAATTCAGTACATGTCATACGGTATCCGGCTCTCGCGCTTAGTCTTTGGGCCTCCATCAATCCTTCATAATCTAAAACACCATCATTTACAAAGCCCATTACATTAACGGTAGTTAGATTGCATAGACCTTTCGAATCCAATAGTATTTCCGCACAAGGATTAACTCCCTTGAAATTTGGCCGTCTTTTCGCTCCAACAGCTTCGTTCACCCAACCAGGCTCACCTGAATATCTCATCTGCTGCAGATGCCAATGAAGCTCCTCCCTGGTAGGTTTTCTTGTATAAAAAATTGAATTATTGCTCATTTGGCGGTGAGCGATTTCAGTATCAATCACCCATTTCTCGTCTACTTTCTTATAAAGTTCGCTCTTTGCTTGTATACTTTCTTTGTCATCCTGATCAATCAATACGATTTCCGCAGTTCTGCGCACACCGCCTACAACAACGTTTTCACCAATAATGTTAGCTATATCAAGGCAATCGATAGGTCTGAGCTTTACTTTATTTGTAGTGGTTCTATGCCTGGACTTTTCAATTATCCGGTATATCTTAACAAACATATTCTTCATGCTGGTATGACCGCTAGCTGTGCCTCCAAAAGTTTTCAGTTTTTCTCCCTTAGCTCTTACATGATCATAGTTCAGGATAACTGTCTTGATCTTTCTATACTCTGTGCTGTAAAACATCTTCAGAAAGTAATCCATGGACTGAACCCATCCCTCTTTGCTGTCACCAATTATAATTTTTACTGTATCATTATGTGTAAATTCCAATGAGGTGTTATCCTGACGCAAAGATTGAGGTATAGGCGTATAAGATTCATGAATCACCTCGACATCTGTCCTTATGTGGGGCAACTTTGCAACGTCTGATTTAAGCACCCTTACCCCTACTCCGGAGCCTACCATAAGGAGATAGAATATGTCTCGAAATGCTGAGAAATTGTCAATGATTTGAAAAGAGCAATTGTAGTTGGCCATGGGATAAAATTTTGACACATCCGTACTTCCTACCCATAATGTTCTTCCGGACAAAAACTGCCTGAGGTTAAACATATTCTCGTAAAGCTTTTCCGCCTCTTCCTTTGAAGTAGGAACCAAGCTGCAATTGTATTCAACAGCACGACGTACTGTTTCCCACCAGTATTCTCTCCGCATTTCTTCAGGAATCCATCTTGAATATGTTCGGTAGTATACAAAGCTGCCCAGCTGATTCATTGGAGACGGCGAGTGTTTGAATTTACTTACAAAATCATCTGAGATTAACCTGCCATCTCTTCGTTTTCTTGCATCGCGAGTCTTATCCCTTTCATAGCGATAGATAATAAACTTTTTTGCTACATCCTTTCTGTCACTTGCCATTAAAAAATCTTCAACTAAGTCCTGCAGATCTTCAACATTTACGCTTCGTTCGGATCTGTGAACCTGTTTTTCAATTGCAGAAGCTATATCTGACGATAACTTGGAGTCTATACCCGCTTTTGTTTCAAGCATTGCTTTTTCTATAGCAGTTTTAATTTTTTCACCATTAAATTTTACCTGTGTTCCGTCTCTTTTTATAACTGTTTTCATTATATGCCTCCTCATCCGCCTCCTCAAGCAAGTTATTCTGAAAGTAATTTGCATCACTATATATTGGTGTCCAGAAATTTGTATTAACATTATATAGTATGTTTTCTACTATTTCAATATAAATATAATAAGATGACAGATTTTTTTTATTGCTTGACAAAATACTATTCGAATTATAAAATTGTATACAGTTATACAATCTAGTAATAATATAAAAAAATCATTGCATGTATACGTTTGCCATCATTTGTTCACAATGAGGTCAAGCTAACTGCTTTAAAGTAACTAAACATAATGATAAGGAGTATTTAATTATGGGAAAAACACTGGCTTATAAAATTCTTGAATCACATCTTATAGATGGTGTCATTGCTCCCGGTAATGAAATAACCATAAAAATCGATCAAACCCTTACCCAAGACTCAACGGGAACCATGGTATACCTTCAACTAGAAGCAATGAATGTTGATAAGATCCAAACAGAGCTTTCAGTTGCGTACATTGACCATAATACACTTCAAACAGGCTTTGAAAATGCTGATGACCATGAATTCATCAAAAGCGTAGCAAAGCGTCACGGAGTTTTATTTTCTAAACCCGGAAACGGTATTTGTCATCAACTCCACCTGGAGAACTACGGGATACCAGGCAAAACACTTTTAGGTTCTGACAGCCACACTCCTACAGGCGGCGGACTTGGAATGATCGCAATTGGAGCAGGTGGTCTGGATGTCGCTGTAGCAATGGCAAAAGGCACCTACAGTATGACCGTTCCAAAAGTACTTAATGTTGAGTTAATAGGACAACTTAAACCCTGGGTTTCAGCAAAAGATGTAATCCTGTACGTTCTCAAACAGCTTACTGTAAAGGGCGGTGTCGGCAAAATTATCGAATACACCGGAGAAGGTGTTAAAACCTTATCGGTAACCGACCGTGCTACAATCACCAATATGGGAGCCGAGCTCGGTGCTACTACCTCTATCTTCCCAAGCGATGAAAATACGAGGGAATACCTTAAATCTCAAGGACGTGAAAAGGATTTTATTCCTTTATCCGCAGATACCGACGCGGTTTATGATGAGGTGCTGCATGTTGACTTATCAAGTCTCACCCCTCTTGCTGCTATGCCTCACAGCCCTGATAATGTGGATACTGTACAAAATATAGGACCAATCAAAGTAGATCAGGTTGCTATCGGAAGCTGCACAAATTCATCCTATACTGACTTGATGAAGGTAGCGAAAATTTTACAAGGAAAAAAAGTAAATCCAGACGTCAGCCTTGTGATCTCCCCCGGTTCCAGCAGAATTTTAAGCAAGCTGGCTGAAAACGGTGCTCTAGCTTCTATGATTGATGCCGGTGCAAGAATTATTGAAAATGCATGCGGACCATGTATTGGTATGGGACAATCTCCAAAATCAGGAGCGGTATCCCTTCGTACCTTTAATAGAAACTTTAAAGGCCGCAGCGGTACTCTTGATGCGGATGTATATCTGGTCAGCCCGGAAACCGCTGCCGTATCAGCGATTACAGGAGTGCTGACAGACGGTGCATCTTCAGGATTTACAATGCCTGAAATACAACCGGAAAGCTTTAGTATAAATGATAATTTCATAGTATATCCAGAGGATGCTAATAAGGATAATACTCCTGTTGAAATGGGACCGAACATCAAACCGTTTCCTAAAAACACAAGACTACCTGACACCTTAACAGGAGAAGTTGTACTGCATGCGGGAGACAATATAACGACTGACGATATCATGCCATCCGATTCAAGGCTTCTCCCCTACCGCTCCAACATACCGTATCTTGCTAATTATTGCTTTGAAAAGATCGACCCTGAATTTGCTGCTCGATGTAAGGAAGCAAAGGAAGGTGTAATAGTAGGCGGTGAAAACTATGGTCAGGGCTCCAGTCGTGAGCATGCAGCCTTAGCCCCCCTTTATCTAGGTATTAAATTTGTCCTGGCAAAATCCTTTGCGCGGATTCACCGCTCTATTTTGATAAACAGTGGAATTCTACCTCTGGTGTTTGAAAATCCATCAGATTACGATGACTTTAAACTGGGTGATAAACTTTTGATAGACAACATCAGAGAACAGCTGAAAAACCCTGTCATAGTAATTAAAAACATGAATACCGGCAAGGAGTATAAAGCAAGAACAAACTTCTCTGAATTCGAAACTGAGATGATTTTGGCAGGCGGAAAAATAAATTTAATAAATCAACAACAAAATGAAGAAAAGAGGTAACCCATGGATAATTTAAAAACATTTGAAGCCATCGTTGCACAGCAGCTGGCAAGGGTGGAAAAAATGAAATCAGATATAGAATTTATTGATTATCAAGCACTTGATAAAATCATTATAGGTGTTATTGGGGGCGACGGCATAGGCCCTGCAATAACTGAACAAGCGCAAAGAGTTCTGGCACATCTCCTATCAGATGAAATAAAATCAGGTAAAGTTGAGTTTAAGACTATCGACGGCTGTACGATTGAAAACCGGGCTAAAGCTGGAAAAGCGATTCCGGATGATGTTTTGGCAGAAATTAAAAAATGCAATGTATTGCTGAAAGGACCTACCACAACTCCACGCAAAGGCGACAAATGGGCAAACATAGAAAGCGCAAATGTCGCTATGAGAAAAGAGCTTGATCTTTTTGCCAACGTAAGGCCAGTGAGAGTCCCTAAGTTAAATATCGACTGGACATTTTTCAGAGAGAATACTGAATGTCTTTATGCTTTAGGCAGTCAGGGTGTAAATATCAACGACGATATAGCATTTGACTTTCGAGTTATTACAAATCCAGGTACGGAACGTATTGCAAGACTTGCTTTTGAATATGCAAAAGCAAATAAGAAAAATAGAGTAACCATCGTAACGAAAGCAAATGTGGTAAAATCTACTGACGGAAAATTCCTTGACATCTGTAAGCAAGTTGGCAACGAATACCCAGAAATTGAAGTGGATGATTGGTATATCGATATTATGACTGCAAAACTCATTGATGAAAAAAGACGAAGCGAGTTTCAGGTTCTAATCCTTCCGAATCTATACGGCGATATATTGACAGATGAGGCTGCAGAAATACAGGGCGGTGTTGGTACTGCAGGAAGTGCAAACATTGGAAAGCGTTATGCTATGTTCGAAGCTATACACGGTTCCGCTCCCCGTATGGTAGAGGAAGGTCGTGAAAAATACGCAGATCCATCCAGCGTGATACGGGCAGGGGCTATGCTGCTTTCCCATATAGGGTATCAGGACAAAGCAGATAAATTGTTTGCCGCCCTGGAAAAATGCATGGTTACAGAGAAAAAACTTATAGTTACTGGCAGATCAGACGGAGCGACAGGAGCTCAATTAGCTGATTATATTATGTCACAGATATGAGGGTATATTATGGCACTTTCAACAGATTTATATATCAATCTAAGAAAGGACATCCTGCAGGGTCGACTGAAACAGGGTGAAAAACTGACCGAACAGAAAATCTGCGATGAGTACGGCATAAGCCGTACTCCGGTCAGAGAAGCATTCAGACAACTAGAGCTAGAAGGTTTTATTGAAACCATGCCCAATAGAGGTGCTTTTGTAAGAGGTTTTTCTCCTCAGGACATACAGGACATGTATGAGTTGCGTAAAGCCTATGAGATACTGGCGGTAAAATGGGCAATTGATAGAATTACAAAAGAAGAATTTGATAAATTAGAAGAAGCCTTTGAATTCATGGAGTTTTATACTCAAAAAAAAGATGCTGAAAAAATGCTGAATATCAATATGTCTTTTCATGAATTAATTTATAAGGCATCACATAACCGTATATTATATAATGCCTTATCTTCCTATCAATTTTATATGAAATATAGTAAAGTCAACAAAAATTATACTGCCAATCACTTGGAAAAAGTGCTGGATGAACATAGAGCTATTTTTGATGCATTCAAGAAAAAAGATGTAGAAGCTGGCATTAATGCAATATCTATGCATTTGGATAATGCAAAGTTAAGAGCAAACGACTTATCAAGTAATAACACATATCATGCTAAGGGATTCTGATTCCTTTACCCAAACTAAAGAGGTAAAGGTAAACCTCTTTCACCCTTATGCCTCGAATCTTTTCTAATGCTGTTTTATATAGTTCCAGCTGTGGCCTGTAAATATCCGTCAACTCTTTTATTTCTGATTCATCCTCAGTGTCAAATAAAGAATCTGATTTATAATCTAAAAGAATATAATTTCCATTCTCCTTAAAATAACAGTCTATCGCACCTTGAATGATTACATTTTCACCAGATATCTCAGTCATGAAATTAAACTCTACTTCTTTGTATAGTTTTTCAGATCTGCAGGCCCGTCTCCCTATTTCAGAATCAAAAAAACTAATGATTTTTGAAACTGAAACAACCGACGCTTCTTCTGATGTTAATATTTCCCTCTCTACAAGATCTTTGATTATATTCTTTATCGCTTCTGTTTTTTCTGAAATACCATCTGAAATACCAGTTTTTGTTATTAGTTTATTTTCGAGCTTATCCCATATGGTTTTAATTTGCAGAAAATCGATATGCTCCATCACTCTATGCAAAATTGTACCCACTTCAGCAGCTGAGAACTTTCCTCTATCCTTTGTAAATTTCGGTATGTCCAGGGATGGTACTTTCCGTGATAATGCAACCGTTTCTATATTCGTTCCCTGGTTATTCATTAATCTGCTCAGCTCCGATACAGTAAACTTGGATTTCAGCAACAATGCTTCTTTATGAGCATATTCATACCCTAATCGCCTATGTATTTCCTTATCCAAATCAGAACATTCTGTGTCGTGCTTATCTTCATTGAACAATTGCTGGATCAATATCTTCTGCTGTATATTTTTCACTTTTTTAAAAACAACATCCGTTCGGCCAAACTTTTTTATCTCGATTTTTGTATACTTTATTACTGGTATCAAAAAATCCATATAGGATCTTGCCCCTGCAAAATTTTCACTTCTCACCGAATAATCTTTCAATGTTTTCTCAATGTCGTTCATGGTTCCAAGCAATACTAATTTATCCATAGCTCTTGTAAAGGCAACATAAAGAATCCTAAGCTCTTCAGCGAGGCTTTCTCTTCTCTTTTTCTGATCTACTGCTATCTGAATCAAAGTCTTTTTATAGGAATAGTTTTCTTTGTCGACCAACCTTATACCTAAACCTATTTCCTTATGAAGACTTAGCCTATAGGTGTCACTTTCCATGTTGAATCGCTTGCCAAGACCCCCTATAATGACCATGGGAAATTCAAGGCCTTTGCTCTTATGTATTGTCATTATTCTTATTACATCATCGTTCTCCCCCACTAGTCTTACCTGCCCCATAGGAACCTGACGCTTTTTAATTGCTTCAATATAATTAATGAAGCTGAATAATCCTTTCATCTGGTTATTCTGAAAAAATACTGCCTTATCGACTAAAGCCCTCAAATTTAACTGCCTCTGACTACCCCCTGGTATTCCTCCTACAAACTCATGGTATCCCGTTTCACGAATCAACATCCATAAAAAATCTTCTAGCGGCATAAGGGGTGCTTGCTTTTTCCACTTTATAATGCGTTCCTGTGCATCCCTACACTTTTCCCTCAAATCGGAATCATCTCCCTCTTCAGTATACCTTTGAAAAGCTTGATGATATGCTCCTTCCTTATCGTGGATACGAATTTTGATCATCTCTTCGATGGTAAACCCAAAAATTGGAGACCGCATTACGCTGAGCAACGGAATATCTTGTTTCCTATTGTCTATTATTCGAAGTAAATTTAAAAAAACCTCAATCTCCATCGTATCGAAATAACCATCGCTAGAATCGATAAAGGCTGGAATCCCCTCTTTCATCAAAGCTTCATAATAAATCTCAGCATAGTTCTTCGCACTTCTTAGAAGAATAACTATATCTCGATTCGTAATTGGTCGTTCCTCACCTTTTTTGACATCAAAGATCATCCTTCCCCTGGATTCCTTAATTATTTGCACCGCGGCGTGGGCTTCTAGTTCTGCCTTCTTCATTTCTTTAATCTCATCATCGATGTATAAATCCTTAATTTGTTTTTCATCTACGATTTGAAATTCCACTGGGTAATTCAATTCTCCATCGTAAGGAACCCCTTGGTATAATGCCGCTGCAGCATCATAATTTAGTCCAGCTATGTTTTTATTCATGATACGACTAAAAATATCGTTGACTGCTGTAATAATACTGCCCTTGCTCCTGAAATTCTTATTAAGATCAAGCTTAATATCGTATTTGCAGCTCCCTTCACTATATGCCTCATATTTATTGATAAATATCTCCGGCTCTGCAAGCCGAAATTTGTAGATGCTCTGCTTTACATCCCCAACCATGAATAGATTATTTTCTCTCTTGATTCTATTTATGAGGGTTTCCTGTACGATATTGCTATCTTGATATTCATCAATAAATATGTATTCAAATTTATTCCGATATTCGCTGGCAATATCCTCGTTGGATAGAATCTCCAGAGCATAGTGTTCTATATCATTAAAATCAATCAATCCCTTATTCCATTTTTTTCTCTTATAAATACGGTCAAATTCTTCCACGAGAAAGTAGAGGTATAATGCATCGCTATGGGTCTTGTTTAAATCATAGATATAAGCGTCCAATGGTCTGGCAAAATACTGGGATATAAGATCTTTAACCAAGGATTTTCCTTGATTCCGAAGCGATGTTACGATCTCTTTAATTTCCTCATAGCTTTCCTTATCTTCTTTAGAT
>DUPP01000103.1 GCA_012838265.1 Clostridiales bacterium
AATGGTTTTTGGGTAATTTCATTCTACTTGAGATTTGCTTTATGCTCTATATTTTTTTTGCAAAAAATTAAAATGCTGTGGCATTTAATTTTCTAAACACCACAACATTTATTATAGAGCCATAAATAATATAATATTCAAAAGACCCGCATCACATTGCGGGTCTGATTTTATGTTTAGTGAGAAAAGTTTAGGTTTGTTATGCGGCAATTAATTATGTTATGATTGGTATAGATAATAAAGACAATGATTCATTCGGTTTCAATTTAAGCTGAGGGGGGAATTTTATGAAGAGTAATAAGGTAGCCAACAAACTGCAAATTGATACAGTAATAAAAAATCTGGAAAAACGCAATATGAAAGGATATTACTGTGAAGATAGAGAAACTGCATGTCAATTAATTTTGTCCATGATAAAGGATAAAAGTATTGTATGCTGGGGAGGCTCAGTAACACTGGGTGAGATTAAAATAAAAGAGAAGCTGGCTGAAAGGGATTTGGAGATCATCGACCCTTACTCAACTGATGATCCTGCTGAATCCATTGAACGAAGGCGAAGAGGGCTTTTATCCGACTATTTTCTTATGAGCACTAATGCTATAACTATGGATGGCGAGCTTGTCAATATAGATGGATTTGGCAATCGGGTAGCAGGCTTGTGCTTTGGTCCAAAGAAGGTCATTATTGTGGCGGGGGCCAACAAGCTGGTTCAAGGACTTGATGATGCGCTTCCCAGGATAAAGGTCAATGCCGCCATACCCAACTGTGTTAGGCTTAATAGAAATACGCCATGTACCATTACAGGAGTTTGCAGCGATTGCCTGACGGAGGATTGTATCTGCAGCGATATCGTAACTATAAGATATTCTATTTCATCAAACAGAATTCACGTAATTTTGGTTAATGAAGACCTGGGGTACTGATAATTATACTGAGAATAAATTTGTTGCTTTTTATCAGAACATTATTGAGAATTAGACAATCCATAATATTCATAAACGATGCGAGCACAAAACCAAAATATTTTTATAATAATGAGCACGAGTCAATCCATAATAACCGCGTTATAATAAAAAATGAAACACCCCGATACGTGTACTGATAGCAATGTTTAAAAACGTTGAAATTGTCAGAAAAAATTATTGTAAAAATCTTATTATTTTCTTGACTTTTTTCCTAAAAACCCTTGCATTCTATCTCAATTTATTATATACTACAAAAGCTTGCTAAAAAGCGATGAAGCAGGAAGTTGCTGAGCTATCAGGGAATTTCTGCGGAGAATTGTCCGTTCTAGAAACGGGCGAAGGGATTCTCGTGTTTTTCTTTGTGTAAAAAAATATGAAACACCCGGCACCGTGTACCGAGCAAGCGACGGTTGGGGTACACACTGAAAGCACACTAAAAGAACCCCTCGTACAGCATAGCGAAAACGTACGAAAATCAAGGAGGAAAGAAAGAATGAGTGAACAACAAAAAATCAGAATCAAGCTTAAAGCTTATGAACACAAAACATTAGATCAATCTGCAGCTAAAATCGTTGAGACAGCTAAGAAGACCGGTGCAGATGTATCTGGCCCTATTCCGCTGCCAACAGAGAAGCAAATAATTACAATCTTGAGAGCAGTTCACAAGTATAAGGATAGCAGAGAGCAGTTTGAGCAAAGAACTCATAAGAGACTGATCGATATCTCAAATACAACACCTAAAACAGTTGATGCTCTGATGAAGCTGGATTTACCAGCCGGAGTAGATATTGAGATTAAATTATAATTACAATTAC
>DUPP01000104.1 GCA_012838265.1 Clostridiales bacterium
AAAAATTAAAATGCTGTGGCATTTAATTTTCTAAACACCACAACATTTATTATAGAGCCACTTTTAATAACATTATAAACATCGGTTGTGATATTTCATAACTAACCCCCTGTACGTAAAAAGCGGGGGGATTTTTTATTGTTCTCATGCGTTCCTATGACAGTCTGTTTTCTCTAATAAACATCAATATTATGCCAATATATGGAATAACCTTGCTTAATTTTCAATACGAAATAAGAAATCTAGTTCTTAAGTATGAGAAATACTGAATATTCAGACAAAAATCATCCGCTGGGTGGATTTATTCACTAAAACCATAGGCATATACTTAACGTAGAAGGCGCCAGGGTTACAAATCCGGATATTAGCTAGTTAAAATTATCGGCAATAATTTATCAGCCTGAGTATTATTTAAACCTAAAAAGATAGGAGGATAAAGTATATGGAAAGGATGATACTTACTTTCATTGGTATAGCAGTGTTCATTGCGTTTTGCTGGGCACTGGCAATCTACTATTCGAAGAAAACCACTAATCTAGATCAATACCTTGTATCTGGTCGCGCCGTAGGTTTCTGGGTCTTGATCGGTTCCTGGATAGGCGGAGTAATTGGTGGTTCATCGATAGCTGGATTTATGGGTTATGGATGGGAGTGGGGCATGATGAGATATTTTGCTATCATGCCGGCTTGCGTATTTTTACTGATCTTCGTTGTTATCTTTGCAAAACGGCTATCCGTTTTAGGAGCAAAATACCATCTTGTTTCCATTCCTGATTTTCTGGCGCTTCGGTTTGGCGATGCTATTCGGGTTCCCGCAGTACTTTTCGTATTTTTTAGGATGGGATTTATCGTAGGTTTGCAGATCATGGCCCTTGGACTCATTTTCAAAACTGGATTTGGAATATCATTGCAAGCAGGCATGGGATTTGGATTTGTAATTCTGGTTGGCTACGTAGCCATCGGCGGTATGATGGCTTCTATCGTTGTTGAGTGGTTCCAATCATTGCTTCAGAGTATCATAATGATAGCTTGTGCGTTGATTGGAATGTACATGGCTTCAGACGGTCAGATTTTCCAGGCTTACGCAATCGCTCAGGAAACAATGGCAACTACAGAGGGATTCAGCTTTAATCCCTTCGATCTACCAGTCAATATGATTATAAATTACTTCATTGCTATGGGCTTTTACTATCTGGCTGACCAATGGGCATTCCAGAGAGTTTTTGCTGCATCAAAACCAGATGTTGCATTTAAATGCTTAACCTGGGGTAATATCATTGCGATTTTCTTTGTTACACTGCCATTCCTGGCTGGTATTATGCTGCGTACAGGTGCAGAGCTTGGACGTATTCCTATTCCGTTGGATCTGCCACGGGATTCTGTTTTCTTCCATTTTGTCATCAATGTTTTGCCATTGGGTGTAGGAGTATTTTTCCTCGTATGTTACATGGCTGCGGTTTTATCTTGTGGCTCTGCATTCCTTATGGGCGGTGCGCCGCTAGTCGTACGAGACGTCTATCAATCATTTATCAATAAAAATGCCAGTCAAAAACAACTCGTTAAAGTGGGGCGAATGGGCGTTGTAATTGTAGCTGTATTTGGCATCATCGGCGCATACCTAATTCCAGACCTAGTTGTTTTGTTCAACATGGGCAACGTATTTACGGCATGCGGGGTTCTCATTCCTGTTATGGCAGCTTTCTTCTGGAAGAGGGCAACAAGCAGAGGCGGAATAATGGCATGCTGGATTGGCGGTTTATCTGGTCTGTTCACATGTATCTGGTCTTTAAACAATGGTGGCGACCATATGATATTGCCAAATGGTTTCCCAGTCGTACTAGTTGGTTTATTGTCTTCGCTTGCTGCTTTAGTGGTATTTAGCTTGACACAAAAGCCGGAATCGGATGACGTTGTCAATACTACACTTTACAACAAGCTTAGCACTGAAGATTGGGATAAGGCATAGACTTAAGGATCTATGCGCTGTAAAGGAGGATATGCCGATGTTATTTATATTTTATATAGCACTGGTTGTTACGATATTAACGGTATTTATTGTAGCGATCAAGGGTTTTATGGAATTGATGGCGCCTATAAAGGCGGCAAAGAGGGATGCTGAATTAGCACAAAAAAATGCTAATGAAAGCTAAAATTTTTTATAAACACTAATTTAGAAACAAACTGCATTTGGAAGGAGGAAATTTCATGAGAGGTCAAACTGTTCAAGTAGCAGAAATCATAAGGCCATATTTTACTGAGGAGCAGGCAAAGGAAAGTGTAGAAAAGAAAAAGAGGTTTTCATTTTCTAAAAAGGAGATCCGATGGATTTCCTCCATTCCAATGTATCTCCCGTTTTGGCTGGTTAATGTTGAGATGCAGTTGCGGAGCATACAACCAAACAGCCAGGTATCAAAAGTCTATACTACTATGGTAAATGGGCTGAATAATCGTGGATTAACACTGAAAGGAGACTTAATCACTGATGTTATAGAAGCCCGTGGAATATATCTAAAAACAGAGACTCCCCTTGAGGACGTCAAGGAGGCGGGGCGTGTGGAGGCACTTGCCGGCAGTAAACGTATAATTAATCCCCCTCCCCATAGGGTTTTGGATGATATGCGGCTTATCTATTATCCGCTTTCCCTGGTGAAGCTTTCTGTTAACGGAAAAGAGGAAATTCAGATTTTCGATCATTATCGGGGCGGAATAGATAAGTATATGATGAGGTATTTAAGGTTGATGGAAAAAATGGAAGAAAAAAGCAGCAGGCTCTCGCAACAGGCAGTTAAACACATTAAAGTTCAGCATTTTGGAGTGGAGGAGTAGTGATGCGTTTAACACAAAAGGAGTTGGAACGTTTAATTATCTTCGAAATCGCTGAGATATCAAGACGAAGGCTGAAACGTAAAATCAAACTTAACTATATTGAAGCGGAAGCAATCATTTGTGATGAGCTTCTGGAAAGAGCCCGGGAGGGTAAACACACAATTTCTCAATTGGTGGAACTGGGAGGCAAAATAATATCTAAGGAAGATGTGCTGGAAGGAACCCTTCAACTCTTACCGATGATACAGCTGGAGGCCCTTTTCCCCGATGGAAACAAACTAATAACTATACACAATCCGATTCGCTTGGAAACGAGTGCGGAAACTGTAAAAGAATTAGTTTCATTTCCTTCGAATAAGGAGGGATGGTTATGAAGGAACAAGATGTAGGCTTCTTTAGATTAATAGACCAGCCCGTTACACTTAACAAAGGGCGGAAATACTGCGAACTAGCTGTTACGAATGAGGGGGAACGAACTATACAGATTGGATCTCACTTTCATTTCTTTGAGGTCAACAAGTCTCTTGTGTTCGAACGAGAAAGTGCGTTTGGAATGCACCA
>DUPP01000105.1 GCA_012838265.1 Clostridiales bacterium
AGCTTTTTTTAAAGCGATTTTTAATTGTTTTATCCATGTCATCTATAATCTTTTTTAGAGAATTCATTGCATTCAAAATATCATTTCTCTGATCTGTTAGAAACTTGTATCGCTCACTAACTAATTCATATTCCTTTATCGCGCCAACATTAACGTCCCCGAGTTCGTCAATCTTCCTCTTTATTTCTCTACTTTCCTTAATAGCAGCCGATAGATTAAAATCCCTTTTTTTGAATTCGATTGCATGTAAATATGAAACTTCAAATTCCTCCCAAAGCTTATCCTTATATGTATCGAGTTGGGTCTCTATTTTCGCCTGCTTAATCTCCAATTCATATTTTTGAATCTGATACCCATTTAAGAATTGCTCCATCTCATCTTTTGTCTTTACTATTTCATCCCGATTATTGAATATCTTTTCCTTTTCTTCGCGAATCTCTTCCAGATACCTTTCTATATTTAATTTTTCCAGCTCCTTGGTCTTTATATCATCTTTTATGCCAAGATTACCTGTGATGAGTCTAGTTTTTTCATTTGATAAATTTTCTAAGGCTTGTTCCTTGATTTTCTTTTCCCTGACGAGTTCGTTTTTATATTCTTCAATTCTATTCAAAAGCTGTTCTATATTATTTTTTTTACTTTCAGCTCTTCCAACTGCAATTCTGGCATTGGTTATCTCCTCATTGATTAACTCCAAGTGACGTTTTCTTTCTTCATACTGGATTAATCCTGAATCTGCAATGCGTTCAATTTCTTCTATTTCCCTGCCCGCCTCCGAAACCTGTACTTTTATTTCACTGATCATTGAATCGGAAGATCTTTTTTCCAGAGCAATATTCTCTAATTCTTTTTGTCTTCTTTCACCTCTTGCCTTAAGTTCGGAGAGCTGTCTATTTGTGGTTTCGATTGTATTTATAATAGATAAAAGTTCTAGCTCCTTCTCCCGTTGTTCCCGTTCCATTATTTGGATCAATTCTTGCCCTTTGCTAATCTTAGCTCTAATGTCCTCCAGACTTTGATTTCCTGAGATCTTTAAATTTTCTAAGTCGGCCAGCTTTTCAGCCAGCTGCTTAGCTTCTGCTTTTCTTTGCAGAAAATTCAATGTGGTGCTGCGAACGGTACCTCCTGTTATAGCTCCGCCAGAATTGATAACCTCGCCCTCAAGTGTAACGAAGCGCAGTCCGACGCCCGTGGCTTTTTTGGAAAGGCTTACCGCATTATTCAAAGAATCTACTATTATAACTCGTCCAAGAAGGTATTCCATTACCTTCTGATATTTTGATTCAAATTGCACGCATTCAACTCCGAAGCCAACAAACCCCGTAGCCTGTTTTATTTTTTGATCAAATTTTAAATTAGAGTTTCGCATGCTCTTGATCGGAAGGAAAGTCAGCCTACCTGCTTTGTTAGCCTTTAATGCGCTGATGGCTATTTGGGCACTTCGGTCATCCTCACAAATGATATTCTGCAGCGCTGCCCCGAGGGCTGTTTCGATTGCAATTTCGAAACCTCTTGGAACATCTATCAGCTCAGCCAGCACACCATTGATTCCCGGAAAATTTGATTTCATAACAAACTTTACAGCATTATTATAACCCTCATATGAGCTTTCCATTTCCTCAATCATTTTTTTCCTAGCGGAGATTTGGCCGATGGATATTTTTATTGATTCAAGCTCACTTGCCAGTTTTTTCTCCATTGACAAGTTTTCATTATATTGCTGAATTGCAGCCTGACTTTTTGCTTTCATATCCTCAATGAGAGCTTTCAGGGAATCTCTTTTACTGACTGCATTCTTGCAGCATTCAGTTAATTCACTAATAGAGACCGACATGGCCTCTTCTTCTTCAATTAGCTGTTGCCTTCTATTTTCTAAAGTGTTCTGTAAACTGATGAGGCTCTTAATCTCACTGTTTTTTTCACTGATTACTTTGTTCAGTTCATATATTCTGTTTTTTTGATCATCGATTTTCTCAGCGTCTATGTTTAAAGAAGCCGTTATTTCCGTATAGGAGCCAATTTTATCTGCCAGATCTAATTCCAGGATTTTGAGTTCTTCCTCTGCTTTCCTTTTACTGACATATAACTCTTGCGAATTTTCCGTTTCTTTCTGCAATTTCCCCTTAATGGCTGAAATTTCTTCTCTCAACCTATTTTCATCTCTGTCTATAGAAGATAATTTTTCCTGAATCAACTGGTCTTGATTTTCCAGCGTATTAATTATTTCAACACAAGCTAGAAGCTTGTCTCTAGTTTCATTGCTGAGTCTTTCAAGCTCTTCATTTTTGTCTCTATTTTCGACCAGCTCCAGTTCTATGGAAGTTATATCCTCCTTTAAATCATCAATTTTTGCTTTTAGTTCAAATATATCATCCTTTATATATTCATTTTTAAGCTCTAAGTTTTCTATATTTTTCAGTGTTATATTGATCTGCAGTTCTTTGTACCTGTCCCTAAGGGTCAGGTATTCTGAAGCTTTTTCACTATCCTCTTTTAGTAAGTCTATTCTAGATTCTATTTCTGCAATGATATCGCTGACTCGTTCCAGATTAGCATTAGAAGCCTCAAGCTTACGTTCAGATTCTGCTTTCTTTGTCCTATACTTGACGATCCCAGAAGCTTCTTCAAAAATTTCCCTTCTGCTATCTGTCTTGTTGCTGACGATATCCGCTATTTTACCTTGTCCAATAATAGAATAACCGTCAACCCCAATTCCCGTATCCATTATTAATTCTCTGATATCTCGCAATCTGCATTGATTATTATTTATCGAGTATTCACTCTCGCCGGACCGATACATCCTTCTTGAGATGGCAACCTCTGAATAATCAATAGGTAGAATTCCTGTGCTGTTGTCAATTACGAGGGTGACTTCTGCCATCCCTCTGGATTTTCTGCTTGCGGTTCCGGCAAAGATTACTTCCTCCATCTTGCCTCCCCTCAACATTTTCGGACTTTGCTCTCCAAGCACCCATCGTATTGCATCGGCGATATTACTTTTCCCACTTCCGTTTGGGCCTACAATGCAGGTAATCCCCTCATTAAACTCAATACTGACAGGCTCGGCAAAGGATTTAAAGCCCTGTATATCGATTCTTTTTAAATACAAACGTGCCACCTCTCTCCAATGCTTGTTTTGCCGCTTGCTGTTCAGCTTCTTTTTTACTGCGTCCCGATCCACTTCCAATGATTTGTCCATGGAAAAGGAGGTTGGAGTAAAAAGTCTTATCGTGATCCGGTCCCTCTTCCCTCTCTATTACGTAACTGATATCCGTTTCACCTTGAGACTGAAGTTTTTCCTGGATTACAGTCTTATAATCCATATGCAGCTTACCAGACAGTGCCTCTTCTATTAGATCGAGAAAAATTCTTATTACAAATTCTTGAGCAGCAAACCAGCCTCTGTCAAGATAGATTGCACCGATGACTGCCTCCATAGCATTTGCAATAATTGAGCATCTGTTCCTGCCGCCGTTGAGCATTTCACCCTTGCCAAGGTTAAGGTATTCTCCGATGGAGAGTGTTTTTCCGCATGAGGCTAAAGATCGCTCACAGACTATTATAGCCCGCAGCTTTGTTAGCTCACCCTCTTCAACATTTTCGAGCCTTTTGTATAAATAATCACTTATTACCGCATCCAAAATTGCATCACCAAGGAATTCAAGTCTCTCATTACTTACTATCGATTCATTCTTTTCTTCATTAATGTAAGAGCTGTGAGTCAAAGCATTTTTTAAGAGGTCAATATTTTTAAACTGATAATTTATTTTCTTTTGAAAATCTAACTCATTCACTTATTATTATTTCCTCCAGTTCTAATACAGAATTCTGAATCATCTGGACGACATTGTTTTCGGCATACGGTATACCCTTTAATATAGTATTTTTCACTGCATTAGCATTTGAGGACCCATGCATCTTAACCAAAGCACCTTTAACACCCAGTATAGGCGCCCCGCCGTATTCAGAATAATCAAATTCTGATTTCAATTCTTTCAATTTGCTAGATAAAAGCAATGCTCCAACTTTTGTTACTATACCCGATGTAAATTTTTGCTTTAAAAGCTTAAAAATTGTCCATGCAAGACCCTCGGACAATTTTAATATAATATTTCCAGTAAAGCCATCACATACAACGACGTCACAGACGCCTTTTGGGATATCACGAGCTTCTATGTTCCCCACAAACCTCATACTGCTTTTTGAAAGCAGTTCATAGGCTGCTTTTATTATGGTAGTCCCTTTCGTTTCTTCAGTTCCTATATTAACAAGACCAACCGTTGGATTCATTATATCCATAACTTTTTCCATATAAATACTGCCCATATTAGCAAATTCGAGCAAGTTGTTTGGTTTGCATTCAGAATTGGCACCTGCATCCACAAGGAGAGTTACGCCGCCTTTCCCCAAGATTGGAAAGATACTTGCAATTGCTGGACGATCTATCCCTTGAATTCTTCCCAGTATAAAAAGACCCGCAGCCATTAATGCCCCTGTATTTCCAGCAGAGATAAATAGATCTGCTTCACCGCTTTTAACCATGTTGATTCCTTTTACCATAGATGAATCCTGCTTTGTTCTGACTGCTTTTACTGGCGGGTCGTCACTTGATATTACCTCACTGGCATGTACAACGCTTATTTGTTCTTTTTTATATTGGTATTTTTCTAATTCTTTATTGATTTGCGGTTCATCCCCAATCAGAATAATTAAATGATTTGTTGATGCCGCGGCTTGTACTGCACCTTTTACAATTTCATGGGGTGCATTATCTCCTCCCATGCCATCTACAACTATTTTCATTGAATACCTCCCCTAGGTTTTTATCCTAAGTATATTAAATTGCGTCAAACCGATTCTATTTGCTTATAAGAAAATATAACACATGCTGCCAGTAATTGCAATTCTAAGGCAGGAGTCGTTTATTACTGAAAAGCATATTTGAGTTTTATTATACACCCATTCGAACAAAAATTTCGTGATATTTTTTAAAACAAGAAAGTGCATCGCCGGTTGGATTTCGTATGTTCCAACCGGCGACTGCCGAGAGAAGAGAATATATGAAAAAGTTTTAGAAGAACCATTGTTAGGCAACAGGGTTGACAAAGTTAAACTATGCTGTTACCCATGTCAATCATCTCTTTTACGCTCTCAGGACTGATCAACCCTTCCATGGGTCCAAACGCTGCGCTGTTGATTGCAGCCGCAGCGGAGGCAATCTTTGCACACTCAAGAAGCGGAAGACCGTCTATCAAGCCACACAGAAACGCCGCATCGAAGCTGTCACCGGCACCAGTAGTATCTTTGACAGTAACTGGATAGACCCCCAGATTAAATTGTTCTTCCCTTGTATAAATCGAACAGCCTTGACTCCCTTTTTTAAGGGCGACGATTTCAAGCTTCGGGTTTTGAAACAGCTTTTCCAAACCATGCTCAACAGAATCGGCCTGTGTTATGTTCAGTAGTTCTCCTACTCCTGGCATTAGGACTGAGCAGTTTTCCAATACTGGACCGATAAACTCACTCATGGAACGCTTGCCGATCAATTCTGGGCGTATATTGGGATCAAATGAAATCTTAGCACCCTTATCAATAAATTTATAAAGCGTTTTAATGATTTCCTTATAAAATGATTCTTTTGCCGTTAATGAGCAACCCATTAAATGAAAAAAGGAAGGTGCTTCAATCCCGGAAATGTCCGGCGATTCAACTTTTGCCGCAGGCGTATTTCCAATGTGAAAGATAAACTTTCGGTCGCCGTTTGAAAAGTAGGTCACAAACGCCACACCGGTGGAACAGCCTTCCATCTGATTCACAAACCTACAGTCTACGCCGTGTTCCTGAAGCCTCTCCAGAAGACATTTTCCAAAGTCGTCCTTTCCAACGCCTCCTATGATGCCGGATTTCTTTCCCATCTTGGCTACTGTGTCTGCAAAAATTGCCGGTGCACCACTAGGATAAGGGCCCAGGAATACATCCGCCGCATCCAGGGGCATATCCTCCCTAGGCCTCATTATTTCAACGATCATTTCCCCCATTGTCCAAATACTTCTCATCTTCCGCTCACTCCCTTTTTATGTTTAAAATCATTATTGCATCTGAAGCATTAAATGCTGTCAAAAGCATTCGTTGCCTTTAAATATTAAAACATTATCCAATGCAGTTATAGCTGAACGTGCCGCATATCTTTGTCTTGCAGCTGAAAATAAAATTCAGGAAATTCGTAAAGACAATCCAAACATTCGGCTTCCTTATTATGTAATTGGAAGTGAGGTGCCAATTCCCGGCGGTGCTCAGGATAACCATAATGAGCTGGAAATTACGCGTCCTGAGGATTGCGTTTCGACAATCGAATCCTTCCGCGACGCTTTTTCGGCATTCCATCTGAACTCTGCCTGGAGCAGGGTTATAGGGGTAGTAGTGCAGCCCGGGGTGGAATTTAGCGATACGGAAGTGATCCGTTATAACAGTTCGAAGGCAAAGGAACTATGCAAGGTACTGGACAATTACCCAAATCTCGTATTTGAAGGCCATTCTACGGATTACCAGACAAGGGACTGCCTTAGAGATATGGTTCGAGATGGCATTGCCATTCTGAAGGTTGGGCCTGCTCTGACATTTGCTCTACGTCAGGGTCTCTTTGCCCTGGAATTCATTGAATCGGAATTATATCTTGATCAATCCTGCCGCTCAGATTTCAGAGGAGTCCTGGATGCGGTCATGATGGATAATCCAATCTACTGGAAAAGTTATTATACCGGCAGTGAAGAGGCGTTACGTTTCAAGCGGGCTTTCAGTCAATCAGACAGGTGCAGATACTATCTTAATGACCCGCGTGTTGAAGACAGTATTGAGCCTGATTAAAAATCTGTTTGAAACAGATATCCCACTAACTCTGCTCAGTCAGTTCCTTCCCGTCCAATATAGAAAGGTCCGCGAGGGAAGACTTGCTGAAAACGCCACTTGCTTTGCTTTTTGACGTTATTGGGCATACAATCGATGATTAATCTTTATGCAATTCAATGACATCTTATAAATTTCAGATTTTACTGTTATAAATAGAAAGCACCTCTATTGGTTAGTATTGATATGCTCCCCTTAAAGTAGACAGTGGAAAAAACAAAACCACTGAAACAGAGAGGGGAGTATTATTGTGTCACGAAAGCCGAAGATTCCGCCAGAGGAGAAAATAGCTGCAGTGGAAGCATATCTCCACGGTGAACTGGGTACAACTGAAGCTGTGCAAAAATA
>DUPP01000106.1 GCA_012838265.1 Clostridiales bacterium
TATTAAAATATAGAATATTAAGTATAAAATATTAAATACAAAATACAACGATTTTACGAGGGAACTAAATGAAAAATAAACATCCGTCAAAAGATGAGTGCTTAGCGCTATTGAAGGAATATAATACACCAGAACATGTAATTCGTCACTGTACTAAGGTAACTGAAACCGCATTAAAAATAGGAGAAGCTTTAAATAAGGCTGGTTGTAATTTGGATTTGAACCTAATTCAGAGTGCTGGGCTTATTCACGATATTGCTAGGGTCCATGATGAACATTGGGAAGTAGGGGCTCAAATAGCAGCTGATCGAGGATATCTACAGGAAGCTGATATCATCAGAAAACATATGAATTATGCTTGCGATCCAACCAAGGATAGGATTGAAGAAATTGATGTTATATGTCTATCGGACCGAATGGTTAAAGAAGATGAGTTTGTAGGGCTTGAAGCTAGAATGCAGTATGTTCTTGATAAAGTCAAAGACAATCAGAAAGTATGGGAGAGGATCAATTCACGGATTTCGGATAACCGTGCTATGATCAAAAAAATAGAGAAAATCATCGGAACCCCTATAGAATCTATTATATGACATTATAATGATCCGAAGTAATATTTTAACCTCCTGAATAATATGCTTTATTGAAGCAGTGACAAGGGGGGTTATTTAATGGTTAGAGGTAGAAGATATGCAAGAAGGCGGAAGAATTACGGCATTACTTTATTAAAACAGCTTATAGCTTGTATTGTCATTGTGCTTTTGGTTATCATAATTAAGAAAATGGATATAGCTATTGTAAATAAAAGTTTAGATAAAGTTCATGAAAGCCTTACAAAGCATTACACTGTTGCCGAAATATTTCAGTCTTCAAAAGAAATTCTTGCAAAGTCGAAAAATATCCCTGACTCCATAACTGCTGCTTTTAAAAACAGTGGGAACAAGCTCGCTTTTTCACCACCAACTGATGTGAATGCGGCAATTACAACCTTTGGCGAAAAAAAAGGATATTTTGAATCTGAGTATAACGGTTTTGAGCGAGGTATGAAATTTCAGTCTGATGAAGAACTGCAGGTTTATTCTATTGGCGGAGGCATTGTTGCAGAAATAGGAGATACCAGTCAGCATGGCAAATATATCCGTATTGTCCACGCTGACGATATCGTCTCGATATATAGAGGATGTACCCAAACATATGTTAAACCTCTGGAAAAGGTAAAGAAGGGTCAGATAATCGCATCAATCAGCCCGGAAAATAACGGACACTTAAGCTTTGAGCTTTGGCACAAGGGTGAAATTGTAAATCCGTCAAGTTATATCGATTTCTAATTCTGACATGTTTTCTTTTAATATATTTCATACTAAAGTTGAAGTGCACTATTCCTTTTTTCTTCTTCTCCTCATAGTTGTTTTTTCCGGAAATTATATATTTGCGGCTGCTTCCGTATTATTTTCTTTTTTTCACGAATTTGCTCATAAAAGAGTAGCAGTAATACTGGGGTATGTACCTGAGAAGATTTCATACGGACTTTTTGGAGGTGTGTTACACCTAAGGGATGGCTTTATTCAGCCCCTCGATGAGCTGCTTATTCATCTATCCGGACCATTATTCAATATTTTTACAGCTTTCATGCTATATGGTATTTATCTTAATTACTATTATCCATGGCTTGAGTCTGTTATTCTTGCAAATGTTATACTTGCGCTTTTTAATCTCATGCCTTTTTATCCTTTAGACGGAGGTAAAATCACTGACCTCTATCTTGCTATGTTTCTGGGATATGGACGATCTCAAAAGATCTCACGTCTTTTTTCTTTGGTATTTTCAGTTTTTCTTTTCCTTTTAGGATTATACTTGATACAATATAGTTTAATGAATGTATTTCTTTGCGCATTAGCTGTCAATCTATATATAGCGCGAAAACAGGATAATAGCTTCATCTTTTATAAAATCACAAGAAATATTGAAGAAGAAAAAGACGGAAGCCCTCAAATAATGGTTTGCAAAGAAGATACAAAGGTGATTAAAGTCATTGAACGATATAAACCAATGCAAAATAGAATGTTTACTATTGTGAGTGATAAGGGAAAATATAGAGGTCAATTGACAGAAAACGAACTTTTGGAAGGAATATATCATTGCGGTATACATGCAAGCTTTAAAAAAATTTTATATTATAAAAAAAATAAAAAAAGAGAAATGGAGCATTATTTATGACAATATCAAAACAGCTGGACAAGCTTCTGATGCAAGTTGAAAAGCCAGGCAGATATATTGGTGGGGAATTGCATACAGTGAAAAAAGACCTTTCAGCAATCAGTACAAGATTTGGATTTGCATTTCCGGATACTTACGAAATCGGCATGTCATATCTGGGGCTACAAATTATTTATCATATTCTTAATAGTATGGAGTCGGTATACTGTGAGCGAATCTTCGCCCCAGCAGAAGATATGGAAAACTTAATGAAGAAGGAATCCTTGCCGTTATTTACTTTGGAGACGAAATCACCAGTGAAAGATCTGGATATTTTAGGATTCACTCTTCAATATGAGCTATCCTTTACTAATGTGTTAAATATGCTGAATTTGGGTGGGATTCCTTATAGAAGCGCTGAAAGAGATTCGTCATTTCCTTTTATTGCAGCAGGTGGCCCCTGTGCTTTTAATCCGGAACCTTTGGCAGATATTATAGATTTTTTCATGATTGGGGATGGAGAAGACGTATTGCCGCAGGTATGCAAAACTCATGCTCAATGGAAAGAATCAGCTAAAGATAAAGATGAATTCCTAAAATCTCTAACTAAAATAGATGGGATTTATGTTCCAAAATTTTATAATCCTAGCTATTATGAGGACGGAAGGTTAAAAGAAATCAAGAAAAACTTTGAACAAGCTCCTGATAGAATAAAAAAGCAAATAGTAGAGAATCTGAATCAGGCTGAATTTCCAGAAAAAACAATAGTACCTTTGATAGAACCAATTCACGACAGAGCAGTTGTAGAAATTTTCAGAGGTTGTACTCGTGGGTGTAGGTTTTGCCAAGCCGGAATGATTTATCGCCCTGTTAGGGAACGCTCTAAAGAAAAAATTAAGCAAATAGCCGAAAAACAACTTAAAGAGACTGGCCATGAGGAACTATCCATTCTTTCGCTTTCTACAAGTGATCATTCCGAAATAGAATCACTTGTAAAAGAATTAATGTCAGTTTGTAAAGACAATAATGTATCCTTATCTCTTCCATCTCTTAGACTAGATTCATTTTCATTTGAGGTTTTGCAGGAGATACAAAGTTATAAGAAGACCGGCTTAACATTTGCGCCAGAGGCGGGCACACAAAGACTTCGGGATGTTATAAACAAAACTATAACAGATGATGACATCTATAGTGGAATAGAAAAGGCTATTGAGTTAGGTTGGACAAATATAAAGCTATACTTCATGATTGGTTTGCCAACGGAAACCTTTGAAGATCTAGATGGTATAGTAGAAATAGCAAAGAATATAACCGATACCAATTATAGAATCACTGGAAAAAGAGGCAGGTTCAATGTAACCGTGAGTGTCTCGAATTTTGTTCCTAAAGCTCATACTCCTTTCCAATGGCATCCTCAGGATACTCCCGATACTTTTCTTGAAAAACAACTATATTTGAAGAATAAACTCAAAAAGATTAAGGGGGTTTCATACAGTTATCACGAGACAGAACCCAGCTATTTGGAAGCCATTTTTGCAAGGGGTGATCGGCGTTTAGGCGAGGTGCTGATTAAAGCTGTTACATTAGGGTGCAAGTTTGATAGCTGGAGAGAGCATTTTAAATACGATTTATGGATGCAGGCTTTTCAGGAAATGGGTATTAACCCTAATTTCTACGTGCATAGAGAAAGATCCTATGACGAGCTTCTCCCTTGGGACATAATTGATTCAGGAGTAACAAAAGAATTTTTAATATCCGAAAATAATAAGGCGATAAAAGGTGTTCAAAGTCCGGATTGCAGACTATACTGCATAGGCTGTGGCATCAATAAAAGGGTCAATTGTGCTATGGAGGGAACGCTATGAATAAGTATGTAGTTCGTTTTTATAAAGGCGGAAATATCCGTTATATATCACATTTAGACCTAATGAGACTGTTTAAGCGTGCCTTCAAACGTGCCGGCATTAAACTTCAATATTCATTAGGCTTTAATCCACATCCTAAAATAAGCTTTGCTCAACCTTTATCACTGGGGTATACCAGTTCAAGTGAATACATGGAATTCGAAACACAGTTAGCTTATTCGACAGATTTAATTATTGAAAATCTTAATTCTCTAATGCCTGAGGGGCTAGGGATTCTGTCTTGTGAGAAATTACCTGATAATGTAAAATCATTGGCTGCAAGAACAAAAGCTGCAGATTACGAGATAACAATACCTGTTAATAGCGGAATTGAAAAGGATGTTTGTAATTTATTGAGGGAATACATGTCTCAGGATCAAATAAAGGTTATTAAGCATCAGAAAAAAAGTAGGAAGAGCATAGAGATAGATATAAAACCATTAATCTATAGTATTAGTGGAGATTTTCATAACAACTCTATTTTGATTAAAACTAAACTCGCTGCTGGAAACGTTTCAAATTTAAGCCCTGAATTTGTATTGTCGACGTTTTGTGAATTTGCAGATATCCAATATGAAAGGGCAATGGTTACAATAAAAAGAAATGATATATATTTTACGAATTGACATTTATATTCCAATAATGTAATATAATGGCATATAATGTTTATATAAACATTTTTGATGTCTAGTTTACATAAGGAGGATATATTTATGAACCCCGTAAGAATTTTGGATCTGGATAAAAAACTGCTTATTAAGGTTGCTGCTGGTGTGGTTTTACTGGTAGTTGCCTTAATTTTTTATTTAGTGAAGGAATCTGCATCAGAACAAGACTTTACTTATTCTAAAATATCTGAAATTAATGAAGGAAATGTTCAGTCAGTTACGGAAACGGCTATTATAGAAGATGTTACCCAGTCGTTAACAATGATCGTGGTTGATATTTCTGGAGCAGTGGTAAATCCGTCAGTAGTCGAGCTTCCTGAGGGAAGCCGAGTATACGATGCTATAGATAAGGCAGGCGGCTTATCAAAAGATGCTGATACAAAAATCCTGAATCAAGCAGAAATACTTGTAGACGGACAGAAGATATATATACCTACAAAGCAAGAAATCGAGGAAATATCGAGTTCAGGCAATTCTGCAATGATTCTGCCTTCTAATATGGGGGATGGACGCTCGGGATTAATTAACATCAATACTGCATCGAGAGAAATGCTGCAGCAGCTATCTGGGATTGGACCAGCAACTGCGGATAAAATCATAAGTTATCGCAATGAAAATGGAAAATTTATTCGAATTGAGGATATAAAAAATGTCAGTGGAATAGGAGACAAAACTTATGAGAAGTTTAAAGACAGGATAACAATTTAATATTTTTTAGGATATTACTCAATTTAAATATTTTTAACAATATTTTCAAACTAGAGTTATAAAATAAACTAAAATTGTCAACACTATGTTCTGAGGTGATGGCAATGTTTAGTCAAAAGAAAAGCTTTTTTAAAGGAAAGCTGTTTTACGTTATCCTCTTTGGACTGTTTGTTTTTGGTATTTGGTTAAATCAAGAACCGGTAAAAGGCAATCTGCCCAATGACGTAAGTACTGATATTAAATATCCTGTATCAACAGATGATGCTTTGAGTACAGAGAGCCAGGATGAAGACTACAATATACTAGATAATATAATAGGTAGAAAGCATAAAGATACGCTTGAAGTATCTGAAAATGCTATAAAAAATGATAATGAAATTGATAATCATCAAAATTCAAATACCGATTATTATCTGGTAAAGGAAGTCAACGGAGTTGTAAAAATATTTTATTATGACGAACAGGGAAAGGAAACGCTGATAAGAGATACGGACATTGCATTCTCACTATTAAGTATGGCTGATCAAGAGTTATTTCGGCAAGGAGTAAGAAAAAACAACATTGAGGAGCTTGATGAGCTATTACAAGATTTTGATAGCTAAAACCACTACGGCGCTAAGCTAGATGGAGGACGAGAATGTATAAAGAAATATTAAAGAAAGGATCTGTTTTGGTCCTTACTTTTATGGTAGCAATGTTCCTTGTAGCAGGCAGCATATTATCCTTTATTCCAACTGATATTAAGGTATTTGAAAATGAAACAAAAGTTCTAAAACTACCTCTCAAAGAAGTTACAATTAGCGTTCTGCCCGAAAAAGTCCTAATCCCTGGAGGACATTCAGTAGGAGTAAGAATGAATGTCAAGGGAGTATTGGTAGTCGGATTAGAAGAGATTGAAACACCGGAAGGAAATTTTGTAAATCCGGGTTTGGATGCGGGTCTGCAGATAGGCGATAATATTCTTGAGGTCAACGGTATAAAAGTAAATAATGCAGGAGAGGCAAAAAAAGTCATAAATGAAACAAAAAATGACGTTAGATTGAAAGTACAGAGAAAAGATGATATTATTAATATTAATGTAACCCCTGTGATATCTGTCGATGACAATCTATATAAAATTGGTGTATGGGTAAAGGATAAAACTGCAGGAATCGGAACACTCACTTTTATCGACCCTTCTAACAATACTTTTGGTGCATTAGGTCATGCTATTACAGACCCTGAGACAGGCACTGTTCTATCTGTAGCGAAAGGCGAGCTTCTAAATTCTAAAGTTGAATCTGTAAAACAGGGTAAGGCTGGTAGTCCCGGAGAAATTAAGGGGATTTTTTATGAGTCGGATAAACCACTTGGCAAATTGACAATAAATACCGAGTATGGAATATTTGGAAAATCTTATGAACCAATTACGAATCCACTATATGATAAGCCACTTAAAATCGGTTACCAGAACGAAGTAAAAAAAGGGCCAGCATATATTTTAACTACTTTAGAGGGCGATAAAATAGAGAAATATAATGTAACTATTGAAAAGGTTAATCGTCAGTCAAAACCAGGCACAAAAAGTATGGTGATTAAGGTAACTGACAAAAGATTACTTGATAAGAGCGGCGGAATAATACAAGGAATGAGCGGGAGTCCTATTATACAAAACAATAAGATTATCGGAGCGGTAACGCATGTTTTCGTAAATGATCCCAAAAAGGGCTACGGCATCTTCATTGAGTGGATGCTAAATTATTCGGATGTCGAATAAGCTCGGATAGCATTAGTAATTAGCAAAACTTTCTATTTTTTAAGTATTGAAAAATAAATGGGATTTCTTTACTATGTTAATCATAGGGAATAATGTACGACCGTATAGAAAAATAAAATAACTTGCGTAAAGCTGAAGGGGGATTTGTCAATGACAAACAAAATTAGAGTTGGAATCGCTGATGACAACAAGGACTTTTGCGAAATTCTCACAGATTTCTTTGAAACTCAACAAAATATTGAAATAGCATTTATCGTTCACGATGGGATTCAAACAGTAGAAGCTGTGTTCAAAGAAAAACCGGATTTACTAATACTCGATATGATTATGCCATATCTAGACGGATTGGGCGTATTAGAAAAAATTAACGGAATGGAGTTGGAAAACGTACCAAAAACTATAATGTTGTCAGCAGTTGGGCAGGAGTCGATAACACAAAAGGCGATTGGTTTAGGAGCTGAGTATTACGTTGTTAAACCATTTGATTTAAATATACTCGCGAAGAGAATTTACCAGCTTTCAGGATATGATCAGTTAAATAACCAATCAAATAATAAAGGAAACATATCTAAGTCAATTATCAGCAAGGATGAAATAAAGAAAAATGATCTTGAAGTTGACATAACGAATATCATTCATGAGGTTGGAGTGCCAGCTCATATTAAGGGGTATCAGTACTTGCGGCATGCCATTACGATGGTGGTAGAAGATATGGACCTTCTAAGCGCAGTAACTAAGGAGCTATATCCTGCAATAGCTAAAAAGAATAATACTACCCCAAGCAGGGTGGAAAGGGCCATAAGGCATGCAATTGAAGTGGCTTGGAACCGTGGGAAAATAGAGACTTTAAATAATTTGTTCGGTTATACCGTACATAACGATAAAGGTAAGCCGACAAATAGCGAATTTATTGCAATTATAGCAGATAAGCTGAGGTTAGAACGAAAAGTAAGTTAATTGTTTATTAAAGGTCGCAGAAATAGGAACGAATTATGCTTATAAAAGAAAAAATAGATCGAATAAATACTCTTGCAAGAAAATCAAAAATTGAACCTCTTACCCCAGAGGAAAAAAAAGAACAATCAGAATTAAGAGAAGAGTATCTAAAAAGTTTTCGTGAATGCTTTAAAAGGCAATTAGACTCGATACGGATAGTAGATGACAACGATGACGGAAGCTGTGTCGAAAAAAACAAAGAAAAGAATTAGGAAATTATAAAAATGCAGCGTGATAAAACATTTTTCACGCTGTCTTTAATTTATAATTGTAGTATTACTTAAAGTGAGGTGGACAAACTTGAAGAAATACTACAAGCTTTTAATCTTTCCTGCATTAATTGTGATTATTGCAGGAATTTTTTCCGGTTTCAGTGAACAATCCTGCACGAAAATTGCTGAATCACTACTGGAGGAGCGTACAAGGATATTACAAATGGCATATTATGATAGAATAAAATTAGATGAGGCGGAGGAAATGTTAAAACAAATTGAAACTTATCCTTTGCTATCCGAAGATATTGCATATTTGAGAGCAGCAGAGCCTACCGAGCTGGATATTGTGAAATCCATGGAATTCGTAGAAACATATCAAAAAAATAAGCTATTTGGATATGTATCACTTAACACAAACATCAGATGGAATATGAGGGGTTTAAGTGAAGATTATGTCAGTGATAATGAATATTCGGTCATATTAAAGCTAACAAATAATGGATATAAACTCTCTGAATTTAACCCAATAATTTAAATAAAGTTATTGACATTTTTATTAATATGGATTTTAATAAAAAAGATGCATGAAAAAGCACAGTCTTATTCACTAAAATCATTTCCCATAAAAATACTAGGATAATTTCTATTTATCGCATAATAAAACTTGTTTATCTTTAAATAATAACTGGTATAATATAATAGTATCTATTTAGCTAAGGCTGAAAGGAGAGCATTTACATGCGTCAGGTATACTTAGACTATTCAGCAACCACTCCTGTTAAAAAAGAAGTTTTAGAAGAGATGCTGCCTTATTTCTCTGAGAAATTTGGCAATCCATCCAGCTTATATGGAATAGGACTCAGTGCTAAAACTGATATCAATAAAGCAAGGGCAAAGGTTGCCCATCTAATTGGAGCCGAGGATCGCGAAATTTATTTCACATCCGGCGGAACAGAAGCTGATAATTGGGCTGTAATCGGAGCAGCCAGAGCAAAGAAATCAAAGGGTAATCATATAATTACTTCAGCAATCGAGCATCATGCGTTATTAAACACCTGCCAATACTTAGAAAAGGAAGGATATGAAGTTACTTATGTAAGTGTTGACAGCAAAGGACGTATCAATTTAGATGAACTTGAGAAATCGATTACTGATAAAACCATCCTTATCAGCATCATGTTTGCTAATAACGAAGTTGGAACCATACAGCCAATTAAGGAAATTTCTGAAATTGCAAAAAGAAATGGGATATGGTTCCATACAGATGCGGTACAGGCATTGGGAAATACTCCGATAGACGTTAAAGCTTTGGGAATTGATATGATGTCGATGTCAGCCCATAAAATATATGGGCCAAAGGGTGTAGGGGCGCTTTATATAAGAAAAGGGATAATTATTCCTAGTCTTCTATCTGGTGGTTCTCAAGAAAACAAGCGCAGAGCCGGGACAGAAAATGTGGCTGGTATAGTAGGTTTCGGAAAAGCAGCCGAATTAGCAGAGGCAAATTTAGAAGAGCATATAAAAAAAGTCTCTGATTTGAGAAACTATTTTATTGAAAAAATAAAATCTAACTTAGAAGATATAGATATAAACGGTGATATGGAAAATCGTCTTCCGGGCAACATAAATATAACATTCAATTATGTTGAAGGGGAAGCGTTACTACTATATATGGATACAAAAGGTATTTCAGCATCGACTGGTTCTGCTTGTTCATCTGCCAGTTTCACACCATCCCATGTATTACATGCTTTAGGAATGCCTTTAGAAAAAATATATAGTTCTATTCGTTTTACTGTAGGTGATTTTACCACTAAAGATGATATTGATTATGCAGTAGAAGAAATAGTTAAGATAGTTAATAAGCTGAGGTCGTTTTCAGCTTTCAGCAAGGAAAGGTCATGGTAATATAAATGTCAATGTATAATGAAAAGGTAATGGATCATTTTATGAATCCTCGCAATGCAGGTGCTATGGAAGACCCTGATGCAGTAGGGAGTTATGGAAGTCCTGTATGTGGGGATATGATGGAAATTCAACTCAAAATAGAGAATAACGTGATCATCGATGCAAAATTCAAAACCTTCGGATGTGGTTCAGCTATTGCATCTTCAAGCGTAGCGACTGAAATGATTAAAGGCAAAACACTGGAGGAAGCCCTGGATTTAACTAACAAAAATTTTGTGGACGAACTGGGCGGACTGCCAGGTCCCAAGATACACTGTTCTGTGCTTGCAGAGCAGGCCATAAAATCAGCAATATATGATTATGCAAAGAAAAACGGATTAGAATTGGAAGGGTTAAAAGATTTCGATCCGGATTCTAAATTCGATGATCATCACGATAAAGAGTAATATCGCGCACTTGGCGTGATGTTACTCATTTGTTGTTTGATTCTATAATTTGACACTAAAACATGATAATAGCCCTGACAGGACACACAGGTGCGCAATATCCACATGTTAGACAAATGTCGTGGTTAACCTCTGCAAGACCAAAATTGTTTATATAAATTGCGTAGTTAGGGCATCTTTCGATACAGGCTCTGCAGCCTTCACAATCACCCTGGTCTACACGGATTTTTTTCATACTTATATCTGGTTGATAATCAGGGTCGATTGTACCATCCATCACTTCTATAATTCGATCTATTTCTTGATGATTGCCAAATCCAATCATCATAGATGATACACCCTCCAGGTTTCTCGCATATTGCACAGCCTTCATGTATTGTCCAGTAAGGTTTCCACCACCAAAGACTTTCATAACGAATACACCCTTGCCTGCATCTGCAGCTTTTTTTATTGCAGCTTCCATTTCCTCTCTTGTTCCGAAACCTGCATTTTTTCTGATACCAAGACCTTGAAAATTTATAAGTGGGAAGAGAACATCTAGTTCTTTAATCTCCAAAGCTTTTTTCACAACATCTATATAATGCGTAGAGATACCGATTGCCTTTACCAAACCCTTTGATTTTGCCTCCATAAGACATTCCCAAGCCCCAGCTCTCTGTTCCAAATCGGGGTCATTTCTTACCTCATGCAGCAAAAAGATATCTATAAAATCACGATCAAGTTCTAGCCTGGCTTCCTCAATAGCATTTTCCATTGATTGGTATGACCAGCCCAGGCTTTTTGAGGTTATGACAGGCTCATAGATAGTGCCTTTAAGAGCCCTTCTAATATAAGGATAAGTTTCGTAGTATTCCGCTGTGTCAAGGAAATTGATTCCGCGCTCTAGTGCATATCGTATGATTGAAGCACCTTCATCAATAGGTAGATTTAATTGAGTCTTGCCAATCGTCAAAACTCCAAAACCAACCTCCGAGACTTTTATTCCTGTATTTCCTAATAGATTAAATTTCATCTACCTCACTGTCTCACTTTCAATCTTTTTTCAACCCACATAATCATAACATAATTATTGCAGTTTTGCAGTATACATAAAAATCAGGATAACGGCCACCAACTTTTATTAGGTGGATAAAAATGACACAAAATTCTCAAAATGAGACGATATTTGAGAATAACCTGAGACATTATTGTTAGAGGAAAGCAATCCACTTAACCGTAAAAGCTAGGTTTTGCAAGGGTTTAGGTTTAGAAATATAGCCTAAAGACAAAAAACATCGTATTGGCATTAATATTGCTTTATATAGCAGTATAGATGAATATAATTATGCAGACTTGTGTTATGTTTTACGAATATATGCATTTAACAGGAAAAATTATTGAGGAAACTGCAGAACAAAACTACAGTTGATAAACAGATAAGCATCCTGCAGTGGTTGGAAACAATATGTTTCACGATATGGGGGGATGTATTATGAGATAAGTAGTTATTTAAAGCTTAGTAATAATGAGAAGAGGTTTTAAGAAGGGGGGAAGTGTTATGATTTATACAGCCGATAAAATTGGAAAATATAAAGGCGCTGATGTAATAGCGGAATATATGTTAAAAGAAAAAATTCCGTATATGCTTGGCTATGCCGGACATGGTGCTATTGGGCTTTTGGATTCATTTTATGACAAGCAGGATCAGGTAAAAATTGTTTGGCCACGTATTGAGACTGCAGCCGGATTTATGGCTGATGCGTACTTCCGTATAACTGGAGTACCACTTCCAGTATATGTTTCAACAGGACCAGGACCGGCTCTATCTGCTTGTGCAGTTGCAAATGCATATTATGATTCCTCAGCTTTCTTATTAATAACTGGACAGGTAACGACAGATCAATTCGATAGTGGTGCACTTCAGGAACCATACAGACACTATCCTGCAGATTATCCATCTGTCATTAGAACTTATGTAAAACACAGCTTTCAAGCAACAACAGTAAATCAAATCAGCCAGTTTTTACCTAAGGCTTTCAAACTGATGCAGACGGGCAGACCAGGACCGGTTCATTTGGAAGTTCCATATGACATATATCAAACAGAAGGGGAAACAGTTATTCCGGATCCGGAGGGCTGGACTGATGCCATTTCATGGCGAACCGGTGCTGAACCCGCAAGTATAAATGCTATATTAAAGAAGTTGATAGAGGCAAAAAGACCTTTGATTTTAGCGGGCAACGGGGTGCATGTATCAGGAGCAAGAGAAGAATTACTTAAATTTGCTGAATATATGAACATTCCTGTTTATACTTCTTTGATGGGTAAAGGTGCTGTTCCGGACAGTCATCCGCTGCATCTTGGAGTATGTGGATGCTGGGGTCATTATCCAGCAGTTGAAGCAGCACGTAATGCCGATGTAATTCTTGCTTTAGGGTGCCGTTTCTCAGATCTACATACGGCTTCCTGGCAGCCGGGATTTGCTTACAACATTCCAGCAACTAAGCTGATTCAAATTGATATAGATCCAGGAGAAATCGCCAGAAATTATCCAGTTGATATAGGAGTAGTGGGAGATATTAAGACGGTACTTAATCAACTGATTGAAAAAGCAGAAACTGATGGTATTAAAGGCGACTATAAAACCTGGTTTGATGAATTAGCCGGATATAAGAAGGAATGGAATGATTTTGTAGCACCTTTTGAAGTAAGTGATGAAACACCAATTGATCCCAGACGTTTAATTGCTGATATCCGCAAAGCTGCACCAAAAGATGCTATAATGTTCTCTGACGTAGGTAATAACCAACCATGGATTGAGCAATACTGGAGATCAGATGTACCCGGAACCCACTTTACTGCCGGGGGATTTGCTGCAATGGGCTTTGGTGTATGCGGTGTTCTTGGTGCTAAGCTGGCAAGGCCAGAAACAACCTGCATTAATGTCTGCGGTGATGGCGGATTCATGATGATGCCTCATGCTGTGGCTACAGCAGTGCAATATAATCTGCCTGCAGTATGGGTTATCATGAACAATTATGCAATTGGCGCTATCAGGGATCTGCAAAGATTCTATTTCGGGGGAAGGCAGATTGGTACTAACTTCGAAACCTACGAAGGAACAAAATATTATGATGGCGAGCTTTGGAATCCTGATTTCGCTGCTATGGCCAGATCTATGGGCGGAGATGGAGTGCGCGTAGAGAAACCTGCTGACATCGCTCCCGCAGTTGAAGCAGCAATTAAGAGCAATCGTCCAACCGTTATCGATGCAATAATCAACAGAGACACAGCAGTTCCTTTGACGAGCACATGGCAAATGCCTCCTATCCCACCAGCATTACCAACATTTGGCCAAATTAAAATTCGTTGATGTCTTTAAAATATTAATAGCATGATTTAAAAAGTATTACTTAGAACAACCCATTAAATTAAATTATATATAAAAAGAATTGCGGTGGAGGTTCGTTCTTTATACCTTCACCGCAAATATATTGGTTTATCCATGGAGGTTAGTTTATGTTTATAGAAGAATCTTTATCATCAATTTTGCAGAAAAGTAATCCATACCCATGTTTAGCATTATTAGAATCAGGGTTGATCTCTTATAAAGAGTCTGAACATAAAACAATACCTCAGGAATTACTGAAGGACTTTGCTTGTATATATGGTAAGGAATTGGCAGATGATGCTATAAAGTGCCTTGTTAACTTGGAAGCTATCGAAGAAAATGAAATAGGGTTATTAATAAACGATGAAGCTAGTAATATAATTTCAAGCTGGTTAAATCAATTAAAAAGAAATTTACTGTTAACACTTAATAATAATGAAGAGAGTATCGAAGAATTTGTTGTTAAGTTAATCTCATATCTTAAAGAAAACACATCCTGTACTGTTAGTTACAAATCTGTTGAAAACCTCGATTTCATAATTAACTCGGATGGGAAAAATTATTCAATACAAGCAGCTTTATCTCCTGTGTGGCTGCCTGCCGTTGCCGAAGACGCTTCAGTGCAAAACACTTTTATTGCCTTAATAGGGCCATTTGCTGCGCAAAATTGGCATCATATGATCAAATATTATGCTCATCCACAATTCAGGAATTATACCTCATATTATGATCCATGGCATTGCCAAAAAATGAATATAAGCCGTGGAAGTCTATTAACATACTTTGATTGGTTCTATAGAGATGTTTATGGTCTCAAATTTTTTATTCCCGACACTTTTTCTCTTGCATTGCAGAATATGGGACTGCTGCGATATAACGATGAAAGATAGTTTAATTTACAAAATATAAAAAGAAACAATATTAAAGTCAACCAGTTTATTTTTAAATCATATATCCTTTTTCATCTTTTTGATTTTACGGTATAGGGTTGCTCTGCTAATGCCAAGGATTTCTGCAGCTTTTGTGACATTGCCCTCACATTGATTTAAGGTTTCTTTTATAGAATGGTATTCCATATTTTCTAGTGTAGCAACCTTGTGAAGATCATTATACTTTCTGGGATGATTTATAGAAATATGCTCAGCTTTGATAGCATTGCCCCTGGACAAAAGTATAGCTTGCTGCACTACATTTTGAACCTCGCGAACGTTACCAGGCCATTCGTAATCTCTAATAATTTTTATTGCTTCCTCTGTGAAATAAGCGTTCATATTGAAATCCAGGTTGAATTTATTTAAAAAGTGCCGGGCCAGAAATTCAGCATCTCCCTCCCTTTCACGGAGCGGGGGAATGCGGATATGCAAAACAAACAATCTATAAAAAAGGTCTTTACGAAATCTCCCTTCATTGACTTCCTTAATCAAGTCTCGGTTAGAGGCAGCAATCACGCGAACATCAATAGGTCTGGCTTTTTCTTCACCAATCCTTGTAACTTGGCGTTCTTCTAAAACGCGTAGCAATGAAGATTGTTGTTCTAATGGCATATCTCCAATTTCGTCCAGAAAGATCGTGCCTCCATCCGCTAATTCGAACTTACCTGGAGCACCATGCCGACGCGCCCCAGTAAAAGCTCCCTCTACATATCCAAAAAGCTCACTTCCAACCAATTCTCTTGGGACAGCGGCACAGTTGATGGCTACAAATGGTCCTTTTCTACGGTTGCTGCCATTATGGATGGCCTGAGCAAATACTTCCTTTCCCGTTCCGCTTTCTCCAGAAATCATAACTGTTTGGGAAACATTAACTATAAATCTTGCTGATTCCTTAGCTTGTTTAATACTTTTACTTTCTCCCAGAATATCATCAAAAGTAAAAAGAGCCTTACTACCTATTATGTTATGTACCAATCTGCGAACAGAACTAATTTCACGAAGTGTTGCCAATGCTCCAATAATCTTATTATCATAATGGATTGGGCGTACAGTTACACTGCAATGAACGGTTGATTCAGCTAAATCAAATGATATTTCACGATCGGTATAATTATATCCTGTATTTAATGCATCCACTAAACGCAGTTTGGCGCTGATTTGAGCAAGCATGGGATCATTTATATTTCTGATTTTTAAAAGAATTGCGGCGACATTATTTATATGATTGATTTTTCCTTGTTGATTTATGGTAATTAATCCATCTGACATATTTTCCATTATAGAAATCAGAAAGTGATTATTGATTTCAAGTCGGTTCTTTATTTCTTTACACTTGAGAACATGAGTAATAGCATTAGCAGCAGCTACAACCATGCCCAATGTGTGAGAATGGACCTTTTCGTATTGGGCAGACATATTAAGAACAGCTTTAAGTTCACCTTTATCATTAAATATAGGAGCTCCAGAGCAGGTCCAGGAATGGCATCCCTGAAGATAATGCTTCGAGCCAACGATTTGTATGGGCTTTCCAGTTTCAATACATACTCCAATAGCAGTAGTTCCCATATATTGTTCAGACCAGTTAACTCCACAGGAAAGAGTAATGTTTTGTGCGTCTTCAATAACATCTTGATCACCAACTAATTCTAACAGAAAACCTTCATGGTTACATAGCATGACGACAAAGCCTGAACCCCTTACAATTTCGTACAATTGTTCCATGAAAGGGTATGCAGTTTCCAGTATTGTTTGAAATGGTCCATGTTTTAAAGCTTTGAGTTCTGATTGAGTTAAGGAAAATACTTTCGGACAATATGGGTCTAAACCATAGCTTTTGCATCGAAGCCAGGATTCCTTTATAACCTGGCGCAGTTGGTAGGAATCGTACTGTTTTCCTGTTGACATATCGTTCCATATATCCTTGATTAAATTCTGAGATCTCTCATCAATCGAGTATGGCTGCATCTTTAACACCCCTTAAATAGTATTAGGCTTTATTAGATTGCATTCTCAAATTTACTATATCATAAAATTTTGAATATTAAAACAATTTAGAAAAGTGTTTTGTATAAATTAAATTGGAAAGGAAAAGCCTCTTATGATATAATATCCTGAGTCATATCAGGCTTTAAAATAGATGTAAACAGCCACATTAGGAGGATAATATTTAATGGAAAAAATAGGATTGAATGAATTAAGGAGCATGTTTTTGGAGTTTTATCAAAGTAAAGGCCACTATGCTAGAAAAAGCTTTTCACTTGTCCCGGAAAAGGACAAAAGCTTATTATTAATTAATTCGGGGATGGCTCCTTTAAAACCATATTTTGCAGGACTGGAAACACCTCCAAGCAAAAGAATGACTACATGCCAAAAATGTATACGGACCGGGGATATAGAAAATGTTGGACATACTTCCCGACACGCTACTTTTTTTGAAATGCTTGGAAGCTTTTCCTTTGGTGACTATTTTAAGTTGGATTCTCTCGTCTGGGGCTGGGAATTCATAACACAGGTATTAAAAATGCCTGAAGAAAGATTATGGGCAAGCATATATGAAGAAGACATGGAGGCATTTGACATTTGGAAAAATACAATAGGTCTTCCGGAAGAAAGAATCGTTGCTCTAGGTAAAGAGGATAATTTCTGGGAAATTGGTACAGGCCCTTGTGGACCTTGCTCTGAAATATATTATGATAGGGGAGAAAGCTTTGGTTGTGGCAAGCCGGACTGCAAACCGGGATGTGATTGTGACCGGTATGTAGAGTTTTGGAACCATGTATTCACGCAGTTTAATAAAGATGAAGCAGGCAATTATACACCACTAGCTCATCCAAATATTGACACTGGAATGGGTTTGGAAAGGTTAGCCTGTATAATGCAAGATGTAGATTCTATTTTTAATGTTGATACCATAAAATATATTTTAGATGAAGTAGTACAATTATCCGGTATAAAATATGAACATGGAACCGCAAAAACAGATGTGTCAATACGAATAATTACTGACCATATCCGTTCCGTAACCTTTATGATATCGGATGGAATTCTGCCTAGTAACGAAGGAAGAGGATATGTGCTTAGACGCCTTCTCCGTAGAGCAGCAAGGCATGGAAGGCTACTAGGGATTAGTAAATCTTTCTTGGCAGATTTGTCAAGAAAAGTAATTGAATCTTCGGGTAGTGCGTACCTCGAACTAGAAGAGAAAAAAGACTATATCTATAAAATATTAAGTGTAGAGGAAGAAAAATTTAGTGCTACAATAGACCAGGGAACCGCAATAATATATGATTATATCAAAGAATTAAAAGATACCGGCAATACGGTGTTACCAGGCGATAAAGCTTTTAAACTGTACGATACCTATGGTTTTCCGTTGGAGCTTACCCAGGAAATCCTTGCCGAAAATGGACTTACTGCAGATGTTGATGGCTTTAACAAGAACATGCTGCACCAAAAGGAGCAAGCAAGAGCTGCAAGAAAAACTGAAGATGATGAAGGATGGGCTGAAGGTAACGCAATATTTGTAGACGAAGAACCAACAGAATTTGTAGGTTATGATACACTTTTATGTGAAAGCATTATTAATAATATTTTCCTGAACAATCACCCTGTAAATAAATTACAGGAAGGGGACTCAGGTATATTACTTTTAAATAAAACCCCATTTTACGCAGAAGGCGGCGGTCAAGTAAGTGATACAGGAATAATTAATGGTAAAAATAGTGTAATAAATGTGCAATCGGTTACAAATATCAATGGAATATATGCTCATAAAGTTAAAATAATACAAGGTGAGATTGAAATTGGTGAGATAGTAGAGTCTCAGGTAGATATTCAAAATAGGAATAATACTGCACGAAATCATACCTGTACACACATTCTGCACAAGGCTTTGAAAGAAGTATTAGGGAACCACGTGGAACAGGCAGGCTCAAATGTTAATCCTGAAAGCTTGCGTTTCGATTTTACTCATTTTGAAGCTGTTTCTAAAGAAGAACTTCAAAAAATTGAATCAATTGTGAATGAGAAAATTAATTATTTTTTACCTGTAAAGACGCAAATTATGACTGTTGAAGAAGCAAAGAAGTCCGGAGCAATTGCTTTATTTGATGAAAAATATGGTGAAAAAGTTCGTGTCGTATCCGTTGGAGATTACAGCACAGAGCTTTGCGGTGGTACGCACATCACTAACTCAGGACAAATAGGAGCTTTTCGAATTATCAGTGAAAATGGAATTGCTGCTGGTGTGAGGAGAATAGAAGCTATAACGGGTGCTAGTATCTATAAAAAGCTAAGAGCCGAAGAGGAATTGATAAACTCAGCGGCCGAAGCACTCAAAACCAACGCAGCAGGATTGCTAAACAAGATAAATTTATTGAATGATGAATATAAAGCCAGCAAGAAAGAGCTGGATGAGCTAAAGAAACAGACGATGAGCGCTGGTTTAGATGACATGATAGCAAATGCCCCGGTTATCAATGAAGTACGATTGATAACTCATACCTTCAAGGATTATGATATTAACGACCTTAGAAGCTTATCAGATGATATAAGGGCAAAAATAAAGAGCGTTATCATAGTATTTGCAACAGAAAACAACAATAAAGTAACCTTTATGGTATCTGTATCTGACGATCTTTTGGAAAAAGGTTATCATGCAGGTAATATGATCAAAAAAATAGCAGCTGCAGCTGGAGGCGGTGGCGGTGGAAAGGCAGATATGGCACAAGCCGGCGCAAAGGATCCTACCAAAATACAAGATGCTTTAGATGTAGCAGCAACTTTGATAAGTTAATCTGATAAGTTAAATAATTATACAAGGGTTTGTTACAACTATATTAAAAAATTGCAAAACAACTTGTTTAAGACCTCAACCTTTTGATATAATAAATTAGAGAAGAAAGAAGGTGAACAATGGACAGGAATACTATATTGTTTAATAGCCCTGAAAAATGGGAACAACAAACAACAGAAGAGATACTGCGAACTGTTTACAATGCTTTAGAAGAAAAAGGTTACAATGCAATAGACCAGATGGTAGGGTATATTCTGTCTGGTGATCCTTCATATATCACGGGACATAATAATGCAAGGAATATTATCAGGCATATTGAACGGGATGACTTGGTTGAAGAGTTGCTAAGAGCATTCCTAAAAAAATAATAAGCATTTTTTAATGTGTTTTCTAAATATAAAAAACATGTTGTTATTTAATAGTTAAAAGGCGGGGCTTTAGAGTCTCGCTTTCTTTTTCAATAAATTTCATTTTTAATAAAAAGGAAGGGTAATAAAATCCATGAAAATTATCGCATTGGATGTGGGAGATAAAACAATAGGGATCGCTCTAAGTGATGAACTAATGTTAACTGCCCAAGGGCTTATGACAATAGAACGTGTGGGTATTCGCAAAGATACCAGCAAGATTATAGACTTGATACGAGAGCATAATTGTGACACCGTAGTTATTGGCTTACCGAAGAATTTAGACGGAAGCAGCAGCATACAGACTGATAAGGTATATGAATTCAAGACTATGCTGGAGAATAAAATGAGAAGTTTAGGTATGAAGGATATTTCTGTAGTCTTTCAGGACGAAAGATTTACGACCCTAATTGCTGAAAGAGTTTTGATTGAGGCTGATGTCAACCGTAAAAAACGTAAAGAAGTTATAGATAAGCAGGCAGCGACACTTATTTTACAAGGGTATTTGGACAGGCTCAGAAATATGAACAGTAAAAATGACTAAGTATTTTAAATATCAGGAAGTAAATTACAAAGTATTATATAGCAATATCAGAGAATATCAGAGATATTGTTAATGTCTGCATTGTTTTATTATACAACTGGAACATTTTCTCCTTTTAGAAATAGAACGTTTACAGAGAAGGCTTTATGTGATGAGCTTAATTTCTGGAATAATATAATGAGTGAACATGCACAATTTGTTGATGGAATGCTGGATCCGACAGAAACTGCACTTAAAGAATCTGCTAAGGCAACTGCAGTGAGGTTTGAAAGATTAGTTGAAACTTGCATTAATACTCCCGAAAACATAATTTTAGATTGATTCTAGTATTAACGCAACTGAAAATATAATAAATTTTAAAACAGATGCCACAGCCGGATTATTAAGATGTGAAATTAAATCGATAATTATGCCACTTTTAGCTGATCATATATTACGAGA
>DUPP01000107.1 GCA_012838265.1 Clostridiales bacterium
GATGACTTTAAGCCTTGTCATATAACAAAATTTATTGACCTATTCCCACGTACGTACACCTTTAGTCGACATGTTCCCGCAGACGTACTCACCTAAAAAAACCTAGACATCAAGCTTGGTAACTCGTCCCACATCGAGTGTGTGGCGTTAATCACAAAGGTGGAAAAATAATAGTATTGGAAATGCCTGTAAATAAAGGGTTTCCGGAATTACACCCAGGTTGTCCACTCGACCATAAAGGGCAAAATGTGTATGTTGGGATATCTGAACCATGCGAGAAAATGAAGTAGCGGTTATGTAGTCACGACATATTATTGAAACCGCGAGAGAAAACCGATTGAATCCGTATAATATAGAATCTGTCAAATAGTTAGTCGAAAGGAGAAAACAGGCACATTATTTATGTCATTGGATTTTTCTGGGTAACTAAAAGAAAAAAGTACGGCTATTGAGATAAATACCAGTATACTGTCACAGAGCAAACACCCGCAGATCCATCACCAGGAACTGCGGGTGTTTGTTTTTATAAGACGGGGGACGGTTCTATGTCTTAACTGAGTGAATTGGTATTCTAAAATATTCCAGAGGTGAAGTAGAATGCCAAGGCGCGCAAGGCAGCTTAGTTCAACTGGAATATATCACATAATGTTAAGAGGTATCAATCAGTAGCAGACCCTGGAGGACAGAGAAGGTAACGAAAAATTTATAAAAAAATTAGCTGGGAGAGTATCCATACAGCAGCTATACTTATTATATGGGGTCCAAAGGCGATTCGTTGGTTAATACAGATTTTGCGCTGGGTATGATGAGCAGAGAATAGTTAGAAGAATTCTACAGTGAAGCGAGTGAAGATACTTATTTAAAAATCAAAGAACGCCCTTTTCGTCTGACGGATGAACAAGTAAAAGAAATTATAAAAAAGATAACAAAATGTAAAAATGCATTCGAATTTCAATTATTAGAAGTCAAAGTGAGAAACAGTTGTATTATGAAACTGAAGAAAGGGGGCCTTTCAATAAGGCAGATTAGCAAATTGACGGGAGTAAGCAAGGGAATTGTAGAAAGATGCGGGAAATAGGACACAGAACCGTCCCCTGTCTTTGGACGGGCATTTGATTGGAGATTTGGGTATGCGTAGAAAATATATTGACTGGCTCAGGATTTTTGGTATTCTTCTCCTTTTTCCATTTCATGCCGCGAGAGTATTCGATCCCAGGGAATTTAATTATATCCACAGTGATGCAACGAGTTCCGGCTGCGTTGCTTTTATGGGTATTATCTGGCCTTGGTTTATGCCGTTGATGTTTTTAGTGGCAGGGATTGCTACATGGTATGCATTGCAGAAAAGGGATGCTGGCCAATATGTGAAAGAGCGTGTTTCACGGCTTCTCATCCCGCTGGTTTTGGGTATAATTCTGATTGTTCCGATACAAGGCTATATGGCACGCTTGCAGCAGGGTACTTTAAACGGCGGATATTTCAATTATCTGTTTACTCAGTTCTTTCCTGATTTTTCGGATATCTCTGGGTATCGAGGTACTTTCACTCCGGCGCACTTGTGGTTCATACTATATCTTTTTGTTTTCTCCTGCGCGCTTTTACCGCTGTTTATGCATATAATACATGCGAGGCAGAAGAAA
>DUPP01000009.1 GCA_012838265.1 Clostridiales bacterium
AAAGGGCTATTAGACCCTGTTGGCACTTCTTTTTTATTGAATCCTTTCAGAAATTTAATTCGATCACTGAAAAAGAAAAGCGTCTCAGAAGTTTTTGTTTTCTGAGACGCTTTGTCTACAGTCTGAGGCTCTCTTTTTAGAGAGCCTTTTATCGATTAAGTTGTACTGATCTTATTTATAATGTATAATTATCTCATTATAAAATTATAACATTTATATCGTTAGGCTCTAACTGCAAAGCAGAAGAGCATCTGTGTTACTGGAGGTATTAAATGAAAAAGGCATTTATAATTTTATTTATGGAATTATTTTTAATAATAGCCTTAACAGGATGCAATCCTAACCAAGAAAAAATTCAAAACAACTTTTATGAGATACTGGAAAAACCAGCATCGAAAGAAAGTATCGATGAAGCCTTGGATTATTTGGATCAACATCTCTCCAAACTGGATGAAGATCATGCAAGCTACATGGTACATGAGCTAGAGCATTATATCCTTAGTTTTGATCATAATGGTATTGATTACGGTGAGTGGATTTTACACTATGAGGACCATATAGACCCTGCGTTGACAGGATTCTATCAAATAATGCTAGAAGAACAGGAGTCACCAATGAAGAAGGATACTGTTCTCATGAAGAGTTGGGCTGAGCTTGCACTTAGAGCACACGATATAGAATTATTTGCTAAGAAAAATAGAGATTTCGACTTGATAAAGGAGGATCTCGAATGGATTTATGGATACTATATGAATGCAATGGTAATGGGAACCAATGGAACACCGATATTTGATTATAAGACCAACTCCTTTTCAGAAGAAGCAAAAATTGCGTATGAGGCTTTTATTAATCAATATCCCGACACGGCCACCTCATGGGCTTTAAAGGAGTATTTTACATATCTCAATAGCATCAAATTTAAAATGGATTATAATGATAAAATATCAAGCAAACTATTCTTTGATACCTGCGATTGGCTGGTATTAGAATCAGGAAAGAGAGTTATTCAATAGATGAATCATATTATCAGCATTGAAGATCTAGTATTTGAATATGAAAGAGAAGAAAAACTGGAGCCCATTAAAGCACTGGATCATGTAAGCATAAAAATCGACAAAGGCAGTTTCACAGCAATCATTGGCAGCAATGGATCCGGAAAATCCACACTTGCGAAGAACATTAACGCCTTGCTGCTGCCCAGCAGCGGGGTTGTTTATGTAAAGGGCTTTGATACGAAGGATGAAACAAAACTATGGGAAATCCGTCAAACTGCAGGTATGGTATTCCAGAACCCTGATAATCAGTTGGTCTCCTCGATTGTTGAAGATGATGTGGCATTCGGGCCTGAAAATTTAGGAATTGAACCTACAGAAATTAGGAGGCGGGTTGATGCGTCTCTCTATGCGGTTAACATGTATGAAGAAAGAAGGAAAGCACCACATCTTCTATCAGGTGGACAAAAGCAGAGAATTGCCATAGCTGGTGTAATTGCTATGAAACCGGAATGTATCATTCTGGATGAACCTACCGCCATGCTTGATCCTCAAGGAAGGCAAGAGGTTATGGAAATCATAGAAAAGCTTCATAATGAAGGAATTACTGTGCTCTTAATAACCCATTTCATGGAAGAAGCTGCAAGAGCAGAACGGGTAATAATTATGGACGAAGGGCACGTTGCATTTGATGGCACACCAGCTGAGGTATTTGCTAATGCAAAGAAAATCAAGGCGCTTGGATTGGACGTGCCGTTTACAGTTGAGATAGCAGACAGGCTTAGAAGCCGGGGCATTGATATTCCAAAGGATATCATCAGTATGGAGGAAATGGTGGATTATATCGCATGCAGATTCAAGTAAAGAATTTATATCATATATATAGTGAAGGAATGCCGTATGAATCAGTATCCCTTGAGGATGTTAGCTTTGAAATAGAAAAGGGAGAATTTGTGGGAGTTATTGGCCATACCGGATCCGGCAAATCAACTTTGATACAGCATTTAAATGGTTTATTGAAACCTAAATCGGGACAAATCCTGATTGATGGTATCGATATAACAAGTGGCGAAGTTAAAATGAGTGATATAAGGCGACGGATAGGCCTGGTATTTCAATATCCGGAATACCAGCTTTTTGAGGAAACAGTCCATAAGGATGTTGCCTTTGGACCCATGAACCTTGGCCTCTCCCAGGAAGAAATTGATATTAGGGTTAAAAAGGCCATAGAATTGGTAGGTTTGAACTATGACGAAATTGGTCAGCGTTCTCCTTTTGAACTATCCGGAGGACAGAAACGGAGAATTGCAATTGCGGGAGTAATTGCTATGGAGCCCGAAATTTTAATTCTTGATGAGCCCATTGCCGGACTTGATCCCAAATCTCATGCAGACATTCTAGAGATGATCAAAGTTATACATTCTGTTAACAACACAACAATAATAATTGTATCACACAACATGGGTGATATTGCTAGACTTACAAATAAGATCCTCGTGCTGGACAGCGGAAAGCTTGTAATGGTAGGAACTCCTGCAGAAGTATTTAGTCAGGCAGATTATATTGAATCTCTGGGCCTGGGATTGCCTCCATCCGCACACCTTATGAATGAACTTAGAAAAAGAGGAGTGCCGGTTTCTCGAGACATATTAAATATTGATGAAGCAGAAGAAGAACTATATCGTTTACTAAAACAAATTGAAGGGAAGATTGACGCATGATACGTGATATTACATTAGGACAATATTATCCGGGCGACTCATGGTTTCACAGACTTGATGCCAGAGTTAAGATTATATGGACATTTATATACATTGTTTCGCTTTTTTTAATTCGTGATTTTTGGGGTTATGTTATCGTTCTGGTTACACTGGCATTGATAATAGGAATTTCAAGAGTGCCGCTGAACTTTATCTTAAAGGGATTAAAACCGATTTTTCTGATAATAATATTTACCTTTGTTATAAATATGTTTATGACAAAGGGAACTCCACTCATAGAAATCGGATTTTTGACTATTACAAAAGAAGGATTGCGCAATGCTTTTTTTATGGGAACTAGACTGGTTCTTCTTATCATAGGATCTTCCATACTTACCCTTATCACGAAACCTATACAATTGACTGATGGTATAGAGAAGCTTCTAAGTCCATTGCAAAAATTCGGACTGCCTTCTCATGAATTAGCTATGATGATGACCATTGCACTTCGCTTTATTCCGACTCTTTTAGAGGAAACTGACAAAATTATGAAAGCACAGATGGCAAGAGGCGCTGATTTTGAAAGCGGGAATATTATGAGGCGAGCCAAAAGCCTGATCCCGTTGCTTGTTCCCTTATTTATCAGTGCATTCCGTATTGCACAAGACCTGGCAATGGCAATGGAAGCAAGATGTTATCGGGGAGGTAGCCATAGAACTAGAATGAATGGGATGAGGCTTAGAAAGAGGGACGGTGTAGCTGCATTGCTTATAATTTTGTATTTGACACTCATTATTGTACAAGCTCAGGGAATACTTTCATTATTAATGATGAGTGTAATACAGCTAATACAGGCGGCTTAGCAAAGAAAGGTCGGAATATGAGAAATATAAAATACCTACTGCAAGCAGCTATTATTGCTTCGGCATATTCAGTCCTAACCATTGCGTTGATGCCATTCAGCTACGGTATAATGCAGGTAAGGGTATCTGAGGCACTCACTATTTTGCCGTATTATACTCCTGCGGCGATACCCGGATTGTTTGTTGGCTGTCTTGTTTCAAATATGATTAGCCCTTATGGAATTTTGGATATGATTCTTGGAAGCATTGCAACATTGATTGCTGCTATTGGGTCATACCTTCTAAGAAAAAGACCAATTTTAGTTCCACTGCCACCGGTTATTACTAACGGGATTATAATCGGAGGCATGCTTTATTACGCTTATGGCATACCGATGCCGTTATATGCTTGCATGTTATGGGTAGCTCTTGGGCAGCTGATTGCATGCTACGGTATTGGATATCCCTTACTGCAATATTTAAAAAGATATAAAAAGATATTTGAGCTGCACTAATGTAGCTCAAATTTTCATATACTGTTTGTAGTTACAATGTTAACATGCTTCCAACCAGGAGGGTAAGTTATCAAAAGGGATTATGTGGTGGAATTATGAAAAATAACCTTGGACTCAAAATTCTAATCATGGCGTTGATTTCCATCCTGTTATTGCTGATCATTATTGGGCCAGAGATAAATGAATCTATATTAGCGGCAAATAACCAGGTGGATTCTCTTAAACGCAACATAGTACATAGTGACAAAGAAAGTACAGAATCTGCAATTGAAAAAGATGATGATCCTTCTGATGTTGCGAGTGAAATAACTGAACCAGATGTTGCATTTCATTTAAAGTATGATAAATACCTGCTCACCTACACATATCTTTTGATAGAAAAAGAATCAGCCAATATAAGAAAAGGTCCGTCGTATGAAGAACCAATTCTAAAGACAGTTTCCAAAAATGAAAAACTCGGATACATAGAGACCGTTGAAAATGAAAATAAGTGGTATTATGTCACCTGGAATGAAGGAGAACATCAATTATTCGGTTTTTTAGATGTAGATTCGGCGGTAAAAAGAGAATTTCAGTTTGACAAGGCGCACGAAGCAGTTTTGAAAGCAGAGAAAGCCGCCGCTAAAGGGCCCCTGACTTATATTGATAATTATCATAATAATAAGGGCTATGCCCCTAAATACAAAGGAGGAGAATTGGATAAAAACGGCGCCAGAAGAAGTCAAAGTGCTCCGGGATACATTGATATTAGCAATTTGAGCGAGTTCGATTATTTGGGAGACGGAACCCTTGTAAGAGTTTTATCGGCTGATTCTCAATATACAAAAGTAGTACTGGTGAAAGACGAAAGTGAATACTACGTGCCCAATAAGTACGTTGTTGCACCCCCTGCGGTAGCCTCGATTAAAAAGGCGATCGTAGTCGATAGGGCAAATCAAAATGAAGTCGTATTTGAAAAGATAGACCAGGAGTGGAAGGTCATCTCTTATACGCTGGCAACAACGGGTAAAGTAGGAAAATATCATCAACCTACACCACTAGGATATTTTTACGCAATGGAAAAACGAGATAAATTCTATTATTATAAAGATGGAACGTACATTATACAAGGTTATGCTCCCTATACAATAAGATTCGCTGGTGGAGCATACGTCCATGGTGTGGGAATCAATTATAAATACAATGATGACGAAACGCGCACCGATCCAGGAATGGTTGAGTATTCGAAAACGATTGGAACAGTGCCGCTATCCCACAAGTGTGTACGAAATTACACATCTCATGCAAAATTTTTATATGACTGGTATACTCCGGGGGAGGTTATTGTCATAGTAATAGAATAATAGTGTAAGGAAAATACCATGCGACAAAGAAAAGTTAAGAATGAAGAAGAAAAACTTTCCAAACATAATCAATATTTAATTAATAAACCCCAAAGATATAAAGGGAAATGGCATCAACTTTTTAATAATAATAATAGCATTTATGCTGAGTTTGGCTGTGGCAAGGGACAATTTATACTTACAATGGCTGAACTATATCCTAATAATAACTATATTGCATTTGAAGGAAGGGGCAGTGTTATCTTAAGAGCACTAGAAAAAGCTGCTCAAAAAGGATTTAATAATGTCGTATTTGTAAAGGAATATATTAATGATTCGAGGGAGTATTTTGAAGAAAGCGAACTTTCTGGAATTTATCTTAATTTCAGTGATCCCTGGCCCAAACTTAGGCATGCTAAACGCAGGCTGACTCACAGCAGGTATCTGAAGGGTTATCAAACCGTTCTTAAAAAAGATGGATGCATAGAATTTAAAACAGATAATGATGACTTGTTTGAATTTGCACTTGATGAATTTAAAAGCCATGGTATGAAGCTGCTGGAGATTAGCCGAGATTTGCATAATACTGAGTTGGAGGCAAAGAATGTAACTACGGAGTATGAGGATAAGTTTCGAACTGAAGGAAAGAAGATAAATTACTGCAAGGTTCAAACAGCCCCAGTTCAGTTATAAAAATATTAGAAGCTTAAGGTGTGCTGACTACTGGAGCTTCAGCGATAGATTTATATAAGTTCAGTCAAAATTAAGTGAAAAAAGAAAGGCTCTATGTCAAATGTTGTGGTGTAGAGTTCTCAAGTAAAATAAAATAAATAAATTTATTTTAATCCAACGGTGACCCCATCGTTGGATTGTTTTTTGAATATTTTAGTTTTCAGTGCATACCAA